>JAFDDH010000067.1 GCA_019310975.1 Deltaproteobacteria bacterium | reverse complement strand
GCACTGGCGGGTGCCGACCACATCGTTGTCTTCGAGGTGCCCGACGAGCCGATCTACAGCGCGACAGGCGAGGTGACCGAGCGCTTTTCTTCACTGGAGCTGGTCGCGGCCCTCGGCGAGCGCGGTGTGTCGGCGGCGAGCTTCGACTCGGTGGACGGCATCGTGACGCACCTGGTGGAGCACCATCGCGAAGGCGACGTGGTGCTCGTGATGAGCAGGTTCCTTCGGCAATATCTGGGAGCGCCTCCTCGAAGCGCTGCGGAGCGCGTGACCGGACGCGCTCAGGCCCAGAACCGCTCCACCGCCTGCGGGTCCAGCGAGAGAGCCCAGATCTCCTTGATCTTTCGACCCTCGAAGCGCCCGAGCAGGATCTGGCCGACCTCGAGGACCCGATCGTCTCGCTTGGTCGACACGTGACAGATCGCGGCCGCGTATTCGTCGTTCGCCATCACGCAGTGCAGAGTGGTGTTGTAGCTCTCACCCGAGTCGCCGAGCTGTGCGAGGTACTCGAGGACTGCCTCGTGACCGATGTGCTCCCCCCGCCAGGGATTGTTGGCCGTGACATGCCACACGATGTCCTCGTCCCAGAGGGCCTTGAGGGTGTCGACGTCGCTGTGGGCGACGGCCTGCCAGGACTGCTGGATCAGCAATGCATTGGGATGTTCGGTGTGGGTCATGCGAGTGGGGCTCCGGAGTCCGGGGGAGGGGCGCGCGTCCGGTCATCATAACCCGAGGGTGCGCACAGGGGGGGGGCGTTTCCGAAGCCTCGAGGATCCGCCACGCTTTCGGTTCGAGACCGGGTGGCCAGGGGACCTGGGAGAGCTGGGGGAGGCGGTGCGATGAGGGGTTCGGGACACGTGACGCCCACGACCGACTGTGACTGGATGGCGCTGCAGGCGGGTGCGCTCTTTCATCACGATGCTCGCGGACGGATTACGGATCGTCGCGAGCCCCAGCGCGCCCGCGCTCCACGCCTCTTCCTTGGCCGAACACAGCACGGCAACGTGTGGCGACTGCGTGAAGATCTTCCGAGCCATCTCGTGCGCAGTCTCTCGCGCCTGGTCGGCAAGGAGCGGGTGCAGAACCCGGCGGTCGATGCCGTGCCGCCGCCGCCCGAGCGCAACGAGGCGATCCGGCGCCTGCTGGCCGGTGCAGCGCCGATCGTGGACGAGTGGCGCGGACCCGCCTACCGCTTTCGGGGCGACACCGATCAGCGGCGTAGGCTGGTCGAGCTGGCCGACGGGGTGGAGCGCATCGAGCCCAGCGACGCCGTTGCCTGCGCGGCGCTGGCCGAGGCTTTTGCCGAGCTCCGGTATGGCCTCGAGCAGCGGCTACCGTGCTTCGGCGTGCGCGACGCGGGCGAGTGGGTGTCGGTTGCCTACATGGCGGCGGGCCGGGGCGGGCCGGCGATCGAGGTGGGCGTCGAGACCGTCGCGGAGCATCGCGGGCGGGGATTGGCGGGCCGCTGCGTGGCGGCGTGGGCGCTCGCGGTGCTGCGGGTGGGAAGCCTGCCTCTCTACAGCGCGAGCTGGACGAATCGGGCGTCGATCTCGGTCGCGCGCAAGCTCGGGCTCGTCCTCTACGGTGAGGACGTGCACTGGACCTGACTCTATTCTCAGGCGGTCATGCTCTGGACGTGAACGGAGGAGCTTGGCTGACGTGCCGTCTCGAGGACCTGCTCGAAGAAGCGAACACGTAGCTCCACCATCTCGAGCCCGTACTGCATCGCGACACGCGTGTAGCGGGCCAAGCTCTCGTCGGCTTCGAGCTCGTTGCGGTAGTGTTCGTATTCCTTGCGGAGATCGAGCAGCGCCTCTTCGATCCAGAGCCTCGCATAGCGGATCGTATCATCGGTCTGCATTGCAATTTTGAGCAGCATGTGATCGCGAAACGTCATGCCATGAGGCGTCGGATCGATCAGCCAGCTCCGCAGCTCCGCCCGACCCGAGTCGGTGATCTCGTAGACTTTGCGGGCGCGGCCATTGTGGATCTCCGAATGGTGCGAGATGAAACCATCTCCCTCCAATCCGTGCAGGGCCGGATAGATGGAGGCATTGGTCATCGGATAGATCCAGGAGTACTCTTTGGCGTGTTGTCGTAACCGGTAGCCATGCATGGGCTGGCAGTGCAGCAATCCGAGCAGCGTGTGTCGCAGGGGCATGAGGTTCACCTTCCGCATTCGTGGCCGAGAGCCACGGTCCCAATTGGTGAATTAGGTTCACTCTATCATCGAGAAAACCGGTTTCTGACGCGAAATTTTCGGGATTCCTCCAAATGAGGGAAATCTGAGCCGAGATTCGAACAGTTATTCGGGATTTATGGTCAGATTTGCTTGACCAACGTGGCCGCTGGTGAATAGACTTTGATTCGTGGAGCCCGCCCCAAACGAAATCCGCGCCGTGATGCCCTCGGGCCGCCGGCGACGGAAGCTGCGCGCACCCAATCCCGAGGTCCGGAAGCGGCTCCTCGGCGCCGCTCACTGGCTGATCGGTGAGCACACCGACGCTGGACTCCACATCGACGAGGTGGCGGAGCGAGCCGGGGTCTCCGTGGGGACCTTTTATCTCTACTTCGACGGCAAGGACGACCTGCTGACCGCGATGGTGGTGCGCTTGGTCGAAGAGTTGTGCGAGGCGCAGCGCCTCGCCATGGCCTCCGGGGACGGTGCCCTCGATCGCCTGACCCGGGGCGTCGACGCCTACATGGAAGCGGCGGCCAGCCGCGAGAACGCCTTCCTCTGGTACAAGGCCCCGCGCCGCATCCGGACCACCGCCGGGGACCTGACCAGCTGGGCGTGCGAGTGTCAGGCCGCAGTGTGGGCTCCGATCCTCGAGACCGGAATGCTCTCGGGCGACCTGCTGCGGCAGGATGTCGAGCTGCTCTCACAAACACTCGTTGCGATGCTGCAGCACATGGTCGGCTATTGGCTCGACCACCGACCCCGCATCGATCGAGACACGACACGCAAGTTCTTGCTGAACTCGATGCGCTTCATGGTGCTCGGCGAGAGCGGCGACGCGGCCTGATCCTGATCTGGCGCTAGGCGTCCGCAGTCGCCAGCTCGGTGCGGCCGAGCCGGAGGTGCTGCATCACGAAGGTCTGGATGCGTTTGCGCGTCATGTGCTCGGGATGCGCTTGCCAGTGGTCGAAGATCCGTAGCAGCTGGGCGTAGAGGCACTGCGCCGTGAGCTCGGGCTCCTCGTCCCAGCCGTGCAGCACACCGAGCTGGCAGGTGATCTCGGTCAGAATGCCCTGCAGCATGCCGCGAGCGTGGTCGCCGGCCGGGCCCGGTGCGTCGACCATGCGCCGAATCGCCCGGTAGCCGTCTGGAGACCGCTCGAATGCGTCGAGCGCGTAGTCGAGGGTCCTGGATAGGCGATCCGGCACCGAGCAGCGCATCCCATAAAGGCTGCGCTGCACGTCCGCCATGTCGCGAACCATCGCCGTGGCCACCGACTGCCAGAGCACGGACATGTCCTGGAAGTGGCGGTCGAAGTCCTCGGGACGTACACCCGCCGCATCGACGATCGACTCTCGGTCGACCTCGGCTGGATCGTGCTGGGCCATCAGGCCTCGCGCCGCCATGACGATCCGCTCGCGGCTGACAATCTGCGAACTACCTGCGGCAGCATGGGTGCTTCCGGGACGTGCCATCTTCCTGGTTCTACGCCACTGTCCGCACGCGATCAAGCTCTTCTTGCTCAATCTTGGCCCGCCCTATGCTGGCTCTACCCGATCGGCCAATCCCACGGGGGAGGGCGGCGGGAGCTGCCCACCTCAGACGTCCAGGCCGACCGATCGCATCAGCTCGAGGGCGTTGCTGCGTGTGACGACACCGGGACGCAGCTTGTAGTCGAAGCTCATCTCGCCGTCCTCGATGTGGTCCTGGAAGTGGACGTTCTGGAGCCGGGGTGCCAGCTCGTCGGCAATCCGCGCGAGAGCCAGATCGTGCGTGGTGACGAGGCCGATGGCGCCGCGCGCCACCAGCCCGCTCACCACGGCCTCAGCGCCGATGCGCCGGTCGTGGGAATTGGTCCCGTGGAGCACCTCGTCGAGCAGGAAGAGCAGGGGCCGGTCCGCGGCCGTGAGCTCGACGATTTGACGCAGCCGAGTGATCTCTGCAAAGAAGGTCGAGGCGCCCTGCTGAAGCGAGTCGCTGATGCGGATCGAGGCGCCTAGCTGCATGGATGAGAGTCGCAGCCGCGACGCCCGCACCGGCGCACCCGCCATTGCCAAGAGCGTGGCGACGCCAACCGTCCGCAGCAGGGTGCTCTTTCCGGACATGTTGGAGCCACTCATCATCCAGGCTTGGCACCCACCGCCTAGTGACACGTCGTTGCGTACGCATCGGGCGTCCGGAATCAGTGGATGCCCGAGCCCCTCCGCGTCGAAGAGTGGTCCAGCGTCGAGGAACTCGGCGTGAACGCAATCGGGATGCTCATACGCGTAACCGCCGAACGCACACAGCACCTCGATCTCGGCCGCAGCCTCGATCCACGGGCCCAGTGCATCGCCGCACTCGGATCGCCAGCGTTCGAGCGCAACGGCGAGCTGAGTGCTCCAGAGCAGCAGTGCGCCAATCGGGGCGAAGAATTGATTCCGCCGCGCGTCGAGCAGGTCCACCAGCCGGCGCAGCGATGCGATGCGGCGCGACGGTGGCACGCCGCCGGTCTCGAGCTCGGCGCGCAGCTCGACCAGCCGTTCCGACGAGACCGACTCCTCCTCGAGCCGCGCCAGCAGGCCCGAGAGCACGGCCAGCTCGTGGCTGGGCGCCTCGACGCCCGCCAGCACCGCTCGCACCCGCGGCCGCAGCCACGCCGCAAAGCCGCCCTGCGCGGCCAGAAAGAAGAGGAAGGGAATCGCCCCGATATCCGTCGTGATCCATAGGGCGATACCCAGCCCGGTCAGTCCGGTCATCCCGGCGGCTACGATCTGCAAGCCGGGGTGCAGCCGGATCGGCGCACTGCCCCAGCTGGAGAGCGAATCCGCTGCGATGCGCCCGCCGATGTCTTCACCGAGCAGCGACAGGTCACGCCGCAGGGCGGTTCGCGGCGTGAGCTCGCGCACGGCCCTCTGACGGCCGCGCGCCACGTCGGCGTCCACCGGCTCGAGCAGCCAGCGCGCCAGCATCGATTCGCCCGCCGTGGTGCGCGCGGTACAGAGCAGCTCGAAGAGCGAGCCGGGACCGAAGAGGTCGAGGTCGTCCGCGTAGGGATGTCCATCCGGAGCGTGCGCGGCGCCCGTGTTGCCGTGCCCCATCCAAGTGTCCTCGATGCGCGCCAGGCCGCGCTCGTAGAAGTCGACGATGCGCTCGGCGCGGCGGTGCTTCCGGATCGCCCGGTCGTGTACGATCAGCAGCGCGGCGAAGACCAGCACCGGTGGTCCGACCCAGACCGCAGCCAGCGTCCGGCTGCCGAATGCCAGCCAGCCGAGCACCAGCCCCGCCGCGAAGACGGCCAGCCGCGCGTGCGAGAGCCAGCGTTCGCGAGCGTGCCAGTCCTGCAGCTCGTCCCGACCGCTGCGGATGGCGTCGCTGTACTCGGCGTGGGGGCCGGGCGCCGTGGTCCGCTTCGCGTCGGAGCCTGTGCCGCTCATAGCACCTGGCCCGGCAGAACGAGAAAGCGTGCGCCGGCGCCGGGTGCACGCGCCGACTCGATCGCGTCGCGAACGAAATGCCGAGCCGCCTCGACGGCCTCTGCGAGGTCTTGTCCGAGCGCGAGCCCGGCTGTGATTGCCGCTGAGAGCGCGCAGCCGGTGCCGTGCACGGGTGCACCCTCGAGACGCGTGCCCGAGAGCCAGGCGAAGGTCGCCCCATCGACGCTGCGCTCGGCCAATAGATCGTCGGGCGCGCCCTCGCGATGACCACCCTTTACGAGCACGGCCCGGCAGCCGAAGTCGTCCAGGAAGACGCGTGCGGCGCGCTCGCATCCGACGCGCGTCGAGACGTCGGTGCCCGTCAGTTGCTCGGCCTCGATCAAGTTCGGCGTGGCCAGGCGACAGCCCTGCATGAGCCTCTGTAGCGATCCCCAGGCGCGTCTCTCCAGCAGCGGTGTCCCGTCGCTCGCGGCGAGCAGTGGGTCGACGACGACTGGTGTCTGCTCATCCAGCGCGCCGAGCGCTCGGGTGACGTTGAGCACGATATCGTCCGAATAGAGCATCCCGACTTTCAGCGCGGTGGGAATGAAGTCGCGCAGCAGCACGCGGAGTTGTTCGAGCACCAGCGATGGGAAGACTGGCATTACCTTGTGGATCTTTGCGCTGTCCTGCAGGGTGAGCGCCGTCGTGACACCGGCGCCGTGCAGACCGTGACTGCGAAAGACCTGGAGATCCGCCTGTAGGCCCGCTCCGCCGGTGGGGTCCGATCCCGCAATGGTGAGAGCGCTTCGCATGGTCGCCGATGGTAAGATCCGTCGCGTCGCGGCGCATCCCACGATGCGGTCGATTCGTGGTCTGTGAAGTAGCGGAAGAGCGAAACCAGGGGGGAGAAGTGGAGAGGCGTCTACGAGGCAGCGGGGCGGCATTCCTGGCCTTTGCGGCTGCGACGTTCTGTGCGCTCGTTGCACTATCGGCGGCGGCCGCCGAGCCCGTCCGAGTCGTGCTGATTTCCCTCGACGGAACGCGGCCGGCGGACATCACGCGGGAGAGTGTGCCCTCCCTGGTGGCGGCGGGCGAGCGCGGCGCCGTCGCTTTGCGGCTGATCCCGTCGATCCCTGCCAATACCTTTCCCAGTCACGTCACCCTGGTAACGGGCGTAGCGCCCGAGCTTCACGGTCTGGTGAATAATGTCTTCCTCGATCCCGAGCGCGGTGTCTTCGAGAAGGAAGACATCGCGACATGGATCGAGGTCGAGCCGCTGTGGTCGCTGCTGGCGGCTGAGGGCATCCCGTCCGCGTCCTACTACTGGGTGGGCTCCGAGGAGCCCTGGCGCAGCGGCCGCGGACCGCGATGGTCCAAGAAGTTCTCGAGCCGAACCGGCGAAGAGAAGAAAGTCGAGCAGATCCTCGCCTGGCTCGATTTGCCCGCCGATGAGTCACCCCATTTCATCACCAGTTGGTTCCATGGCGCAGACCACGCGGGTCACCGATACGGGGTCGGCAGCGAAGCCGTGCAGCGGTCGTTGCAGAAGCAGGACCTGTCGATTTCGAGGCTGATCGATGGCATCGGCGAGCGCGAGCTCTGGCCGACCACGACGCTGATCTTCGTCTCGGATCACGGCATGGTCGGTGCTGAGCGCAGATTGAATCTCACCAAGGAGCTGAAGGCCGTCGGCATTCGAGCGCGGGTCTTCGGCATCGGGGGCTTCGCGACGGTGGATCTCGGCGCGGCGGGTCGGCGCGACGCGGAGATCGCCGAGCGCGCCGTCGCCCGAGCGCGCGAAGTGGGCCTGCAGGCGCATCTTCGCGCGCGGGCACCGGCGGATTGGCGAGTCGGACACGTGCGCTTTGCAGATGTCGTGGTGCGGGCGCCAGTCGGCACGGCCATCGTGTACGGCGACCTCGATCTCGCGGGCTACCACGGCTACGACCCAGCGGAGCCGAGCATGGCATCCATCTTCATGGCGATTGGGCGCGGCGTCGCGTCGGGCACGCGCCTGCCTGTGGTGCACAGTGTCGATGTGGCGCCCACGGTGCTGGCACTCTTCGGCCTGAAGGTGCCCGCGTGGATGGAGGGCAGGCCGATCGCATCGATCGTGCCGCCGCCGCACTCATCTGCGACACTCGACGCCCCCTCGCTCTCAGAGTGAGCCCTCACGGAGGCCCCGCATGATTGGCACCTCGTCGCGCCGAAGCCCCGTCCTAGTCGCGATCGCAGAGCTGAAGGCGACCTTGACCGGGGCGGCCCGGTTCGGGCTGATGGCTCCATTGGCGCTGATGGCTCTATTGGGGCTGATGGCTCCATTGGGGCTGATGGCTCTCACCCCGCCCACGGCCACCGCCGCGCAGGCCGCCGAGGGGATTCGGGAGAAGGGCGTCGAAGACCCACGGCCACCGGCTGGAAACCCCGGCTTCTATGCGACGACGGTGGGTCGCTCGACGCGCGAGATGGTGGTGGTGCAGTACTGGTCCAAGGGGCCGCTCTTCCGATCCGAGGTCATCATCGCCGGGCATCCCATCATCACCGTGGTCAATGGAGACGACTACTTCATGTGGGACGAACTCACGAAGTCGGGCTACGTGGTGAACCGCACGCCCGCCGCCGTCGAGCTCGACCACCAACGCAAGCGGCCCTTCGGGCTCGAGCTCGAGGATTTGATTGCCGACGGCGGCGAAAAGGTCCGCAGTGAGTCGCTCAATGGGATCCCCGCAGACGTCTATCGCATCACCGACAACGCGGGTCGGCGCACGATCTGGGTCACCGCCGACAAGCTGAGCTTGCCACTGCGCATGGAGACCTTCGAGCGCAGGTCGGGCCGAACGGGCCATCTCGATTGGGTGAGCTGGTTGCCGGGCCTGGTCATTCCGGAGCGCTTCTTCGTCCCGCCGCCGGACCTCGAACTTCAGCGCTTCGACAGCTATCCCGAGTACCTGGCGGCCATGCAGCAGGGGCCCGTACTGCCCGCACCACCGCTCTTCCACTACCTGCTCCATCAGCGAAGCAGCGAGTAGGGCGGTCCGGCCCGGTCCGTTCTTGTCTGTTCTTGTCTGTTCTTGTTTAAGGGGTCACCCAGGTGATGTTCGTGTCGGTCACCGCGGGTTGCTCGATCGCCAGCTTCGCGAGCTGGCGCGCCACGTTGCCAGCAATCTGCTTGAACGCCTTGGCGGACTCCGAATCGGGTGCGGCCATCACGACGGGCTCGCCGCGGTCACCGAGATCCGCCATGCGCGGATCGATCGGGACCTCGCCCAGGAAGTCCACGCCGAGCTCCTCGGCCACGCGCCTGCCGCCGCCGCGCCCGAACAGGTAGTACTTCTTGTCCGGCAGCTCGGGCGGCGTGAAGTACGACATGTTCTCGATGATTCCGAGGATTGGCACGTTTACCTTGTTGAACATCTGCAGGCCCTTGCGGGCGTCGATCAGCGAGAGATCGTTGGCGGTGGTGACGATCACGGCCCCGGAGAGCGGAGCCAGCTGGGTGAGCGTGAGTGCGGCGTCCCCGGTGCCGGGTGGCAGATCGATGACGAGATAGTCGAGCTCCCCCCAGGCCACGTCTGTGAGGAATTGTTTGATCAGTCCGTGCACCATCGGTCCACGCCAGATGATGGGTGAGTCGTCCGTGGTGAAGAATCCCATCGACATCAGCTTCAGCCCGTAGCCCTCGAGCGGGATGATGCGCTTGTTGGAAGAGGTGGTCGGTCGGCCCATCACGCCGGTGATCAGCGGCAGCGAGGGACCGTAGACGTCGGCATCCATCAGGCCGACGCGCGCGCCGGCCTGGCGCAGCGAGAGGGCGATATTCAGCGCGCTGGTGCTCTTGCCCACGCCTCCCTTGCCCGACGCCACCGCCAGCATGTTGCGCACCCCGGGCAGCACCAGCTGCTCCTTGACGGCCGCCACGGCCTGTCGGGTATTCGCCGTCATGCTGACCTGCACCTCGACTACGCCCTCGAGGGCCGAGACACGCTCACGGGCGGCGCGCTCGAATTCGGCCTTGATCGGGCAGGCCGGGGTGGTGAGCTCGATCTCAAACGCGACCCGGCCGGCCTCGATGTGTAGATTCTTGATGAAGCCGAGGTCGACGATGCTCTTGTGGAAGTCCGGATCCTCGATCGGTCGGAGTGCGTCGAGGACCTGGGACTCGGTGACGGAGGCAGCCATGGAAGCTCCTGCTGATGGGTGCGGAGAGTGGGTGCGGGGGGCCGAGCAGGGCCCGAAAGAGGGCCCGAAAAGGGGCCCGCAGTGTAGCGGATCGCCCCACTCTCCGAGTGTCGGGGGCAGCGGTTGGAGTGGAAGCGGATGAGTGAGCTCGACGATGCGTTGGAGCGATTCCACCTGGGTGCCCTCGAGTACGCGGGCAGGTTCTCGAACCACGGCCCGATGGTGGCCGAGGCCCTGCAGGCGCTGGGGCACGCGTCATTGATCCCAGCCTGGGTGGACGTGTACGCGGCCCGCTTGCCCGCGCGGGAGCAGGGCGTGGCCATCGCCGTGGACGCACACCAGGCCGCGCTCGGCGGTGGCCGCGACGGTGATTGGATCGCCACCTTCGAGGCCGAGCTCGCCGCTGCGGATTGGTCCGATGTTCTCATCAGCTGGCTGCCGCGGCTGGCGCCCGGGCTCTTTGCGGCTGCCGGGCATGGTGCGCTTCGCACCGCCCACGCGGTGCGCTCCCTCGAGCGCGAGGAAACCCCCGTTCGCCGGCGAGAGCTGGCTGTCGGCCTGGGCTACTGGGCGAGCCGCTACCAGGCGCTTCCCGGGCGCCCAGGGGCGAGGGCCGAAGCCGGCTGCGGTCCGGCCGACGTGCTCCGCGAAATTCCGATGCTTGACCCCTCCAGCCGGCGCCCGAGCTTTATCACCGATGCCGTGCTGGCGCTCGATGCAGTGCCCGCGTTTGCCCAGACCATCGAACGTTTCGATCCGGAAGCCATGCCCGCGTCGGCGGCGCTCTCCGAGATCTGCGCCACGGTCGCCGGTCACTACCTCGACCATCCGGAAGCTCGGATCGCGTATGCGCACAGCGTGACTGTGCCGAGTGCGCTTCGCCTTCTGGGGTCCTACCTCGATCCCGATTCGCTGGAAGTGGCTCTTGGCTACGCGCTGCAGGCGGCGGCGGCCCTGCATGCGACGAATGGTCATGCGCGTGTCCACGACGGCGCACCCGATGTGCAAGCGGAGCTCGAGGCGCTATCGGGGCGGGCGGATGAGATCCGCTATCGCGCCGCCTGCTCGCTCGAAGAGCACGCCATCAAACTCACCGAGGCATGTCTGCGCGAGGATGCGATCCAGCCCGACGCGCGTCTGCGACTCGCCGCCGCCGACGCAGCGACCGAGATGGGAGTCTCGCGCGGTGGGCGTGGCGGCTGAAGCGTGGGTGCAGGCCTCTCAGTTCGCGGCCGCCTCCCCGGGTGCCATCCAGTAGCGTCGGTAGTCGCGCCACTCCGCTTCGTCGGTCACCCAATAGGAGTAGATCGACACACCCGAGAAGCAGGCTGGGGGCGCGGAATGTGCTTCCAGCGCGGCGCGCACGCCCAATGCCGCGGTGCGCAGATTCTCGATCTGCGGATTCGAGTAGCTGGGGACGTCCTCATGCGAGGGCACGCCGATGAGAATCTCGTGGCCTGTCGTCTGGCACGCCCAGTTCGAGAGCAGGTTCGTCTGATGACGGACGAACTCTACGTAGGCCTTGGTGAAGGTCAGCTGCGAGTCGTATGCCATGACGACGGTCTGGTCACTCGTCGACATCGTGGCGCGGTAGTAGTCCTCCGACCAGAAGCTGCGCCGAAGCGGCCCGTCCGACCAACCGAAGGGGCCAGCCCGCGGCGTGGCCTGGCTGATGAAGAAATCCGGCCCGAGCTCGCGCCTCACCTGCTGGAGCAGCCCGAGATAGCCGGTGTCCCCGTCGCGAAGCGGCTCGAAGTCGAAGTGGACGCCGGCGAATCCCTCGTCGGTCAGGCGCCGCAATGATTCCATCATTCCGGTGCGGAAGCCCGGGTCATCGAGATCCACCTTCTCGACGCGCGCGCCCACCCATGCGAGGAAGACCACATCCGTCGCCCGCGCCCGAAGTGGGGCCAGGATCTCGCCGACGCGGTCGTCGAGTCCGCCGTCGGCCCGTGCCGGTCCGACGTGCACGTACGCGTAGCGGATGCCGTGTCTCGCGAAGCTCTGGCCGAGAGCAAGTACGTCGCTTGCGCTCACCGGCTCGTCGGTGCGCACATCACGACCGGTATACCACCTGTGACCGAGCCAGAGTCCGTTGCGGCCGCGATCGAAGGAGCGATCGGTCGTGGGATGCGGATCCCAGATGAGCAGGGCGACAACGCCGGCGACTGCGACGACGAGCAGCGTCAATAGAACGACTCGCCTGCTGGTCACACGCCCCTCGATGGATCCCCCGGTCGAATCACCCGGTTGGCACGCCGGTAGGGCGAGCCTCGCCAATCTACCACGCGACCGCGTTGCGGTCGATCACATCGCCTTTCTCAGGGCATCACGCCGGGTGGTAGGGGTGTAGACGAATACACGGACGAGACAGGCGCCGGTCGATTTCTCTCGGCTCGGAGATTACGCCGAGGCCGCTCCGGTCTGGAAGGCCACGTCGACGCGGAACCCGCCGTCTTCTGTGTTGGCGCCAGTGACCGCCGCCCCCATGGCCTCGCCGAGCTCCTTCACCAGCGCCAGCCCGATTCCACTCCCGCGCGCTGCGCGGGTCAGCTCGGGCTCGGCACGGTAGAAGGGCTCGAATATCTGCGCGAGGTGCTGACGTGAGATGCCCGGGCCGAAGTCGCGCACCGAGACCACCACGCCGCCGGCAGCGGTGCGCGCACAGCGCAGTACGACTTCCCGCCTTTCGCTCTCCGCCGCGTATTTGATCGCATTGTCGACGAGATTGAAGACAATCTGCACCAATGCATCGTGGTCGAAACGCACCGGCGGAAGGTCTGGATCGATCTCGACGCGCAGCCTGAAGCCCTCACGCTCGGCGTGCGGACGCAGCCGTTCGGCGATCTCCTCGACGGTCTCGCCCGCGGCGCCAACGGATAGGTTGAAGACTCGGCTGCCCTTCTCGAGGCGCGAGAACTCGAGCACGTTATCGATCAGGCGAGAGAGGCGTTCGGACTCGTCGTGGATGGTGCGGTAGTACTCCTCGCGCTTCGTCGGCTCGCTGATCAGCCCGTCGCGCAGCATCTCAGCGTACATGCGGATGGAGGTCAGCGGCGTCTTGAGTTCGTGGCTCACGGAGGCGACGAAGTTGCTGCGCCGCTCGGCGAAGTCGACCACGACGCCGACCATGCGGTGCACTGCGAGTACACCGACGAGAGCGACTGCGGCCAGCAATGCGGCCAGCGCATAGAGGGGCGTCGCGCCCGGCATGCCCGCCAGCGGCGCGAGCGCCAGGCGTACGTCCAGCCCATCGAAGGGCTCTGCGAAGCGATGTTCAGTGAGACTCCAATCCTCGGTCGCCGACCGATCCGGGGCGTCATCGAACTGAAGCCAGAGCGCATCGGAGATGGGCAGGATCGAGATCACCTCCTCCTCGAGGTATCGACCGAGGGCCACGCGATCGAGCAGCACGCCCTGGCGGTAGCCGGAGCCGTCCACCGAGACCGTTCGATAGAGCATGAGGAGATCGCGGCCGAGCGCTGCGCCTGCCATCGGATGAAGGATGACGCGCAGGGGTGACTCGGGGGTGGGCGCCTGGATGGCGCTCGACTCCTCTGGGGTCGTGATGGCCGCGGCGCCCGCGAGCCTCTGATCTTCGCGTTCCGCGTACGAAGGGGCGACGCTCTCGGCCACGAATCCGGAGTTGCTGCGCGACGCGTAGGGCCGGTAAGGAGAGACGGCACCCTCGTCGCTGGGTGCTGGCTTGTCGGCGGTGTCGCGCTTCGCGAACGTCTGCGACGGCTCCACCTCGGCGACTCGCTGCTTGCGGCTCTGTCGCTTCAGCGCGGCAAGGTTGAGGCTGTCGATGAGATCGTACGCCGTCGTCTCCTGCTTGGGGTCGGAGCGCTCGGCGGCTGGGGCCTCACGCCCTCCATCCTTCCACTCGGACAACGGAGCCGAGCTTCCTTCGCCTGGCGAGGGGAGGGGTCTCCTCCCGATCCTCCTCCTCGCCGAGGCGCACGGAGCGGTCGTCGACGGAACTCACCAGGCCGCGATGCGCAATCGCGGTCTTCCAGAAGGGCATCACGCGTTCTTCGAGCAGGCTGATGCCGAGCGCGACACGAGCGCTCTCCGACGCGGCAGGCGGCCAGTCGCCGTATGCACGCGCACGTGACTCATCGCGAGGACGCAGGGGTGTCAAGAGCGTGCCGTCGGGATCGACCTGAAAGTGGGCGAGCACGAAGATCTCGTCGGAGGGGCGCGAGAGGGGCGAGCGTACGCGGCCGCCCGCACCGTGTGCACCGGCGTCATCGACCCGGCTGTAGAACGCGTAGTCGTCGGGCGGGCGCGCCTCCTCACGCGCGAGAAACTCGGATAGCGTTCGCTCCATCTCGTCGAAGACGCGGTCGGCCACCGCTTCGTGACGCGCGCGCCGCTCGAACTCGATTGCCTCGAGGGCGCGCGAGACGATCAGCGCCACGGGCACTCCTAGCGCCACGATCAAGAGCGCAAGGACGACGCGGACGCGTCTCATCCCGAGTACCGGTAGCCCTCGCCGCGCACCGTCTCGATCAGCGAGCCCGACTCGCCATCGAGCTTCTTGCGCAGCTTGGCGACGTGCATGTCAATGGTGCGAGTCTCCACCCGGTCGGGGTCCGGATAGCCCCAGACCTCGGCCAGAAGACTGCGACGGCTGACGATGCGGCCGGTCTGTGCGGCGAGTGCGACAAGCACGTCGATCTCGCGCCGCGTGAGGACGCACTCCTTCTCGTTGCCCCTGGCCACGAGCGCTTCGGGATCCACCGTCCACGTGCCGAACGCAAAGGGCTCGCTCTGCTCCTCGGGCTTCTCGAGCCGGCCGCTGCGGCGCAGCAGCGCCTCGACACGGGCCATCAGCTCGGCGATGGAGAAGGGCTTGGTCACGTAATCGTCGGCTCCGCAGCGGAAGCCGCGCAGCACGTCCTCCTCCGAGCCGCGCGCAGTCAGCATCAGGATCGGCAGCGCGGGCTGCGACTCGCGCAGCTTCTCGCAGACGTCGAAGCCGCTCATGCCGGGCAGCATCAGATCGAGCAGGACCAGGGCGTGATCACCGGAGAGTCCCACCGCCAGCCCGTCATCACCACGCTCCACTCCCGTCGGCTCGTAGCCGTGAAAGGCGAGCACGTCGCACAGGCCGCTGCGGATGGCAGTCTCGTCCTCCACCACCAGGACGGGGATGCGAGCTTCCTCGGACATGGCCCGAGTCTACGCCCTTTGCCCGGGCATTTCCGTAAACGGATCGTAAATCGAGGGGTGAGGTGTTTACCCGCCTTTGACGGTGGAGTGCGCTCGCCTCACGTACACATCTCTTGGCGCCAATGGCTTCCGGCGGGCGCCCGCAGACGACGAGACTCGATGATGAGTGCAGACCGGAGCTTGATCAAGAAGGAGCAGAACGTCATGAGCGCACGAGAAGAGCAGGAACGAGACGCCGCAACACGGATATCCAATCGCAGTCGCATGCTGATTGCCGCTTTGATGCTGGCTCTCACGGCTGCCAGTGGCGTGGCAGCGCGCAAGCTGCAGGCGCCCGCGATCGCGGCACCCTGGGTCGGCACGCCCGGCCATGCGCAATTCAGTGCCATTGGAGAGGGTCCGGTGCACTTCACTGGGCGGCTCGACCGCACATCGGTGCTCGAGGGGGGTGACGGCCTGGTGAAGATGGAGCTGGTAATCCGGGGCGACGAGCGCCGCGGGCTGCTGCCCGTGCGCGTACCGACCGATCTCGTGGTCGTACTCGACCGCTCGGGCTCGATGTCGGGCCCACCCATCACCCACGCGCTGGCCTCGATACGTGAGCTGATCGGTCAGCTGGGGGCTGGCGATCGCTTCAGCCTGGTCACCTATTCGTCCGCTGCTCGCACAGTGATTCCGATCGAGATGGCGAGCGTGGACGCACGTCGGCGCTGGCTCGTGCGCCTCGACGGGATCGGAGCCGGGGGTGGGACCAATATGGCGCGCGGTCTCGACGTGGCGACCGGGCTGGTAGAGGACTTCCGGCAGGCGGGACGCGTTCCGCGCATCGTCCTGCTCTCCGACGGCCACGCCAACGAGGGCGACCACTCCTTCGAGGGGTTGCTCCAGCGCGCACGCCACGCAGTTCGCGGCGACTACGCGCTGTCCACCGTCGGCGTTGGTGACGGCTTCGACGAGACGCTGATGACAGCCATGGCGGATGCCGGCACGGGCAACTTCTACTACGTGCAGCGTGCCGAGGAGCTCGGTGAGATCTTTGCCTCCGAGCTCGCCTCAGCCCGTGAGAACGTGGCCTCCGGACTGCGGGTGGTGATCCGGCCCGCAGCGGGCGTCGAGGTATTGGACGCCGCCGGCTATCCGCTGGAGCGCGAGGGGGATCGTGTGAGCTTCCGGCCCGGTTCGCTCTTCGCCGGCCAGGAGCGACGCATCTGGGTGTCGATTCGCGTGCCGGCCCACCGTGACGCCGGCGACGAGACCATCCATCCGGTTGGCGCCTTCGAGCTCACCTATACCAGCGGTGAGGAGCGCGAGTCGCTGCACTTCGCCGAGACCCCGGTGGTCTCCGTCGCGAAGGGTCGCGAGCAGTTCCTCGCCTCCATCGACAAGGATGCCTGGGAGCAGGGTGTCGTCGACGAAGAGATCGGTGAGCTGAAGCAGAAGGTTGCAGACCTGGTTCGAAAGCGGCGTCCCGAGGAGGCGCAGGACTATATCGAAAGCTTCGTAGCACGACAGATGGTGCTCAACTCGTACATGAAGAGTGAGCGCGTCGACGATGCAATCGAGGAGCTCGAGGCGATCGACCACGAGCTCGCGGCCGAGGCGGCCGCGCCGAGTGCCGTGCGGCGCAACAGCATGGGCAAGAAGTACTCGGCGGGCGCGGTCGACCTGCGCCGAGTTGGCGCCAAGTACTGACGAGAGGAGCAAGACCAGGCGCGCCGGACGGCCATCTGTCCGGCGCGCCACGAATGCCCTACGACCCCCACAACCCGAGAGTCGGGCGAAGCAGGAGAAGAACGCCATGAGGATCATCGAACGATTGGGACTGCTCGTGCGCGCCGATGCGCACGGTGTGATGGATCAGCTGGAGGAGCGCTCGCTACTCGTCAAGCAGCACCTGCGCGAAGCGGAGCTCGAGCTCGGACGCAAGCGTGTGCAGCTCGAGGCGCTCGACGAGGAAGCGCGTCGCCTGGCCGACGCCATGCGAATCGGAGAGCGTGACGTAGAGAAACTGGATCACGACGTCGAGCTCGCGCTCGGCGAGGGTGAGGAGGAGCTGGCACGCTTCGCCGTGCGCCGCTTGCTGCCGCGCCGCGCAACGCTGGGTGCACTGCACGAGCGCATTGCCGAGCTCGCGGCCGCACGTGAGCGTCTCGGTGAGCGCCTGCAGGAGCAGGAGCGTGAGCTCGACGACCTGCGCGTCCGCGCCCGTGCGCGCCTGGCTGAGCTCGAGCGCGCCGACGAAGTCGATACTCGTTCAGAGCGGACAGTGGCTGACGAGGAGGTAGACCTCGAGTTGCTGCGGCGGCGCACGCTGCGCCAGGCGGGCGAGCGGCCCAACGGAATGGGAGCATGATCATGGACGGAATTCGAAAGCCTCGTCAGTCGTTTCGGGGCGGTGTCGTCTTCGCGGCCGTCGCCGCCATCGCCCTTCCGATCACTGTCCTGGCCCTCGCACCACGCTTCGGGTATTCGACTGCCATCTCACTACACCTGCTCCTCACGGCCGCCAGCTACATGCTCTGGCTGGCCCCGACGCGCCAGCACGGCCTCGGCGGCACGGCAATCGGGCTCGTCGCGATCGGGGTGTTGTGGTGGGCCGGACCCTCGCACGCACCGACGCAGCTTGCCTGGCATGCGCTCTCGTGTGCAGCCGTGGTTTCGGCTGTGCGCAGCGTTCACTACTTCCGGACCCACCCGGCTCGCGCCCTGGTGCTGGAGCTCGTGCTTGCGGTGGGAGGACTGATGATGGTGGCACTTCTCGTCGGGTCTTCTCTGCTCTCGCAGGCGGCAGCGCTCTGGGGCTATCTGCTGGTGCAGAGCCTCTACACGCTTGCGCCGGGCGGGCGCGTGAGGGGGTCGTCGGACGCCGCTTCGGACCGATTCGATCGCGCCTCGGCGCGACTGCGCCGTCTGCTCGACGAGAGCTGAAGCCGGCGTCGATCCCCCGCTCCGGCAGGAGCTGGGGGGTGGGGGCAGAGAAGCGCCATCCCGCGGCTGGGGTGGGGCGTCTCTCTCTTGCTCACGCCCAGCGCGCTGTGTCGGTCCAGAACGCGCCCGCGCGCGGCCTCGCCTCGATCGTGGTAGCCTCGGCCTCCGATGGCCCCGAAATATCGCTACTTCCTGGTCGCCTTCCTGATCGCCTACCCGCTCGATGTCCTCAGCAAGACGGCGGTGGTGCAGAATATCCACTACGGCACCTACCACACCGTCATCCCGGGCTTCTTCGAAATCACCCACGTGCGCAATCCCGGTGGCGCGTTCAGCTTTCTGGCCAGCGGCTCTGCGGAGTGGCGGCTGCCCTTCTTCATCGGCATGGGGGCGATCGCCATCGTGCTGCTCCTGGTCTTCCTCCACCGTCACGAGCCGGAGGCACGGCTCTCTCCCTTCGCGCTCGGTGCCATTCTCGGCGGCGCGGTCGGCAACTTCACAGATCGGATCGTCTACGGCGAGGTGATCGACTTTCTCGAGTTCACGCTCTTTCGCGGCTACACGTGGCCGACGTTCAACTTCGCGGACTGCGCGATCGTAGTGGGCGTGACCGTCCTCATGGTGGAGATCTTCTTCATCGAGGAGGACAAGGCGGCCGGCCGCTCGGGTGACGCGGCGGTCGGTGAGTCCACCTGAGCGCTTCGCCATGGCACAAGACTCGTGGTCCGATAGCCATGCGCGCTCGCTCGCCGAGCGCGAGTCCTTCTGGGCCGAGGCCGCGGCGGGGATCGACTGGGCGCAGCCCTGGGATCGTGTTCTCGACGACACGCGCGAGCCCCTGGCGCGTTGGTTCGAGGGCGCCCGACTCAACACATGTCACAACGCCCTCGACCGTCACGTGGTTGCGGGCCGTGGTGATCAGCGGGCGCTGGTCTACGACAGCCCGATCACTGGCGAGAAGCGGACGTATACCTACGCGGCGCTACAGGACGAAGTGGCCAATGCGGCCGGCATGCTCGCTGCACTCGGCGTGGAGGTGGGCGATCGCGTCCTGATCTACATGCCCATGGTGCCGGAGGCCGTGATCGCCATGCTGGCCTGTGCGCGAATCGGCGCCGTACACTCGGTGGTCTTCGGCGGTTTTGCACCTCGCGAGCTGGCAGTCCGCATCGATGACGCTGAGCCGCGCGTGCTGGTTGCTGCCTCGTGCGGGATCGAGCCGGGACGGGTGATCGAGTACATGCCGCTCGTCGACGAGGCGCTGCGCATCGCGACACACGTTCCCGACCGGGTCATCGTCCTGCAGCGCGACCTGGCCCGCGCCGAGCTCAGGGCAGAGCGTGACGTCGACTGGGCAGAGCTCCGCGCTGACGCCCGACCGGTGGGGTGTACCGATGTCGCGGCCACGGATCCCCTCTACATCCTCTACACGTCGGGGACGACTGGTGTGCCCAAAGGCGTCGTCCGCGATAACGGCGGTCATGCAGTAGCGCTGCGCTGGAGTCTCGAGAAGGTCTATGGCATGGCGCCCGGCGACGTTTTCTGGGCCGCTTCAGACATCGGCTGGGTGGTCGGTCACTCCTACATCGTCTACGCACCGCTGCTGCTCGGCTGCACGACGATCCTCTACGAGGGCAAGCCCGTGGGTACGCCCGATGCGGGCGCGTATTGGCGGGTGGCGGCCGAGCATGGCGTCGATGCGCTCTTCACCGCCCCCACCGCTCTTCGCGCCATCAAGCGCGAGGACCCGAAGGCGGCCAAGGTCGGCGAATACGACCTCTCGAGGCTGCGCACACTCTTCCTTGCCGGTGAGCGCGCCGATCCTGACAGCGTCGAGTGGGCGGAGCGCGCGCTCGATGTGCCCGTCATCGACCACTGGTGGCAGACCGAGACGGGTTGGCCGATGGCAGCCAACTGCATGGGGATCGAGTCGCTCGCGGTGAAGCGTGGCTCACCCACCGTCGCGGTTCCCGGCTACGACGTACGCGTGCTCGACGACGAGGGTGAGGAACGCATGCCCGGGGAATTGGATGCGACCGGGCATATCGTCGTCAAGCTTCCGCTGCCGCCGGGCTGTCTCGCAACGCTCTGGAACAACGATGAGGGCTGTCGCAGCTCGTACCTTGCGCGCTTTCCCGGCTACTACCAGACCGGTGACGCGGGTCGCATAGATGCCGATCGCTACCTGTGGATCATGAGTCGAACCGACGACATCATCAACGTCGCCGGCCATCGGCTCTCCACGGGTGGCATGGAGGAGGTCCTAGCCAGTCACCCCGACGTAGCCGAGTGCGCGGTGATAGGCGTGCGCGACGCGCTCAAGGGTCACGTGCCCGTGGGATTCGTCGTGCTCAAGGTCGGTGTCGAGCGAGACGCCGCCGACATCGAGGTTGAGCTCGTGCAGCGCGTACGTGACCAGATTGGACCGGTCGCCGCCTTCAAGCAGGTGGCTATTGTGAGCGATCTGCCGAAGACGCGATCGGGCAAGATCTTGCGCGCTGTGATGCGAAAGATTGCCGACGACGAGGAGTGGAAGATGCCAGCCACCATCGAGGATGCCGCGGTGCTGGATCACATCACGGATGCGCTGGCGGCTCTGGGCTACACCAGCCCCTGATCGGTCTCGCTGCGTGGCGCTCGAAGAGCTGCGCTTTCTTCGAGCGTTCCTCATCGGACCCTCCCCATTGCGTCAGAGCATGATGCCGGCCACGCAGCCCGTCATGAACGTGGCCAACGATCCGGCCAGAATCGAGCGCAGACCGAGGCTGGCCACCTCGTGCCGACGCGACGGTGCCATGCCGCCGATGCCGCCCAGCAGGATCGCCAGCGAGCCGAAGTTTGCGAAGCCGCAGAGTGCATAGGAGGCGATCACACGGCTGCGTTGGCTGAGCTCGCCCGCCGCAATGTGATCGCCGAGCTGCTGATACGCGATGAACTCGTTCAGCACCGTCTTCACGCCAAGTAGCCCGCCCACATCGACTGCGTCCGCCCAGGGCACGCCCATCACGAGAGCGAGCGGCGCCAAGAGCGTGCCCAGCATGAGCTCTAGGCTGAGCTCGGGGTAGCCGACCCACCCGCCGAGCGCAGCCAGCGCGTCGTTCAGCATGGCGATCAGCGCTACGAAGGCCACCAGCATTGCGCCCACGTAGGCGGCCAGACGCAGGCCATTGCGCGCGCCCTCTGCCGCGGCGTCGATCACGTTGACGGTGCTGCGATCGACCAGCGCCCGGGCCCCGACTCGCGTCTCGGGCACGCCCGTCTCGGGCACGATGATCTTCGCCATCAGCAGGCCGGCGGGCGCGGAGAGCAGACTGGCCGTCACCAGGTGCCCGGCGAAGTCGCCCCCACCCAGGATGCTCACGTAGGCGAGAAGCACCGAGCCCGCCACCGTCGCCATGCCGACGGTCATCGTCGAGAAGAGCTCCGAGCGTGTCATGCGCTCGATATAGGGTTTGATGACCAGGCAGGACTCCACCATGCCGACAAAGATATTCGCCACCGCGGCCAGGCTCTCCGCCCCCGAGAGTCGCATGCTGCGCGAGAGCATACGTGCGAGCGCAGTGACCACGACCTGTATCCAGCCCAGGTGGTAGAGGATGGCGAAGACGCTGCCCATGAAGACGATGATGGGCAGCACGCCGAGTTCACGCCGGCGAAGAAGAGCTGGCCCGCTCCAGTCTTGAGCAGCAGCACGCCGAGAGCGAGCTGGATGCCGACCCCCCAGGCGACGCTGCGCCAGGGCACGCGCCTGCGATCGGTTGATGCGAGCCAGGCGATTCCGATCATCACGCCGAGCCCCAGCACCGAGATGGCCCGCAGACCCAGATCATTCATGCCGCCCCCCTTGATCGTCACGGTCGTAGCGGTCGTAGCGGTCGTGGCGATCGTAGCGATCGACACGCCGCGCGAGCGCCTGCGCGATCACGTCGACCAGCCGATGCGTCGCCGCTTCCGGATCCGCCGTGCCCATCACCGCGGAGATCACCGCAGCTCCGTCCGCGCCGGCCTCCACGACCGCAGCGAGATTCTCCTCTGTGATGCCACCGATGGCCACGAGGGGGCGTGCATCCATTTCCTTCGCGGCCGCGGCGAGCTGCTCGAGACCTCTCCGCGAGTACTCGGACGGCTTGGACTGGGTGCCGAAGACGGGACCGTAGGCGAGATAGTCGACGGGCTCGGCGAGCGCGGCGCGCAGCTGATCGAGGGTGTGGGTGGATCGCCCGACAGCCAGCAATCCGCGCGCCCGCGCCGGAAGCGCAGCCGGCGGCAGGTCGCCCTGCCCGAGATGCACCGCATCCGCCTCCGCGGCCAGCGCGAGGTCGAAGCGGTCGTTCACCACCAGGCGGGCGCCGTGCCGGCGAGTCACCTCACGCAGCGCTCTCGCCCAATCGAGGGCTTGCGAGTCAGTCGCCCGCTTGGCCCGGAGCTGGATGACCGCCGCGCCGCCCCGGCAGCCCGCTTCGCCCACTGCCACTGGATCGGCGCCCCAGCGCGGGTCGTCGTCCGCCAGAACGTGCAGCCCGCGAAAGTCGTCGGGTAGCGGACGCTCCTTCACGTGCGCATACCGCGTGCGGGCAGCTCGATCCCCAGCTCGACGATCTTCTTGCGTAGTGTGTTGCGATTGATGCCGAGGATTGCGGCGGCGCGGATCTGATTGCCGTCCGTGTGCGAGAGCACCGTCTCGAGCAGTGGCCGTTCGACACGCTCGAGCAGCTTGCGATGCAGCTCGGTGGCGTCGGCTCCCTCGAGCTCCTCGTGCGTCTCCTGCTCGATCAGATGCTCCAGGCAGGCGCCGTCACCGGTCGTTGCCGGAGCCTGCTCGAGAAACGAAAAGTCCGCAGGCGAGAGCACATTGGTGGACGCCAGCACCAGTGCGCGCTTGATCGCATTCTCGAGCTCGCGCACGTTGCCCGGCCAGTCGTGCGCCTCGAGGTGTCCGAGCGTCGTCTCGGCCAGCCCGACTGGCCCGTCAGCAAGCTCCATCGCGTAGCGCTCCACGAAGTGTTGGGCGAGCGTATGCACGTCGTCGGACCGCTCGCGTAGCGGCGGAATGTGGATCGGCACGACACGCAGCCGGTAGAGCAGATCCTCACGGAAGCTTCCATCCTTCACGGCCTCGTCGAGGTCGCGGTGGGTCGCGGTCACGATGCGCACGTCGACATGGAGCGGATCGCGCCCACCGACGGGAATGACCTCGCCGCTCTGAAGCACGCGCAAGAGCTTGGCCTGCAGCTCGATCGGCATGTCACCGATTTCGTCGAGAAAGAGGGTTCCGCCGTTGGCCTCTCGGAAACGCCCGAGCCGAGCCGAAACGGCGCCCGTGAACGCACCGCGCTCGTGACCGAAGAGCTCGCTTTCGAGCAGCTCGCGGGGGATGGCCGCGGCGTTCACGGCGACGAAGGCCGCCTCGGCGCGTGGGCTCGCGGCGTGCAGCGCCCGTGCGACGAGCTCCTTACCGGTCCCACTCTCGCCGGTGATCAGCACCGGGACGTTGCGCACCGCCACCTTGCCTACGGTCTTGAAGATCTCGAGCAGCGCTGGGCTACTGCCCACCAGCCGTTCGCCGCCTGGCGAGACACCGCGTGCCACCTCTCGCCGCAGCTCGCGCACCTCACGCTGCAACGCCCGAGTGCTTCGCGCCCGCTCGGCGAGTGCGGTCACATCCGCAATCGAGAAGGGCTTGACGAGATAGTCGAGGGCGCCGCGCTTCATCGCCTCGACGGCGTTATCCATCGTATTCTGGGCAGTGATGATCACGACCGCCGTCTTCGATCCGGTGGTGCGAAGCTGCTCGAGCACGTCGAGGCCCGTCTGCCCCGGCATGCGGATGTCGATGAAGGCCAGGTCGTACTCGCCCTCCGCGAGCGCCTGGGCGGCGGCTTCACCGTCCTCGACCTCGCTCACGGAGTGGCCCTCGGCCTCCAGCGCCTCGTGCAACACGAAGCGGATCGAGGGTTCGTCATCGGCCACCAGGACGCGCATGCGCACATCGTCCGGGCTACTCAACTGCCTTCTCCTTTCTTTTCCTTCCTTTCGTATTTCGCCACGTCCTTCCGCTCGAGTTTGCCCGACGCGGTCGCGGCCAGGCGCGCATCCAGCGGAAGGACTACGCGTACGCGGGCGCCGCAGTCCTCATCGCTCTCGATCTGCAGCCGTCCGCCATGGCGATTCACCCAATGTCGCGAGACCGCCAGCCCCAGCCCGGTGCCCTTGGGTCGGGTCGTGAAGAAGGGAGTGGCCAGGCGATCGAGAATTTCAGCCGGGATGCCCGGTCCGTCATCCTCGAACGTGATGGCGACGGTAGGAATCGGCCGGCCGTTTTCACCGACCACTCGGTGGCGTAGGGTCATACCCGTCGTGATCGTGAGCGTGCCACCACTCTCGCCCATCGCCTGCACGGCATTGCGCGCGAGGTTCAGGAAGACCTGCTTGAGGCGCGCGCCATCGGCTCGGATGTCGGGGATCGATGGATCGTAGACGCGGTCGAAGAGCACATTGACGGCGAGCGAGTCCGCCTCGAGGAGCAGCGTCATCTGGTCGAGCAGCTGATGGAGATTCTGCTCTTCGAATGCGAGGCTTTCCCCTCTGGCGAAGACCATCAGCTCGTCGACGAGCGCCGTGATGCGATCGACCTCGCCCACGATCATCCGCGCCGTGCGCTGCGCGCGCTCGTCGTCGCTGCGCAGCTGCAGGAGCTCGGCGGCGCCGCGGATGCCACCGAGGGGATTCTTCACTTCGTGGGCAATACCGGCCGCAATATGACCATAGGAAACGAGCTGTTCGCGCTGGGTGGCCTCCTCGCGCAACGTGTTGAATGTGGTGCGATCGCGCAGCACGACCACCACGCCGGCCGGCTCGCCGGGGTCCTCCGTCGTGGCGGAGACCGCGACGTCGATCTGCAGCGGTGAGCCAAAGCGGCGTCGCAGCGAGACATCGTCCTCGACGATCGGGCGTCGCGTCTTCTCTACCTCGCGCGCCAGCGTGTCCACCGGGTGCCCGCTGGGCACCAGATCAGCCAGGCGGTGGCCCGGCGCGATTTCCGCTGAGGTCTCGAGCAGCCGGCAGGCCTCGGCGTTGATGCGTTCGACCCGACCCTCGCAGGAGAGCACCAGCACGCCGTCGAGGATGGCATCGAGCACGCGTTGGAGTTCGCCGGTGATGGGTCGGGGTCGCTTGGGCATGGGGGACATGGGGGAGAGGGTCGGGCGGCTGTCCGGCTCGGATGGACGTTCCCCGCCGGGGATCTGGTGCACAAAAAATAGGCAATCTGAATCGCTGCGCCACCTCTCCGGCGCCGGTTGACCGGGCCCGCGGATTCTCCTGCGACTCGGAATTCCGGTAACTTGGCCGGCCATGAGACAGGGGCTGAACGTCGCAGAGGCGCGCGAGTGGATCGAGGGCGCGACGCCGGTGCTCAGCGCCGAGCGGGTGGGCGCCAGCGAGGCCCTGGGCCGCGTGCTTTTCGAGCCGGTGGTGTCGACCCGGCGGATCCCGCCCGCGGACTGCTCGGCGATGGACGGCTATGCGGTGCGTCGCGCCGATCTCGCGGGTGCCGGGCCCGACGACCCGGTCGAGCTGCGCGTCGCCTACGAGGTGGCAGCGGGCGGGCGGGCGTTGCAGGCGCTGGCCCGGGGCGAGGTGGCGCGGATCTTCACGGGTGCGCCGCTGCCCGAGGCTGCGGATGCCGTTGTCAAGCAGGAGGACACCCGGGAGGTGGGCGGGGGCGTGCGATTCCTATGCCAGCCCGAGCCAAGAGAGCACGTGCGCGACGCGGGCGAAGACATTGACGTCGGCGACGTCGTGCTCGATCCCGGCTGCGTGATCCGGCCCTCGGAGATCGGCGTGCTCGCCTCTCTCGGTCGCTCGCTGGTCGCTGTCCATCGCCGCGCCCGCGTGGCCATCCTGTCGGGTGGCGACGAGCTCGTCGAGGTGGATGGTGATGTGTCGGGCGGGCGCATCGTCTCCTCCAACTCCTACACGCTCTTTGCGCAATGCCGCGCCATCGGTGCCGACCCGATCTATCTCGGCATTTCGCGTGATCGCCCAGAGAGTGTCGAACAGCAGTTCCGCGCCGCGCTGCATGCCGACTGCATCGTCAGCTCTGCGGGTGTTTCAGTGGGTGATCACGACCACGTGCGCTCGGTACTCGAGAAGCTCGGCTGCCGACTCGAGTTCTGGGGCGTGAACATGAAGCCGGGCTACCCGCTCGCCTTTGGGCGCTTCGAGGCTGGCGACTCCGCGGGCGGGCTCTGCGGCGCACTCGTCTTCGGCCTGCCTGGCAACCCGGTCTCCGCCAGCGTGACTTTCGAGCAGTTCGTACGTCCCACCTTGCTCAGGATGATGGGGCATACCCGCTGCTTCCGGCCCACCCTGCAGGTGCGGGTCGGCGAGACGCTTCGCAAGAAGGCCGGCCGCCTGCACTTCGTCCGCATCACCCTGGAAGAGCAGGATGGCGAGTGGGTCGCGCATGCCACGGGAAGCCAGAGCTCGGGCGTGATGCGCTCGCTCACGCAGGCCGACGGGCTGCTGGTCTTTCCGCTCGAGGCGACCGAGCTCGCCGAGGGCGCCCGCGCCACGGTCCAGATTCTCGATGATGGTTTCTTCGCCGCCGAGCGGGCGGGCTTCTGATAGACGGCGGGATCGTGATGTCGCGGCGCAATGAGGGGAGACTCGCCAACGTGACGGGCGCGCTCTGGCTCGGCCCAGACGATGGCGCCGTCGCCTCGCCGGACGAGTTCGATCGGCTCGTCACCCTTCTCGCCTGGCTCTTTGACGAGGTCCTCGTGGTTGGCGATGCGCCCTGCGGCGATGCCAGGGCGCGGGTGGTGGTCGCTGAGGCGACCCCCATCGCGGCGCTCTGCGCGGTCCTCGAGGCGGCGAGCGCCGAGCGCGTGCTCCTGGTGTCGCAGGGCTGCACGCGCGCGACGGCCGAGACCCTGCTGGCCCTTACGGCCTGGCCTGAGCATGAGGTCGTACTGCCGTCCGCGGCCGACCCCGCGGCGCCGGATTGCGCGCTCCTGCTGCGCGATGCCGTGCTCACGCGCGCCCGCGAGCAGCACGATCTGGCCGCGGAAGGTCTGGGATGGCTCCTTGCTCGTCTCGACGTTTCGATCCTTGCCGATCCCGATCTCGTTCGACTGGATCCAACGAAGTAGACTCGGACGATGCCAGGGTGTGATGCCGGCATCGTCAAGGAAGCATCAACATGCTCGATATCCCGCGAATCAAGCGCATCCAGCTCAGCCGCTACCCGCTCATGCAGCGGATGACGGGGATGATCCTGCTGCTCAATTATCGTCTGCTACCTGGTATCAAGACGACCTTCGAGCATGCGGAGCGCCTGCAAGGCGAGCCGGTGATCTTCGCAATGAATCATACCGATCGGTACAACTACTTCCCCTTTCAGGCCCACCTCTGGCGCACGTACAACCGCTTCACCGCCACCTGGGTGAAGGGCAAATACTACGAGAACGCCTTCGTGGGTGGCTTCATGGAGAAGACCAACCAGCTACCCACGGTTTCGCGCGGCTATCTGATCACGAAGGACTTCCAGGCCGTGACAGGCCGCCCACCCACCGATGAGGAGTACGAGGCCGCACGCCAATGGGTGGATGCGGCCGCCACCGGCAATGGAGAGTCGGTGCGACCCGCGTCGGGCGTCCTCCCGGAGGCGCTGCTCACGAAGCCTCGCGATGTCCTCGGGCGTGGCTTCGAGCCCGACAAGGAGGATTGGGCGAGCTACGTGAATGCGATCTTCCGCACGATGATGCGCCACTTCGTCGAGCTCAACGAGGAGGCGGCGCGCGTCCAGCTCGATCTCTTGATTTTTCCGCAGGGCACGCGCTCGGTGCGCCTGCTGCCCGCCCATATCGGTATCTCGCAGATTGCACTGCACCTCAAGCTGCCCATCGTGCCCGTGGGTTGCAACGGATCGGATCGCGTGTATCCGGACGTGAGTCCGTGGGGCAAGCGCGCCGACATCGTCTACCGCATTGGTGAGCCGATCCCCTACGAGTCGCTCACGGACTTTCATATTCACGAGAGCTACGAGCCCTTCTCGCCCGATGCCGAGCAGCGTCATGGGGAAGAGTTCGAGGGATTGGCGGCGCTGATCACCGATCGCATCGAAGATCTGCTCGACGAGCGCTACAAGCGCGCGTCGGCAGTGGGCGGCGACGCCACGGAGGGCTCGGCGCGATTCATCTAGCTCGCCTTGATGATGCGCTCGATGAGTGCGCTGGTGCGCACGCCGGGAACCTCACGCAGTCGGACGATCTTCCCGCCCCACTCGCCCACCTGATCGGGGCCGATGATCTCGTCGAGCCGCCAATCGCCGCCCTTCGCCAGCACGTCGGGCCGCAGGGCACGGAGGGTCGACAGCGGCGTCGCGTCGCGGAAGAGCATCACCCAGTCGACGCACTCGAGGGCCGCCACCATCTCGAGGCGTTGCCGCAGCGGAACGACGGGGCGACCAAGCCCCTTCAGCTCGCGCACACTGGCGTCGCTATTGATTGCGACGATCAACCTGTCCCCGTAGCTGCGCGCCTGCTCGAGGCTGCGTATATGGCCGACGTGCAGCAGATCGAAGCAGCCGTGGGTGAAGACGACCTTCTCTCCGCGTCGCTGCGCACCGCGTATCTTCTTGACCGCGATTGCGCGCGTCAGGATCTTGATTCGGGCCCTTCCCATACACGTATCGTCCAACTCAGTCTCTGGCGCCGGCGTGTCCCCCTACGTCATTCTCGACGTTGCGCCCGACATCACCGCCGAGCAGTGCCCGCAACACCTGGTAGGGCGCAGCCAGCACGTCGGGCAGATCCTCCGCGAGCGATCGGCCGGGCAGGGAAACCACGACGGGCTCGGCGAATGATCCGCCCACACGATAGTAGGCGCCCACCAATCCGCGCTCGGAGCCCGGCAGAATCGCCTTCACCAAGGGGATTGTCTCCATCAGGTTGCCCGCGCCGCGGAAGAGGAAGAGGCCGACCACGACGTTCACCTCGAATGGGGGGTGAACGACGTCCATATGACCCGAAGCGTAGATGCGCAGCGGTCCCTCGAGCTCGAAGTCATCCGCGCTGAGGCGGCCGGAATCGAAGCGCAGCTTGACTTTGGCATGCTCGAATACGATCGAGTCCTCGGCCGCATATTGGTTGTAGCCCTCGCTCGCCTGGGCGAGGGCCACGACGAGCGGCAGCTCTTCGCGAAAGAGCCGTCCGTCGCGGGCGTCCAGGCGCACCTCGCCCGTCAGATTCACGAGCAGCGGCGTTTGGGGTCGAACCCTGCCCTCAAAGCGGCCAGCTAGGTGGAGCTTGCCCATCGCGTAGCCGGGCGGGAACCCGACGGCCTCGCCGATTCGCGCGACGTCGCCATCCACCACCTGGAACCTCAGCTCGACCCCCAAGGCCTCGGTCTCGTCGAGATCGATGTCGAGTCCTGCGACGAATTTTCCTCTGGGCACGAGGTCCGCACGCAGCTGTGAGAGCGCGATGCGACTGCCGGTGAGCTCGAAGCGGCCGTGGACTTCCGTCATCGGAACGCGAGCGCCCTCGAAGCGATCCATCTCGAACCGGCCATGTGCCCACGCACCCTGCGGCAGGTCGGTCGTGGCCGTGACCGAGGCCACGGGCGTGTCGGGCAAAGCTGTCGCTGCGTCTGGGCCATTCGCGCCATCCGTCACGGGTGGGGGCTCTGGCGTAGGCGCTGAGACGATCAGGTCGATGTTGAAGGTTCTCTCCGGCGCCGAGATCCAGGTCGCCTCGCCGCGGATCGGGGCGGCCGCCCAGAGGCCCTTCTCGATCTCTATCTGTAGGCCGCGATCCGTCTGCAGGACGGCCAGGCGCGCATCGCGGATGGGCCAGCGCAGGAGCGGATGCTGGAGCTCGTCGATGCGGATCAGCAGGTTGTAGGGCTCTCTCTTGGGCGTCGAAGCGTCCTGCAGGTGCTTCTCACCGCGCATCATGTCGAGCAGGGCGCCGAGGCCTGGCAACGGATCGGGACGTTGACCGACGTGGCGGGCGCTCTCGGGCCCCTGGAAGAGGTGGGAGACTCCCTGGATGCTGAGGTTCAGGGTCGGAAGCGGCTCCTGTCTCCAGCGAGCTGCGGCGTTTCGCAGGGCGAGGCGGTCGCCGGAGACCTCGACATCAGCCATCAAGTCCGAGAGCTGGCCCGTCTCCCCCGCGACCAGTCGGATGTCGGCGACCGTGGCGCGGAGCACGAAGCCGCGCGGCAGGCGGTCGAGCTCGCCGTCGAAGAGCCGTCCCCACTCCTGGATGCGGGCGACCCCGGTGCCGCCAATGCGGACGATTCGCCCGCTGTCGATACGCTCGAGCAATCGCTCCAGGGTCATGCTGTTCTGGTCGGGGAGCGAGAGCACGAACTCGCGCGCGTCATCGAGATCGAGCCCGCCCACCTCCATCGAGATCCGCATGCGGGCGGCATTGCGCAACGGCCGCTCCACGGTGCCACGGATGTCGAGCTCGATGCCCCTGGCCTCGATATGCGCCTCGGTGAGTCGCACCCGGCCCGGATGCAGCTCGATGATCGCATCGACGCCGATGAGTGGGCGCTTCAGCTCGAAGTGACCCTCCCCCAGATCCACGATGGCCTGCAGGTCCTCGATCATCCCGCGTAGCGAGAGTGTGCCCGTGCCCTTGGCGTGGGTGTCGTATGCGATCTCTCCGCTGAGCGCGCCATCGAGGAAGGCCTCGCGGTCCTTGGGTGCGAGATAGTCCTCGAGGACCTGCAGTGGGAGACGATCGGCATTGATGGTGAGGCGCAACTCGTCGCCACGACGCTGTCGTCCTTCCACCTGGATGGGAATTCCGGGCTTCCCGCCCGACGACAATCGCGCACGCAGTCTCAGGTCCGCGTCGTTGGAGAGCCAGTGGTGGACGAGCCTGCCTTCCAGACCCTCGAGCGTGAACTCCACCGGCCTCTGTCCGTGCCGGGGTGCATGGGCGTCGACGAAGTGGATTCGGCTGCGCCGAACTTCGATGCGTCTCGCCACGATCGGGGAGGCGAGCAGGACGCGGCTGACGGACTCGAAGGCGCGCAGCAGATCGAGCCGGCCTTCCATGTCAGCGGTGTCGTCGGCCTGGCGCCGGCTGGCCAGCGCCTGGATGGGGTAGGGCGACCAGGCGCCGCTCTCGTCCCGCTCGATCTCGAATACCGCCTCGTCCAGGGTCAGACTGCGCAGCCGGAAGCGCCCCATCAGCAGTGCCAGGACGTCGAGCTCCGCGCTGACCCGGCTGGCAAAGAGATCGGGGGTGTGGGGCGTGCCGGGGCTCGGATAGACGCCCACGCGCTCTCCCTCGAGGAAGAGCCCCCCGCGGATCACCAGGCGTGCGCGACCGATCTGGACTCGCCCACGCATGAGCGAGGCCAGCTGCTCCTGGGCCTCAACGCGAAGGGCCTCGGTGCCGAGCTGGGCCGAAACCCAGTACCCAGCCGCAAAGGCGGCTAGGAAGCCGATCACGAAGGCCGACGTGCGAAGCAGATGACGCCTCAACCCCCCCCCTCCGCGCAGACCGGTAGCAGACGTCCGGGCATACGGTTCTCACGACCCGCCGGCAGCCCGCACCGGCTCTGCACTTGCCGGCTGGTGAACCCTAATTGGTGGTCCCAGAAGGTTCGTGTGGGTGCGTCTCGACACTCCATCTGGCAGCCCGCGCAAGGCTTGTGTGCTCGCGCGCAGAAGTCGCCGCGCGAGGCGTAGGGACAGGTCCAACACCTCATTTTCTCTAAAGAAATCACCTGTTCTTCCGAAAATTGGAGCGTGTCCAGACATGGACTTCGGGAGTGATTCCCGGAGCAAGCGCAAGGCGGATCAGGAGTGATCGAGATGGATGAGATGTACGGCGGAGGCATGGGGAGTCCCGGCAATCGCGTTCGGGAGCTTCGTGAGAACAAGCTGATGACCCAGGCGCAGCTCGCCCGCAAGGCGAAGGTGGCGCTGCGAACCATTCACAGTGTCGAGAAGGGCATGAACTGCCGCATGGATACCAAGCGCAAGATCCTACTCGCGCTCGGCCTGCGGTTCGAGGATAAGGATCTGGTGTTTCCCCCCCGGAAGCCCAGCCCGTTCTCGGTCCCCCACTAGACGGGCCTCTTGCTACGATCTGGTGATCCCTGGCGCGGGGCCTGCGGCCCGGTTGCGGAGGTTACCATTCCGGATCGTATCTCCATCCTGGCAGACGTTGCCGAGGTCGTCTCTCGCTCCCACGACCTGCAGGAGACCCTTGCGAATGTTGCGGATCTGGTCGCGAAGCGGCTGGATGCCGACGTCTGTTCGATCTACCTGACCGACGCGAACCTCAAAACGCTCACCCTGAGTGCCACGATCGGGTTGGACAGCGAGGCGGTGAGCCAGGTTCGTTTGGGGCTTGGTGAGGGCCTCGTGGGGCACGTCGCCGAGATCGGCGAGCCGATCGCGGTGATGCACGCGCGCGAGCACCCGCGCTTCAAGTACTTCCCCGAGACCAAGGAGGAGCGCTTCGAGTCGCTCCTGGCCGCGCCGCTGGTCATGCAGGCTCGGACCATCGGCGTGCTGGTGATCCAGACCGTCGAGCCGCGCGCCTTCGACGCGCAGGACCTCGATCTGCTCGCAACCTGCGCCCAGCTCTTGGCGCCGGTCGTCGTCAACGCTCAGCTGCTGGCGCTGATGAGCGGGAGCGATGAGCAGCGGGCGCAGATCGTCCAGGAGCTGGCCAGCTCGGGCGTGACCGGGCGGCGCAGCGAGCCCCCGCCGCGAGCCAAGAAGAACGTCGAGCTGCGCGGCATCGCGACTTCGCGCGGTGTGGCGATCGGCCCCGTCTACCGGGTCGACAGCCCCGTGGACCTCGATCACCTGGAGTACGAGCCCAACGAGTCGCTCACTCAGGAGCGCGCCGACCTGAACACGGCGCTCGCCGAGTCCCGACGCGAAATCGAGGAGGTGCGCGAGACCGTGGGCGAGCGCTTCGGACCCGAGTTCGCCGCGGTCTTCCACACCCAGATCCAGATTCTCGAGGACAAGGGCTTCGTGCAGAACCTCGAGCAGAGCCTGGGCGAGAAGCGCAACGCGCTGGAGGCGTTGCGCGCCGTGCTCGACTCCTATCGCGAGACTTTCGAGCGCATCGAGGATGAGTACTTCCGCGAGCGTGGCGTCGATGTAATCGATGTGGGCCAGCGCATCATGGAGAAGTTGCTCGGCGTGCGAGCTCATCAGTCCGCCATGCAGCCCGGGTCCGTGGTGGTGGTCGACCAGGTGCTGGCCGGGCTTTTCGCGCGCCTCGAAGTGGATCACGTCGCGGCGATCGTGTCCGAGCACGGTGGCACGACATCGCACGGGGCCATCTTCGCTCGAACGCTCGAGATCCCGGCGGTGACCGGCGTGTCGGGCATCATGGAGGAGGCCCGCATCGGCGAGCGTTGCATCGTGGATGGCTCGACGGGTCGCATCTATCTCGCGCCGGAGGATCAGCTGGTCCGCTACTACGAGCAGGCGCAGCACAAATTCGAGGTGGCGGTCGAGCACCTCGATGCAATGCGTGGGCGGCCCTCGCAGACGCGCGACGGGCGCGATATCACGCTCTCCGCCAACGTCGGCCTGCTGGCCGATCTACGCCACGTCGAGCAACACGGCGCCGAAGGGATCGGGCTCTTCCGCACGGAGCTGCTTGCGTTGGTGCATCGCGGCTTCCCGAGTCAGGAGGAGCAGGAGCAGCTCTACCGCAGGGTGGTCACACAGATGGCTCCGCGTTCGGTCACGATCCGTACGCTGGATCTCGGCGGTGACAAGGGCATCCCCAATGTCGGCATCGCGGACGAAGACAATCCGCAGATGGGGCTGCGCTCCATCCGGCTCTCGCTCGGGAACCAGCGCTCGTTCCGATCGCAGCTGCGAGCGATCCTGCGCAGCAGCACCGAGCGCAACGTCAAGCTCCTCTTGCCGATGATCTCCAGCGTCGAGGAGCTGCGCGAAGCGCGCATGATCATCGAGGAAGTGCGCGACCAGCTGGCGCTGCGCGGTGAGGCACACGATCCCGACATGCCCGTGGGAATCATGATCGAGGTGCCTTCGGCCGCGATCGCGGCCGAGATGCTGGCGCTCGAGTGCGACTTCTTCAGCATCGGAACCAACGATCTCACGCAGTACACGCTGGCCGTGGATCGCGGCAACGAGCATGTCGCGCATCTCTACGACGGATTGCATCCGGCGGTGCTCCACCTCATCGACCGCAGTGTTCGCGCCGCCGACGGTGCCGGCATACCGGTTTCGCTCTGCGGCGAGCTGGCAAGCAATCCGCTGGCCGTGCCGATTCTGGTGGGTCTCGGGATCGGCGAGCTCTCGGTCGTGTCGGCTGCCGTGCCGGTCGTCAAGGAGATCGTCCGTGCTCTCGACTCGCGTGATGTCGCCGAAGACGCGCGCGAGGCGCTGGCCGCCTCCTCGCCTTCGGAGGTCCATCGCATCGCCGCCTTGAGGCTGCGCAGCGTCGGGCTGATCGATCATCTGGATATCGGTGATTGGCTGAGGGATGTGGTCGAGGCGGAGCTGGGCCAGAACTCCTAGCCACTCGGCCGGGCGAGCCGATTACTCCGATTCGGATCGCCGATCAGGGCCGCAGGCCCAGCTCATTGTCGAGGTGTAGGGTCATGGTCTCGAGTTCGGACTCGACCTGCCCGCGGATCGTCTCGCGATCCGCGCCACGTAGCCCCTCCGGCACCGAGATCGGGTCGCCGAATACCACGTGGACGCGCGCGAAGGGCAGCGGGAGGCGAGTCCCGTCCCAGCTGCGGAAGCGGAACGCGGGACGGCACGAGAAGGCGACGGGCGTGATCGGGCGTCCGCTATGACCCGCGAGTGCAACCACGCCCGGCTTGGCTCGACGCGCCGGTCCGCGCGGTCCGTCTGCGAGCACAGCCGTCGTGGCGCCGGCGCGCACCGCACCCACCAATCCCCGCAGCGCCGCCGCGCCGCCGCGTGAGCTCGATCCCCGCACCGGTGGCGCATAGCCCAGTGCCAGCAGCACGGCGCTGATCCAGTCGCCGTCGTGGCTCGCGCTGACACCGATGCAGTGGCCCGCGTCGCGAAAGATCCACGCGGCAATCAGAATATTGCAATGCCAGATGGCACCGATCTGGGCCGCATCGCGGCGCTCGGGCTCCACGAGCGGATTGCGGCCCTCGATCCGGACGCGCCACGTCGCGCCGAGCATGCGCAGCAGGAGCGCGGCCAGAGCGGCCACGGCGCGCTGCCACGCCAGCAGATCGGGCCGATCCGTCGAAGACGATGACATCCCGGATCAGCCTCTCACGGCAATCGATGCCACGCCGGCCACGCTGGCGATCGCGCCCGCGACGCGCATCCGGCCGGGTCGCTCGCGCAGGAAGATCACGCCCAGAACCAGCACGATGAGGACACTCGATTGTCGCAGAGCGACCCCATGGCGGACCTCCGCGTGCGCCAGGGCCTCGAGGATCAGCTCCGACGCCTCGAGCGTCAGCTCTTCCATCAGCCGCTCCTAGCCCACGATGTTGATCAGGCGGCCTGGGACGACGATGATCTTCTTGGGCTCACGGCCGCCGAGGTGGCTCTGCACTCTCTTGGAGGCCAGCGCCAGTGCCTCGATCTGATCTCTCGTGGCATCCTTCGGAACGCGCAGCTCGTCGCGCTTCTTGCCGTTCACTTGTGCGACGATGGTGATCTCGTCGTCCACCAGCAGACTTTCGTCCGCTACCGGCCACGGCTCGTAGGCGAGGGTGTCTGGATGTCCGAGTCGCTGCCAGAGCTCCTCGGCGAGGTGCGGTGCCAGCGGGGCGAGCAGCAGTACCAAGGCCTCGGCGGCCTCGCGCGGGAGCGGCGCGTCCTTGGCAATGTCGCGCACCAGGACCATCAGCTTCGAGATGGCGGTGTTGAAGCGCATATTCTCGATTTCCTCGGTGACGCCGGCGATGGTCTGCGCACGCAGCCTGGCCTGCTTGGCCGTACCGGGGCCATCGACCAGCTCGCGCAGGCGCTCCTCGCCCGAGGTGTCGTCGAGTAGCAGGCGCCAGCAGCGCTGGAGGAAGCGGTAGATGCCCATGATGCCCTCGGTGGACCACGGCGCAGCCTTCTCGAGCGGGCCAATGAACATCTCGTAGAGGCGCATCGAGTCGGCACCGTGGGCCTGCACGACGTCGTCCGGGCTGACGACATTGCCGCGACTCTTGGACATCTTCTCGACCACGCGCTCGAGCGTGAGATCGGGGAAGTCGGGGTGGTGGACCGCCCCCGACTCCTTGTCGATGACTACGTCGGCGTGATTGAGCCAGCGCACCTTGAGGGCGCCGCCACCGTCCTTTGCAACCGGGCCGTCTTCGCCGAGCTCGATCTGGTCGGCTGAGAAGCGCCGCACCCCGGGGTCTCCGAGGTCCGAGATGTCGTCATCGTAGTAGCGGAAGCTCTCGCCCAGGATCATCCCCTGATTGACGAGCTTCGCAAAGGGCTCCTTGGTGTGCACCAGGCCGAGGTCGAAGAAGACCTTGTGCCAGAAGCGCGCGTAGAGCAGGTGCAGGACGGCGTGCTCGGCACCGCCGACGTAGAGGTCCACCGGCATCCAGTAGCGTTCGGCCTCCTGGTCCCAGGGCTCGTTGTCGTTGTGGGGATCCAGGAAGCGGAGGAAGTACCAGCAGCTACCCGCCCACTGCGGCATGGTGTTCGCGTCGCGCTTCGCGGGCCGCCCAGTCGCCGGATCCAGAGTCTCGATCCAGTCACGAACTCGGGCGAGCGGTGCCTCGAAGTCGTCGCCGCTGGGACGGTAATCGTCGAGCTCGGGAAGCGTGAGGGGGAGATCGTCCTCCGGAACCAGCGCCGTGGAGCCGTCCTCGAGGTGGATGACAGGGAAGGGCTCGCCCCAATAGCGCTGCCGACTGAATAGCCAGTCGCGCAGCTTGTAGGTCACGGTCGCTGCGCCAAGGCCCCGCTCCTCGAGCCAGATGTTCATGCGCGTCTTGGCCTCGGGCGTGGCCAGGCCGTCGATGAAGTCCGAGTTCACGGCAACGCCATCGCCGCTATGGGCCGCGTGCCCGACGTCGCCGCCACTCACCACCTCGATGATGGGGAGGTCGAAGGTCTTTGCAAACGCGTAGTCACGCTCGTCGTGGCCCGGGACCGCCATGATCGCCCCGGTCCCATAGCCGGCCAACACATAGTCTGCGATCCAGATGGGGATGGCCTCGCCGTTGACTGGATTGGTCGCGAAGGCACCGGTGAAGACGCCCGTTTTCTCCTCGGCGTCGGCGAGACGTGCCCGCTCGCTGCGGCTCTGGGTGCGGTTCACGTAGGCCTCGACCTGAGAGCGTTGGTCGTCGCGAGTGATGACTGCGACCAGCTCATGTTCGGGGGCGAGCACCATATAGGTCGCGCCGAAGAGGGTGTCGGGGCGCGTGGTGAAGACTTCGATCGTGGTGTCTTCATGATCCGCCAGGGCGAAGCGTACGCGGGCGCCCTCGCTGCGCCCAATCCACTCGCGCTGCATCTTCTTGATCGGCTCGGGCCAGTCGAGGTCCGCTAGATCTTCGAGCAGGCGCTCCGCGTAGTCGGTGATGCGCAGCATCCACTGGCGCAGGGGCAGGCGCACCACGGGATGGCTGCCGACCTCGCTCCTGCCGTCGATTACCTCCTCGTTGGCGAGCACCGTGCCGAGTTCGGGGCACCAATTGACCGGAACCTCGGCCTGGTAAGCGAGCCCGCGCTCGTAGAGCTTGCAGAAGATCCATTGCGTCCAGCGTGTGTACTCGGGCGAGGTCGTGTCGATCTCGCGGCTCCAGTCATAGCTGAAGCCAAACGATTGGATCTGACGACGGAAGTTCTCGACGTTGCGCTGGGTGGTGATACGCGGATGAGTGCCGGTCTTGATCGCATACTGCTCGGCGGGCAGTCCAAAGGCGTCCCAGCCAATCGGATGCAGCACATTGAAGCCACGCATGCGTTTGTAGCGGGCCATGATGTCCGTGGCCGTATAGCCCTCGGGATGGCCGACGTGCAGTCCGTCGCCGGACGGGTAGGGGAACATGTCCAGCACGTAGTACTTGGGCTTGGAGCGGTCGATCTCGACCGAGAATGTCTTTCTCTCGAGCCAGTACTTCTGCCAGCGAGGCTCTATTTCAGTGGGATCGTAGGCCATCGGAGGCGAGAAAATGCCGGTGTGCGGTCGCTGCGTCAACGGCGCTGGGGCGTCGATGGACGTGCTCGGCACCCGGGGCCGAGTTGGCCTGAGCTACACTCTCGCCGTGTCCACGCCCGAAGAGTCGCTGATGCAGGTCTTCGTGGTCTCCGATGGCACCGGAGATACGGGCACGGCCACTGTTCGGGCCGCCATGCTGCAATTCCAGAGCCCCTGGCGGCTGCGTGTCTTCGGTGAGGTCCGACACGCCCGCGAGGCCCGCCGCGTGATCTCGCTCGCCGCGGATGCGGGTGCACTCGTCGTCTTCAGCCTCGTAGAAGGTGAGGTGGTGGAGACCCTACAGCGTGAGGCCCAGCAGGCGGCAGTCGTAACCGTCGACCTGCTCGGGCCGATGATCGCCAAGGTCGCACAGCGCCTGCACACCGAGCCGCGCCACCAGCCGGGCCTGCTTCACGGCATCTCCGACGATTATTTCAAGCGTATCGAGGCCGTCGAGTTCGCCGTGCACCACGATGACGGGGCCAACGTCCACACCCTCCACGAGGCCGACATTGTGCTCACTGGCGTGTCCCGCACGTCGAAGACGCCCCTCTGCATCTACCTTGCGCAGCGTGGCTACAAGACGGGCAACGTCCCGCTCGTGCCCAGTGTCGATCCGCCCAAGGAGCTCTTCGAGCTCGACAAGCGCAAGGTATTCGGGCTGATCATCGACGCTGCTGCGCTCACGCCGATCCGTCAAGCGCGAATACGGGCCATCAAGGCGTCGCCGACCACGGCGTATACGGACTCCGAGGCCGTCTATGGCGAGATCGAGCACGCGCTCCGCCTCTTCCGACGCAACCGCTGGCGGACCATCGACATCACGGGCAAGGCGGTCGAGGAGAACGCCTCGCGCATCATCGAGTACCTCGGATACAGCGCGGGCATGTGAGCGACCCATCCAAGGCAACGAGGTGAGCGAACTGGCCGGGGTTTGGCCCCCGTCCCCCCCGACAAGCAACCCACGCCATCCAAGGCAACGAGGTGAGCGAACTGGCCGGGGTTTGGCCCCCGTCCCCCCCGACAAGCAACCC
>JAFDDH010000231.1 GCA_019310975.1 Deltaproteobacteria bacterium | reverse complement strand
ACCCGCGGCCGCGCCTACTCGGCTGTGCCGAAGAGGGTGTCGGGAATCGTGGTGAGGAACGCGTAGTTTCCCGCGAGATCCCTGCGGTGGTGCTTGTCGTGCTTCACGGCCAGCCATCCCATGGTCCGAAGGGGAAAGCGCTGGAAGTTGAGCCCCGCGTGGTTGATCACGTTGAGCACGGTGTAGCCGATGAAGAGCACCGCGAAGCTGAGGACGTGAACGCCACCCACTACCGCGACAGAGGCGAGGAACGCTCCGAGACCCAGACAGGTCTCCAGCGGATGCAGGAGCAGGCTATCGACCCCGCGCGGATGCCTCGTCTTGTGGTGAACTTCATGGACGCTGCGCAGGATCTTCCATTCGTGGAAGGGGTAGCGGTGAACGCCGTAATAGACGAAGTCGTAGATGATGACGACCATGACGATCTCCAGCGGGATGCGCCAGAGTGCGACATCGCCGGTGTACAGGAGAAAGTCGGAGAAGAAGAGGGCGCATCCGAACATGAAACCCACTGAAACAGCGGAGTTGAGCTTCACCGAACGCTGCAGCGCCGCACCGTCGACGCCTCGCTCGGGATCTTCGCTGATGATCGAGTCCTTCATCGCCGGGGAGTTGAAGGCGAGTTTCAGCCCCCTGAACGTCAGATACGAGGCCGTGTAGCCCAGGAAGAGGATGATGAAGATTTCCATGTCGATCTCCTTGCTTCTGCGGTGCGATGGCGCGCCCACGACCACCTCGATTGCGGAAGCCTAATACATTTTGCATATTGTGTGCAATGCAAAATCCATCTGGTTTCTCCGAATGACAGACTCACCGCGCCGCATCCAGCTCCCGATCCCGGCAGCCCGGCCCCGCTCGCACGCCGAGCGCAGCGCGGAGACCCGCGCCGCGATCCTCAAAGCGGTGAGCGAGAGCGTGGTCGAGGTCGGGTTCACGCGTACGACGGCAGCCGAGATCGCGCGACGGGCCCATGTCACATGGGGTGCGGTCCAGCACCACTTCGGGGGCAAGGACGGCATGCTCACCGCCGTCCTCGAGGACTCCTTCAACCGCTTCGTCGAGCGGGTCGAGAGCGTGCCGCGAGAGGGTCGATTCGAGAAGCGGGTGTCACTCTTCATCGACCGGGCGTGGGACCACTATTCGAGTGCCGACTACAGGACCGCGAACGAGATCCTGCTCCATTTTCACGCCCGGGAAGACGTCGCGGAGGCGCCGGCGTGGTCGGCGATCATGTCGAAGGCGTGGAACGAAATCTGGTGTGAGATCTTCGACAAAGCACCGGTTTCGCGGCAGCGCCAGGTGCTGCTCGCCCGTTACACCCTCGCGACCCTCTCCGGGCTCGCCGGCCTGCTGGTCATCTCGGGGGATCCCGCCGACTCGCTGGCGCAGGATCTCGAAATCCTGAAGCACCAGCTGATCGGTGAATTCCGTGGCGAGGAACGCTGACACCGCCGTTCAAGCGTCATGGGCCGACGCTCGGTCGCTCCCGCGAGCGAGCTCACGAACCAGGGTCTGCTTCAGGAAGCTCAGCTCGATTCGGCGCCGCTCCGCAGCCGGACCCTCGAATCTCTTCATGGCCGCGAGGCCGGACAGGACCGAGATCGTGTAGTACTGGATGGCGATCTCGTTGCGGGGCGACAGATTCGCTTCGCCAAAGAAGTGCTCCCAGATGCCGCTCCATGCCTCGAGGGTCGCGTCTCGCAGTGGAAGCTCCTGGGAGAGCCAATCCGGAGGCGGCATGTTGAGCAGGATCTCCAGTGTGCAGCGGTATTGGGGACTCCCGAAGTGCTCCCACGCTGCATCGACGAACGAAGCGACGCGTTCTTCGAGCTGTCTGCCTTCGACGGAGATGCTCGAGAGTTGCTCGGCGAAAAGATTGAACGAGTCCACCAGGACAGCGATCAGGATTCCGTTCTTGTCGCCGAAATGGTGTTGCGCAGCCCCCCAGCTCACCCCCGCCCGGCGGCTGATCTCCGCCGCCGTAGTCCGGTGGAAGCCGAGGTCGGAAATGGCCTCGACGACGGCGGCCTTGATCCGGCCCCGGGTCTCGGCGGTCCGCTCGGCGTGGGTGCGCCGCTTCCGGTGAGCTCTGGGAACCTTCAGCTGCTCGCGCATCTCAGGTCTCATACGCCTCTTCCGAACCCCGGGGCCGAACCCCGGGGCACGATCCCAGAGCGGGGCTCCGGCTCTCTTCGGGTCCATGGTGCGAAATTCCAATTTACAATGCAAGAAAATTGCATAATATGGATTCTCGCCAAAGAAGGGGAGCCGATGACCGAGGGATCCGACGCAGGGACCGTCCACGCCAATCATCCCGGAGGGCAGGCTCCGCCGCGTCTCTCGAACGAGAAGCCCGACGTGGGCCATCTGGAAGAATTCCGCTCTGCGCCGATCGATCTCTTCTGGCGGGTCCGCAACGAGTGCGGCGAAGTGGGCGAGATCAACCTCGCGGGCACCCATATCACCCTTCTCTACGGAGCGGAGGCGCAAGAGAAGTTCTTCCGCGCGCCGGACGAGCAGCTCGACCAGGGCGAAGCCTATCCCTTCATGAAGCCGATCTTCGGGCCCGGCGTCGTCTTCGACCTTCCGGTGGAGGAGCGCAAGAAGGCGATCCGCACGCGTGCCCTGCGCGACGACTACATGCGGCGGCACGCCGACGTGATCTCCGCCGAGACCGACGCGATGTGCGAACGCCTGCAGGGCTCGGGTGATTTCGACTTGCTCGAGTTCTTCGGGGAGCTCACCACCTACACCTCGACCGCCACCCTGATCGGACAAGAGTTTCGCGACGACCTGGCCGCGAAGGGCGCTGAGTTCGCGACTGCCTTCCAGGATCTCGAGCGCGGAACGGACGCCTACGCGTACGTCGACCCCTATATGGACATTCCCTCCTTTCGCGCCCGCGATGCGGCTCGCACCAAGCTCGTCGAGCTGGTCACCGGGATCCTCGACAAGCGCGAGGAGGAGGGAAGGAGGTGCCGGGACCTCCTGACCGTGATGGATTCGCTCATCAATGAGAAAGGTGACAAGAGATATAGCCGTTCCGAGATCACCGGGATGATCATCGGGCTGATGCTGGCCGGCCACCATACGAGCCAGGGGGCCGCGTCCTGGGCCCTCATCGAGCTGCTGCGAAACCCGGAGGTGATGGCGCGCGTCGTCGAGGAGCTCGACGCCATCTACGCCGATGGGCGTCAGGTGAGCTTCCAGTCGCTGCGCGAGATCCCGCTGCTCGAAGGGGTGATCAAGGAGACGATACGCGTGCACCCTCCGCTCATCATCCTGATGCGAAAGGTCATGCAGGACTTTCACTTCAAGAACTTCACGGTCAGAGCCGGCGACCTGGTAGCGGTTTCACCGGCCGTTTCCAATCGGGATCCGGACTACTTCCCCGACCCGGATCGCTTCGATCCCGAGCGCTACAACGACGATCGCCGGGAGGATGCCAGCAACCCGTGGTCCTGGATCTCCTTTGGAGGGGGCCGGCACAAATGCATCGGCTCGGCCTTCGCGCTGATGCAGATGAAGGGTATTTTCAGCATCCTGCTTCGACGCTTCGAGTTCGAGTTCGACCAGCCCTCCGAGAGCTATGTCGATGACCACTCGAAGATGGTCGTGCATCTGAAACAGCCGTGCCGCGTGCGCTACCGCCCACGCAAGGCCGGTGCCGTCAGCGCCGCGAGCGCGAGCCGGGTGCTGGAGCGCGAGCAGGAAGAGGCGGCTGCGCTCCCGTTCCGGGTCTGCGTCGACAAGGACCTCTGCCAGGGCCACGCGGTTTGCAACGGCGAAGCGCCCGAGATCTTCGAGCTGGGGCCAGACGAGCGAGTCCACGTGAAGGACGAGACACCGCGGAAGGAGCTGCGCAGGAAGGCCGAGCTGGCGGCTCGCTACTGCCCGAACCACGTGATCCGCATCGAGGATCTCTGAGGCGACCGGAACCCTCTGGCCTCGTCGCGGAGCTGCGGGGCCAGAGGGTTCCGGTTGGCTTCAGACCACCTGGTCAGCCGGTCAGGCCAGCGTCGATATACTTCTGCGCGGTGCGCTCCGTAATGAGTCCGACTCGCTCGAGCTGCGGGTAGGCGTAGTCGCGGAACGGATTCGGCTGGGACTTGACGAACTCCGGGTCGCTCATCCTCGAGACCATCTCACTCGCCGCCATCTTACGGTCGATCCCGAGACCTTCGTAGATCACATCCATCGGATCGACGGCCTTCTCGCCCTTGCGCAGCTGCGGAGTAGTCGCGAGCAGTGTCATCGCCGTCCAGGCGAAGTCCTCCAGGCGATCGCGGTCGGGCTCGTTCATCTTCGGGATCTCATCCTTCATATAGATCAGCCCGTAGGACACGTGTCGTGCCTCGTCCTGGGCAGTGAGCTCGACCACCCTGCGGAAGACCTCATCGTTGGTGAGCTTCATCATGGTCTTGAAGGAGCCCATCGCCAGGCTCTCCGCGATGACCTGCATGCCGACGCACTTCATCTGCCAGAGATCTGCCGTGAGTACCGCATTCAGCAACGCCTTCAGCTGGGGCATGATCGGGTAGACGCGGTCCAGGCGCTGGATGTAGCGGTGGAAGACCTCGACGTGACGGGCCTCGTCGATGACCTGCGTGGACGCGTAGAGCTTGCCGTCCATGTCCGGCACGACCTCCACGAGCTGCCCGCAGATCATCATCGCGCCCTGCTCGCCGTGCAGGAAGGTGGACAGCAGGTGGGCCGACTTCCGCTTGGCGAGCTCGATCTGATTCTCCTTGGAGAGCGCTTTCACGAAGTCGAAGGGCTCGGTACCCGGAGCGGTCATGTCTCCGACCTGGGCCGGATCGGTCTCGATTTCCCAGGGGATGTCGGTGGCCGCGTTCCACTGCTCCCGCTTGGCTACCTCGTATAGATCTCGCAGCGGCTGGATGTTCGTATCGTAGTCGTAGCGCCAGAGTGCCTTGACGGTGGTATCGATTGTTTCGAAGTTCATGCTTCAGTTCTCCAGTCTTGTCGCGACGACGAAAGAAGATGTACCCACCCAGCTCGTCCCTGTAGACCTGAGCAGAGCTCCAGCTCGAACTACGCACCAGCGATGCCAAGCCCGATTCTAGATATAAGGATCCATTTATCTGTAATTCCATTATACACCGGCCTCGATGGACTTCGCAACGGTCATACGACGGATACCAGCCGCTTCGGATGCGGGACTTCCGGCGAGACTGCCTACTCTGCAGGATGCATCCACGAAGCAAAGGGACACACGGGCGGGCGTCCCAGAAACGTTTTCTGGTCCGTGCGTGGGTGCATGAATCGCGGGCTCTGGAAGATCACCCGCGTTTCGTGAGGCTTTCATCCGCCCTTGCGCGCGGATTGCCGGTCATCGAAGAGCCACCCTTGCGGTAGAGCGCCTTGCGTTCCTCGCTCCAGTGGTCGATTTCGTCCTTGGGTACCCCGTAGGCGAGGCCACGACCGACCCCAGGACGCGCTCGCACGCGCCCTATCCACGCCATCACGTTCGGACGATCCGTGATGTCGACCTTGCTCCACTTGTAGCCGCGCAGCCATGGGTAGATCGCGATGTCCGCGATCGTGAAAGTGCGGCCGCATACGAAGTCGCGACCCTCCAGACGCCGGTCCAGCACCCCGGCCAGCCGCGTGGCCTCGTTGCCGAATCGCTCGAGGGGATGCGCCTTCTGTGCCTCCTCCACGTCGTCCATATAGCGGGTGTAGCTGAGCTTGTTGCCAAAGGCGGGACCGATGTTCGCGGCCTGCCAGTACAGCCATTGCAGCACGTCCCATCGGCCGTCGCCGGCAGGCAGCAAGGTCGAGGGATGCTTCTCAGCGAGATAGTGCAGGATGGCGCAGCTCTCCATGATGCTGCGCTCGCCGTCGATGAGCACCGGAATCTTCTGATTCGGATTGTGTGCGGTGAACTCATCCGTAAACTGCTCGCCCGCGGCGATGTTGATGGTTCTGAGCTCGAGGCTCTGGATGTCGACGCACACCTCGATCAGCTCTTCCAACATGATTGTCACCTTCCACCCATTGGGTGTCGGCGATGTCCACAGCGCATAGGCCATCCTTCACCTCTTCATTCTTCACCAGGTGCCGGGTGCTGATCGTGGCACGCGAGCACTGCCCGGCTCTTGGTGAACTTGGTGCCCGGGCTAGCATCTCGTGACCCACACCAGGAGAAACACGATGAGCTTCGCCCTCACCCGTCTACGTGCGAGCGATCGCGGCTTC
>JAFDDH010000230.1 GCA_019310975.1 Deltaproteobacteria bacterium | reverse complement strand
CGTGCCCCCGAGAATCGTGCTGGCCCGCTTCTCGCAGAGTCGTCCGGCATGCTCGAGCCGGGACCGGACTTCACACCGCCCTTCTGCCCCAACAGGGTCTGCCTTTTCCACCAGAATCCGCACGGTTGGCGCTTCAAGAAGAACGGCACCCACCTGCGCGGCTTCGACCAGCGTCGCATCCAGCGGTACCGCTGTCATCAATGCCGCCGGTCCTTCAGTTCACAGACCTTCTCCACCACCTACTGGCTCAAGCGCCCCGACCTCCTGCTGGCCATCCTCCACGGCCTGATCGCCTGCTCGGGATTGCGCCAGATCGCAAGGTCCCAGGCCGTGGCGCCGAGCACCGTCGAGCGCCAGGCCGGAAGGATCGGCCGTCACATTGGCTTCGAGACCTTCGAGTTCAGCCAGTTCTGGCCCACTCACCTCAACACCGTGGTCGGGGCCGAGAGCCAGTTCGTGTACGCCACCACCGTGGCCGAGCTGCGTCGCAAGGGCAGACATACGCAGGCTCAGAGCAAGCGTCGCACGCAGCTCGAGGAACGCCACGGAAGGCCCGACCCCAAGGCGATCGAGAAGACCAGCGCAGAGGCCTTGGCTCTCTGCACTGCGCCCGGGGATACGCCCATCGTCCTTCTCACGGATGAACACCCGGCCTACCCGAGAGCGCTTCTTAGGCTACCCGACCGTCACTTCAACCACGCACAGACGTCCTCGAAGGCGCCTCGTACGCCTCAGAACCCGCTCCATCCCGTCAACACACTTCACGGGCTGATGCGCCACTCGGGAGCGAATCACAAGCGCGAGACCATCGCCTGGTCGAAGCGACGCCAGTCGATGCTGTGGCGAGACTGCCTGCATCGGGTGTGGCGCAACTACGTCAAGCACATCTCGGAGCGCGAGAAGAACGGGACCCCGGCGATGCGGCTGGGGCTGGCCAATCGGCGGCTCGGCTGGGAGGAGATCCTGAGGCGGCGGCTCTTCGTGACGCGACAGGCGCTCGCCGCACCACTCGTGACGCGACAGGCGCTCGCCGCACCACTGGATCGCTACTACTGGGGGCGAGAGCCGACACGGCAGATCCCGAATGCCCGGGAGCACGAGCTTCAGTACGCGTACTGAGGCGGCAGACCGGTCGCCAGGGGGTCGTGAGTGCGGTGCTTATGCTGCCGGGCAGCACGAATCTCGCGGGCACGCTCGAAGTCGTACCCGCAACCTCAGCCGATCCGCGCGCTCTGACCACCGTCTACGGGCAATGCAACACCCGTCACGAAGCGCGACTCGTCGCAGGCTAGAAAGACCGCAGCCCAGGCGACGTCCCACGCGGTGCCCATCTTCTTGCGCAGAGGCACCTGGGCGTCCCGCTGCCGGATCAGCTCTTCCTTGGGGATACCCAGCCCCTTGGAGATGCCCTCGATCGCCATCGGCGTATTCATGAGTCCAGGCATGATGACATTGGCGCGGATGCCGTAGCTCGCGTTGCCGAGTGCGAGAGATTGAGTGTAGGCGTTGATACCCGCCTTGGATGTCTTGTAGGCCACGATGGGTGCGGAACAGACGGCAGCGATCGACGAGATGTTGATGATCGATCCGCCCTGCTGCTCGCGCATGACTGGCAGCACGTACTTGCAAGGAAAGATGACGCTCTTGAGGTTCACGGCGAGGATGCGATCCCACTCGCTCTCGATCACGTGCGCCGGACCGGCGTCGGCCCCGCCGACACCGACGTTGTTGTGCAGCACGTCGATGCGTCCCCAACGCTCCACCACACCGGACATCAAGCGCTCGCACTCGGGCTCCGAGGTGGCGTCCGCCTCGACCGCCACGGCCTCGCCGCCCTCGCCCACAATCTGGCCGACCGTCTCCTCCGCGGAGTCGAGCCGCCGGTCCACCGCCACCACCCGTGCGCCCTCTCGGGCAAAGAGGATCGCGGTTGCACGGCCGTTCCCAATGCGATCGCCCGGCGTCTGCCCGGCGCCCACGACGATCGCCACCTTGCCCGCGAGACGATCGCTCATCGCTGGGGCAACGTCGGCGCGCCGGGCTCGGGCTGCACGCCGAGACTGTTCAGCACCATCGACACCATATTGTATTGCCCGACGGTGAAGAGAATGTCGAGCAGCTGCTCTTCATCATGGTACTCGGCGAGCTCCCTCCACGTCGCATCGGAGACAAATGCGTCCGCGTGCAGCTCGTCGGTGGCTCGCAGGAGTGCGCGCTCGCGCGGGCGCCAGCCCTCGGCGTCGGGGCCGTCGGCAATGCGCTCGATCTCCGTATCGTCGAGCCCCGACCGCTTCGCGATCACGACGTGCTGCCCCCACTCGTAGCCCGCGCGGCAGAGCCAGCCGATGCGTAGGATCAGGATCTCGCGCTCGCGCTCGTCCAGGCTCGACTTCTGCAGGACGTGGTTACCGAAGACGAGCCAGCGCTTCAGCAGCTTCGGGTGGTGGGCGATGGTCCGAAAGATGTTGAGGATCGGTCCGTCGCCGAAGCGCTTCCGAGTGTCGGCATCGAGCGCGTCGTCCGTCAGGGGAACGAGGCGGGGCGTGTCGATTCGCATGGGCTCCTCCGAATGGCATGATACACAGGAGGGGGCGGACGAGTTGCAGCGACCGGGCGGCCTCGCGACCATGGTGGCCTTCCCTCCAGCCAATGCCGCGGCCGAGATGTCCGCTACAGGATGCAGCCATGACCCGACCGATTCTTCCCGTCGAGGAGCCGATCACTGAAGATGACGCGTTCCTCGAAGAGGTAGTCCAGAGCGCCAGCATCCCGACGATCATGATGTCCATCGTCCATCTCACGGGGAGTCGGGACATCCTGCAGGGGCCGATTCGGCCCGGGCCCGCGATGCTGGGCGACGCGCAGGGCGGGCTCTCGGACACGGACCGCGCGCAGGTCCGAGCACTGGCCCTCGAGGCGCTGAAGGCGTATCGCGACGGCGGTTGCCAGCTGCCTCCCCCGCCCTCTCCCGAGACCATCCACGAGATGATGAGCTTCATGGTGGGCCAGGAGGTGCCGGCCCAGTACGTACCCATGATGCTCGAGGAGATGGCCCTCGATGGCCAGGACGCGCGCGACGTGCACTGGGACGAGAACGTCGCGACCGACATCAAGCAGCGCTTCCACGTGATCGTGATCGGCGCCGGCATGTCGGGCCTCCTGGCTGCGATCCGGCTCGAGGAGGCCGGCATTCCCTACACGGTCATCGAGAAGAACGATGGCATCGGTGGCACGTGGTACGAGAACACATACCCCGGCTGCCGTGTCGACATTGCCAACCACTTCTACTGCTACTCGTTCGAGCCCAATCACGACTGGCCTGAGCACTTCTCGCAACGAAGGGAGCTGCGCGCCTACTTCGAGGGCTGTGCGGACAAATACGGCGTGCGTCCGCACGTGCGCTTCGAGACCGAGGTCGCTCGCATGCACTGGGACGCTGCAGCGTCCGAGTGGGCGGTGACGATTCGCTCCAAAGACGGAACGGAGCAGAAACTGCGCGCGAATGCGATCATCAGCGGCGTCGGCCAGCTCAACCGGCCGAAGTTTCCCGATATCGACGGGCAGGCCAGCTTCGAGGGCATCGCCTTCCACAGCGCCGAGTGGGAGCACGAACACGATTTGGAGGGTCGAAACGTCGCGGTGATCGGCACCGGTGCCAGCGCGCTGCAGCTCGTGCCGGAGGTCGCCAAGCAGGCCGGGCAGCTCTACGTCTTCCAACGCTCGCCTGCCTGGATGCTCCCCAACGCCAGCTACCACGCCCAGGTGAGCGAGGGGAAGAAGTGGCTGCTCAAACACGTTCCCTACTACTCGCGCTGGTACCGCTTCCTGCTCTTCTGGCCCGGCTCGGACGGGCTGATGCCATCTCTGATCGTCGACCCGGAGTGGCCCCACCCGGAACGCTCGGTGAATGCCCTCAACGATGCGGCGAGGATCTTCTTCACCGACTATATGAAGGAGCAGGTGAGCGACCCGGAGCTGCTCGAGAAGGTGGTGCCGAAGTACCCGCCCTTTGGCAAGCGCATGCTGCAGGACAACGGCAGCTGGCTCGACGCGCTGCAGCGCGACAACGTGGAGCTCGTCACCGAGGGGATCGAGCGCATCACCGAGAAGGGCGTGCTCACCGACGATGGCCAGGAGCGGCCGGTGGACGTGATCGTCTTCGCCTCGGGCTTCCACGCCAACCGCTTCCTCCATCCCATGAACGTGGTCGGCAACGACGGCATCGGGCTCGCCGAACGCTGGGGCGACGACCCGAGCGCGTACCTCGGCATCACGATCCCCCACTACCCGAACCTATTCTGCCTCTACGGTCCAGCCACCAACCTCGCCCACGCGGGCAGCATCATCTTCCATTCGGAGTGCCAGGTCCGGTACATCATGGGTTGCCTCAAGGCGCTGCTCGAAGGCGGGCATAGTGCAATGGAGTGCCGGCCCGAGGTGAACGAGGCGTACAACGAACGACTCGACGAGACGGCCTCGAAGACCGTCTGGGCGCACCCGGGAATGAATAGCTGGTACAAGAACAGCAAGGGACGCGTGACGACGACGTCGCCCTGGCTCCTGGTCGACTATTGGCGCTGGACCCAGGAGCCCGATCTCTCCGACTATATGCTCTCCTGAGTATCGTCCGTGGCGGCCGGCCAATCGAACGGGAGTGTGACGGCGCCTCCGGCATCGGGTACGGTGAGCCCCGCGCACGCGCGGGCGGATTCGCCCTGCCCCGCGTCCTAGCCGGCCCGAGCCAGGAGAGTTCACGGATGACGACCTTCGGAATCGTCGTGGGCGGCGGCCCCGCCCCCGGCATCAACGGTGTGATCGGCGCCGCCACGATCCTCGCCCGCCAGAATGGCGCCAACGTGATCGGACTCCGACAGGGCTTTCACTGGCTCATGCAGGGCGATACCAGTCACTCGCAGGAGCTTCACGCACGTCAGGTGGCGCAGCTCCACGAGCAGGGCGGGTCGGTACTGCAGACCTCGCGTGCAAACCCGACCAAGAAGCCCGAGGATCTCGAGCGTGTCGTCCGGGCGCTCTCGAGCCTTGGGATCGATCGGCTGATCAGCATCGGGGGCGACGACACGTGCCACTCGGCCCGCTGCGTGGGCGAGGCGGCAGGCGATCGGCTGAGCATCGTGCACGTCCCCAAGACGATCGACAATGACCTCCCCCTGCCCGTGGGCATCCCGACCTTTGGCTACGAGACCGCACGCGAGACCGCCGCCCGCATCCTCACGACCCTGCTCGAGGACGCACGCACGACTACGCGCTGGTACCTGGTGGTGCTGATGGGGCGCAATGCCGGGCACCTCGCTCAGGGCGCCGCCCAATCGGCGGGCGCGACGGTCACGCTAGTGGCCGAGGAATTTCCGCAGGGCCCGATCCGCCTCGACACTGTGGCGCGCATCGTGGAGGGCACGATCGTCCGGCGCACGGCTGGCGGCGAGCCCCACGGCGTGATCGTACTGGCCGAGGGCATCGGCGACCGACTCGATCCCGCGGACCTGGCCGACCTGCCCGATGTCCCACTCGACGAGCACGGTCACGTACGACTCGCAGAGTTGCCGCTGGGCAAGCTGGTGCGCGATCGCGTCGCGCAGCGGCTGACCCAGGTCGGCATCGCGACGACCCTGGTCGCCAAGGACGTCGGGTACGAGCTGCGCTGCGTGCCCCCGAATGCGTTCGATCAGGAGTACACGCGCGATCTCGGGGCGGGTGCGGTGCGCACGCTGCTTGCCGGTGGCTCGAATCTGATGATCACGCGGCAGAGCCACGAGATCGTTGAGATCCCCTTCGACGAGATCCTCGACCCTCGGACGGGGCGTACACGCGTGCGCCTGCTGGACGTCTCGGACGCCGCCTATCGGACAGCGCGCGCGCTCCAGGTCCGCCTCGAGCCCCACGACCTCGCCTCGGCCCAGCTCGTCGATGCGATCGCCGAAGCGACCACGCTGAACCCCTCAGCCGTGCGAAAGCGCTACGCGGGCACCAGCTGATCGAGGTGAGTGAGCTCGCCGATGTCCGGGACCGCGCCGAGGCGGCGCGGCCGTGAGCCGGCTGGATCAGCCCTCTTCGGCAAGCAGCGCCGGCCCGGGGCGAACATCGACCTGGCGTGGATCCAGTCGCTCGCCGCACTCCGAACAGGTCGGCTCGGCGTGCATCACGTGGCCACAGGTGCGATGCACGTGCTCGATCGGCTTGCCACGCCCGTCGTCGTGCCAGCGGTCGCCCCAGTGCACGAGCGCCATCATGAGCGGGTAGAGGTCCCGCCCCTTCTGCGTGAGCCGGTACTCGAAGCGTTCGGGCTTCTCCTGGTAGACACGACGCTCCAGGACGTCGGCCGCCACGAGCTTGTGCAGCCGGTCCGCGACGAGATTGCGCGCGGCACCCGTGCGCTCGACGAAGTCACCGAAGCGCGACGTGCGCAGAAAGGCCTCCCGCAGCACGAGCAGGGTCCAGCGATCGCCCACCTCGGAGAGCGCCCGGGCGATCGAGCAGGTTTGGCCGCCGATCTCCTCCCACTTCATGAGATGCCAAGAACCTCCCAACCGAATCACTCCGGCTCACAGTTGCAAAATGAAACCACAGATGGTTTCCTTTCGCAACTCACGGCATTCAGTCCTCGGAGACCCTCCATGCGCACCCTCAGCGCCGAGTGGCCCGCGCCCTGGCTGGTCGCAATCTGGGTGCTCGCACTGCAGAACGCATTCGGCCGACGCGACGCGCTGCTGCGCACACCGGGCGACGGCTGGAAGGGCGCCGGCCGCTTCGAGCTCGGGATGGAGATCTTCGGCCGCAGCCTCGCTCATCCGGAGGGTGTGGAGATCGCCCGCACCGTGGAGGCGAAGGACAACTTCGATGCCCACGTGGGCTGGGAGGACAAGCGCGGCCGCCTGGCACCCGAGGAAATGATCACCGAGATCGCGCGCGCCATCGACACGGACCTGCAGAGCGACCCCGACTACCCCTTCGTGCGGGCGAGTGACTGAGATCGCCACGCAGGCCAGGATCCGGAGCCAGCCTCCCGCCGCCCTGCGCCCCAGAGCGACCCCCCCACCGGCCCCGGACAGGCCACGAAGGTGCTGAGCCCCCGCTCCTGACGGACGCCCGGCCTGGCCGCCCAACTCCACGGCCGGGACACGCCCGGTGGCCTCCCCCGCCTGCGCTCCCGCCGCTCCCTCCCTCCATCGCCTCGTCGCCTCATCACCCCCACGGGGGGGGGGGGGGGGGGGGGGGG
>JAFDDH010000229.1 GCA_019310975.1 Deltaproteobacteria bacterium | reverse complement strand
CCACTCGAATGACGTCGTGAACGCCGGCTTCATACAGGGCGATACCTCTCACGTCGTCGTAGAGGTTGTCTACGACGAGCCTGCGGTGCTCGACGACTACGAGGGCGTCGAAGTCACGGAGATCACTCGAGAGCTGAGCGCCAAGGATCCCCTGGCACTGAACCTGATGCGCATCAGTGTGGACGGCGAGCCGATCGATGATCCCGGCAGGAGCTCGGCGGATATCCAGCGGTGTACCGACGTTGCACTCGAGCGAGCGGATATCCAGTTCCAGCTCGACGAGCTCGGCGCCAAGCCGCGGCTCAGCGTGACATCGGACGCCAGGTCGGTAGCGATTCTTCCAGCGGCCGAGGGTGGTACGGGCGCATCCAGCGTTCTATTCAAGATGTACACCAACTACGCGCACTTCATCGAGCGCGCCGAAGTCCGTGTGTTCGAGCGCGGCCAATCCCTCCAGGCTGATCCGGTGGCCATTGCCGAGATTGGCCGTGACGGGATCGCACGCTGGCAGCCCGAGCCGGAGTCATTCGCGGGACCGGTCCGCAATCTCGAATTCGTCCTACGCGCATACGATCGGAACGGGAAGTTCGACGAGACCGCGCCGCAGACGCTCTGGATGGTCAATCAGCCCTCGGCTCTCTCGGATGCCATGGAAGAGACCTCGAGCCCGGATCCCTCGGCTGGGGCAGCGGGGCAGGCTGAAGTGGCGGAGCAGGATCGAGAGAATGCGCCTATCGAGCTGCTCGCGGGATACGGCGAGAGCGAGCTGACGATCAGGAATATCGATCTCGGAAACGTCGGGAGTGTTCGGGTTCAAGGCAGTGGCATCCCCCCGAACCACACCGTTTGGGTGGCCGGGAATGCCGTGCCGACCGACGAGAACGGAGACTTCATCGCGGAGGTCGTGCTTCCGTCGGCGATGCACACGGTCGAAGTGGCTGTGCTGGATCAAGAGGGAAATGGGGATCTCTTCCTGCGTGACCTGGAGTTCAGGAAGAGCGATTGGTTCTACGTCGGAATGGCCGACTTCACATTCTCCGGAGATTGGACCGACGGCCAGGCCGATGAGCTCCAGGGCGAGAACGCTCCCAGTGATCCGGACTCGTTCGCGGATGGCCGGCTTGCGTTCTACCTGACTGGGAAATTTGGCGACGGCTGGAAGTTGACGGCGAGTGCAGATACCCGTGAGGGTCGGGTGGAAGACCTGTTCACCAACTTCCTCGACAAATCTCCGGAGGCGCTCTTCCGCCGGATCGATCCCGACTACTTCTATCCCACCTTCGGCGATGATGGCAGCGTCGAAGAGACGGCGGCCACTTCCGGCAAGTTCTTCGTGAAGCTGGACCAGAAGGACAACCACGCCATGTGGGGAAACTTCAGGGTCGGGTATGTGGACAACGAGCTGGCGCTCGTCGAACGCGGCCTCTACGGAGCCAACGCTCACTTCGAGACCCTTGCCACCACCGAATTCGGTGAAAGGCGCCTGGTATTGGATGGATTTGCCGCTGATCCAGGCACCGTTCCGAGCCGAGAGGAATTCCGTGGCACAGGAGGATCGCTCTACTATCTGCGTCATCGAGATCTCGTGATCGGCTCGGAGCGTCTGCGAATCGAGGTTCGCGACAAGGACACCGGGCTGGTGATGGCCGCGGTGCCGCTGAACCCGGATCTCGACTACGACATCGACTACTTCCAGGGCCGCGTCATGCTCGCCAGGCCGATTTCGTCGACGGTGGATGACAACTTGCTGGTTCGTACGGGTGGCCTGAGCGGCAACAAGGCAAGCTTGATCGTCCAGTACGAGTACGCCCCGGGATTCGATGAGATCGACTCTCTGGCGGCCGGCGGTGAGGGCCAGCTCTGGATCAACGACTACCTGAAGCTGGGTATGACTGCCTACAACAATGAGGAGGAAGGCGTAGACAGCGGCCTCTACGCCGCAAGTCTGACCGCACGAAAGAGCACCGCCTCGTGGATCAAGGCACAGGTCGGATATAGCGAAGGGCTCGTCTCCAACGCCTACCATTCGCAGGACGGCGGATTCGAATTCCACGACTCGACCGGCCCGCTCTTCAACGAGTCGGATGCTCTCGCATATCGTGCCGATCTCAGCATCGGCTTCGAAGACCTCGTTCCACGCGTTCACGGACTGCTGACCGCCTACTTCCAGCGACTCGGTGCCGGCTATTCGGCGCCCGGCCTGGCCGCGCATAGCGATACGGATTTCTACGGCGGCACCCTCAATATGCCGCTGATCGCGGATCTGAACCTGACCGCCAAGATGGATTGGTTCGTAGAGGACCTTGGCCTCCAGACCAGCGCACAGGAAGTCGACGTCAGCTATCAGATCACCGATGCTTGGAGTGTTGCCGCCGGTGTCAGGAACGATGAGCGCGAGGACAACTCTCCGGTCGTGGCGGTCACCCAGGAAGAGGGCGCCCGTACCGACCTGGTGGTTCAGACCGACTTCGATTCGGGCGGCAAGTGGCGCATATTTGGATTCGGCCAGGCGACCCTGCGCAAGACCGGAGATAGGGAGTCGAATCGGCGCGGGGGTGTCGGCGGCTCCTATCGCGTCAGCGATCGACTCCTGATGGACGGTGAGGTCTCGTACGGGGACGACGGGCCGGGGGTAAGGATCGGTACCGACTACCAGGAGACCGCGCAGACCAGTCGCTACCTCAACTACTCGCTCGACAACGAGCGTGCAGTCGACGGCCGTCACGCGCGCCGGGGCAACTTGACGACCGGCTCCCGGACTCGGCTGTCGGATAGCGCGAGTGTCTACCAGGAGGATCGATACGAGCATTCGAGCTCGTCGAATGGCCTGAGCCGCGCCATCGGTGTCGATTGGGTCAGTGCGGAGCGGTGGAATTTCGGTGCCGACTGGGAAACCGGCGTATTGGTCGACAGCCGAACCCTTGCCGAGACCAAGCGCAATGCGGGCGGGGCGCGTTTCGGCTACCTCACCGACCGGATTCGGGTCTCGAGCGGCATCGAGTACCGCTCCGATGATACGGAGCAGCCGGACGGAAGCTGGTCGGAGAGAACGACATGGCTATTCCGCAACAATGCGAGCTTCCAGATCTCGGAGGACTGGCGGCTTCTGGCCAAGCTCAACCACTCGTTCAGTGATAGCTCCCTCGGCGAGTTCTACGACGGCGGCTTTACCGAGGCCGTACTCGGCTATGCGTACCGCCCCGTCCAGCACGACCGACTGAACGTGCTGGCCAAGTACACCTACTTCTACAACCTGCCGGCGACCGACCAGGTCAACCCGCAGGGCACATCGCTCCAGGTCCTCCAGAGGAGCCATATTGCTTCGTTGGATGTCTCCTATGACCTGACCAAGGCCTGGACGTTGGGCGGGAAGTACGCCTTCCGGAGGGGGGAGATCAGCCTGGACCGAGTGAATCCCGAGTTCTTCGACAACAATGCGCATCTCTTGATTGCGCGCGCCGACTGGCGCTTCATGAAGAACTGGGAAGGCTCGCTGGAGGGCCGAACGCTGATCATGCCCGACCTGCACGACCAGCGCAGCGGGGCGCTGATTACGCTCTATCGCTACCTCGGCCCGCACTTCAAGCTCGGGGTCGGGTACAACTTCACGGACTTCTCGGACGACCTCACGGACCTGAGCTACGACCGACACGGCATCTTCTTCAACCTGATCGGCACCCTATGATCTCGATCTTCATCCCACTCGATTTGCCCCTATCCCTGCGGGCCTACTCGAACTGAACCTCCAGGTGCTTCGCCTGGTCGAGAAACGCCTGAAGGAAGCTCAGCGCGGCACGGGCCAGCTCCGTACCGTCGGGTGCCTCGGAGCGGATCTCGAGACCGTTCGTTTCGATGAGTGTCTCGAGTGTGTGCTCTCGGTCCGCGCCGCCGTGCTTCAGGATGGCCGAGATCATTTCCTGCCACGTCTCGGGAGTTCCAGCCAGGGCGAAATCGAGGTCGAGTAGATTTCCGCCGTTGACGACGGCTACGCACTGCCGTCCGTCGAACTCCACGACGATTAGCCGCTCGCCAATCACGAACCCGCAGTAGGCCTCGCAATCATCGACCGACCCCATGCAGTCGGGATCGTCAGCGACTCGTTGTCGCAACGCCTCGAAGAACTCGGGTCTCGGGAATTGAACGCTCATCCCCTTCTCCTTCAATTTCGGGATTGTGATCGACGTCCACAGCCTACGATACCCTTTTCCGCCGCCGCCCTCATTCCGCCAGCCGGCCGACGAGTTCTTTGAGCAGCACTTCTCGCTGCTTGAGCCGGTCCTGGTACTCGTGGGTGCTCGTGCGTCGAATCTCCACCTTGAGCTCCCCCAGCGCTTCCTCGGCGAGATCTCGCAGCAGCTTCTGCTCTTCGGTCGAGATGTCGAGTTGCATCACGTTCCTCCCTTGCCGTCAACGCTCCACAGACTCAGTTTAGGCACCCCGGTACCGGTCACAAGACCCTGCGAGCGCGTCGAGAACTCCCGCTCTTCTACGTCAGCAATCGAGTCCGACTGTTGCACCCGCTGCGTGGCTGGAGGAGTGGGCGTTCCAAGCGTAGTGCTCGCGACATTCCGGCTCCCGGCCCCGCACGACACGTCGGCCGAGGAGCGGCCCATGAGTCTCGTTCACGATCGTGCACTGTCCCTCGTCCCCATCGTACGCGTAGAAGATCACGACCCACTCTTTGGTCCGTCCCAGCTCGTGGGCACGGGCGGTATTCGAGAAGAGAGCGGTCAGGTGCCAATCATCTCGCTCCGTGTGCAGGACCGGTAGCCAGGCTTTGTGCTCGGGGTTGAAACGGCGCGGCGTGATGTAGCGCAGCCTTTCCTTTGCGACCCCGTCGCGGTACTCGGCATCGACGTCCAATAGGGTGGCGACGTCGGGGCGCGACACGATGTGTTCGTTGCGCCCCTGCGCGCCGTGTGACTCGAGCCACGCACGGCGCCGCGCCCGGTGGCGAGCGGAGCGCCCGAGAATGGAAGCCAGCTCCTCCCGGATTGCGCGGACGCGGCGCGGCCCGAACCCCGAAAGTCGCTCCAAGCGCTCGTCGTGAGCGGCTGCCTCGAGATCTTCGAGTGTGTCGACCGAGAGTTCGTGGTGAATCCGCGCCGCAAACTTCGGGCCGATGCCGGGGACTGTGGCCAGAAGGCACTCGGGGGAAACCTCGCCCTCCAGCCGGTCGAGGAGCGTGAGCCCGCGACGGTGGACGAGCTCGGCCACGTGGGCCGCGATCGTCCGCCCGATGGTGGGCAGCCCAGCGATCGCCTCGACACCACCCTCCGAGAAGATCTCGGAAAGTGGTGCTTCGTGGTGTTGGATGGTCTTCGCTGCCATGCGGTAGGCCCGAACCCGGTAGCGATTCGCATCCTGTGCCTCGAGGAGGTCGGCGACACGTTCGAGAATTTCGGTGATCTCGGGGTTGGTGATCAGATGCTCGGCCACAATCCGACTCCCGCGCTTCCCGTCGAAGCTCAGCCAGTAGTAGCCTCCCGCGCACACGGGAGGCACGTCTCCGCTATCGGTGCTGCTGAGGTGCCGCACCACAGAACGTGGTGCAGGACCTCATGACCGCCCTTGCGTCAGCCTCCCTCGATCTCGATGCTCCGCGCGTTCGAGGCCCGCGCCGCGTGCTTCGGAATCCGCAGCTTCAGCACTGCGTTCTTGAACTTGGCCTCGATCGCCTCGGCATCGGCGTCGTCGGGAAGAGAGAGCACGCGCTGCACCGCCCCGTACGAGCGTTCGATGCAGTGGTAGTCCTCTTCCTCCTCCTCGGTCTCCTGTCGCTTCTCGGCGCGGATCACCAGAGTGTGTCCATCGATCTCGATCGAGACGTCCTCCAGCTCGACGCCGGGGAGCTCGGCACGCACCATGTAGGCCTTCTTCCCCTCTGAGATGTCGACACTCGGCCGCAGCGAGGTGAGGATTTGGCCAGGAAGGGCGGGGCGCCCGGGCAATCCGGGAAAAGAGCCGCGGAAGGGGTCGTCGAAGAGCCGCCCCATCTCCGTTCGGAGTGCGGCAAAGGGGTCCGAGGAGGGGTAGACGCGCGCTGGCATCTGCGTCTCCGGTGCGGGTGCACCCTCTTCCTTGAACCAGTTCCAGGGGGCGATCTTCTTCCAGTCCATTGTTGGGTCCTCCAGTGTCTGTACATGAAGCACGTCCCGCAGAGACGATTTTCAAGCCACGTGCCAGATCTCTATGTGGAGCGGCGATGTGATCGGTGCGCTGCGTTCTC
>JAFDDH010000066.1 GCA_019310975.1 Deltaproteobacteria bacterium | reverse complement strand
GTGCCCGCGAGTAGTAACGACGCGCCGCACCGTCGGGATGCCGGGCGGACGGGGTCCGCAGCCAGCGACGGAACCATCGAGCCAGCCAGAAATCCTGACAGAAATCCTGAGGAGGAGCTTCCATGGGCGAGAACGCAGAACTTCGCGTGGGCGATCAGGTCGTCGAGCTTCCCGTCGTGGTGGGCAGCGAGGGCGAGCGCGCCATCGACATCTCGAAGCTCCGCTCGCAGACCGGGTACATCACGCTCGACCCGGGCTTCGCGAATACCGGCTCGTGCAAGAGCTCGATTACGTTCATCGACGGCGAGAAGGGCATACTGCGCTACCGCGGCATTCCCATCGAGGAGCTGGCCGAGAAGTCGAGCTTTCTCGAGGTCGCCTATCTGCTGATCTACGGCAGGCTGCCGACTGCCGAGGATCTCGAATCCTTCTCAGGATCCGTCATCCACCACACGATGATCCACGAGGACTTCAAGAAGTTCTTTGCTGCTCTGCCGAAGGACGCACATCCGATGGCGGCCTGCTCGGCCACCGTCGGCGCCATCGCGACCTTCTACCCCGACTCACTCGATCCGCGCGACGAGCGCCACGTCGAGGTCTCGATCCACCGGCTCATCGCCAAGCTGCCCACGCTCGCCGCCTACGCGTACAAGCACTCCATCGGGCAGCCCTTCATGTATCCGCAGAACAAGCTCGACTACGTGGGCAACTTCCTGCGCCTTATGTTCGGCAACCCCTGCGAGGAGTACGAGCCAGACCCGGTCATCCGCAGAGCGCTCGATCTGCTCTTCATCCTGCACGCCGACCATGAGCAGAATTGTTCGACGTCCACGACGCGACTGGTGGGCTCCTCGATGGTCAACCTCTTCGGAACGATCTCGGCCGCCATCAACGCGCTCTGGGGCCCGCTGCATGGCGGCGCCAACCAGGAGGTGATCGATATGCTCGCCGCGATCCGGGACGAGGGCATGACGGGCCGGCAGTTCGTGGAGCGCGCCAAGACCAAGGACGACACGTCGCGCCTGATGGGCTTTGGACACCGCGTCTACAAGAACTTCGACCCGCGCGCGCGAATCATCAAGAAGGCCTGCTTCGACGTGCTGAACAAGCTCGGCGTGCACAGCAAGCTGCTCGAGATCGCCGTGGAGCTCGAAGAGATCGCGCTCAAGGACGACTACTTCGTGGAGCGCAAGCTCTACCCCAACGTCGACTTCTACTCGGGCGTCATCTACAACGCGATCGGCACGCCCTCCAATATGTTCACGGCCCTCTTCGCCATCGGACGCCTGCCCGGCTGGATCGCACAATGGGTCGAGCTGCATGGCGACCCCGATTTCAGGATCGGGCGCCCGCGCCAGATCTACACCGGACCCACCAAGGCGTCCTACCAGACGGTGGGAGAACGCTGAGCCGCGGCCCTGCCCGAGCTCCCGCGTCACTATTGGGTCGACGATCGTGTCGTCGAGGCGGATGACCTCGACCGGGCGCTCGGCGACGCAAGGGGCTGCTATACGACGGCGCGCGTGAAGAACGGCCAGGTGCGCCACCTCGTCCACCACGTCCAGCGCCTGCGGCGTGACGCTCTGGCGCTCGGGCTCGCAGAGCCCGCTGTCGAGACGATCCAGCGCGCATTCACCGAGCTGGCGCACGCGGAATTCGGCGCCACCGAGGGCATCGTGCGGCTGGCCGCATGCGAGCTCGGCGGCGGTGGCGCAGTGTTGATCGGCACGCCGCGGCCCGTCGGAAAGGAGCCCGAAGCCTGGACCGCGCTCACCGCGCCCTTCCAGCACCCCGGCCCCACTTCTCCCGTCGGCCTCAAACTTCACCCGCAAGGGGCGTTCGAGCGCGCACGCAGCCTGTCGATCGCGCGGGGCACGGACGAGACGATCCTCTTCGACTCCGCGGGGCGTCTCGTGGAGGGGGCGCGCAGCAATCTGCTGGTGGTCGGCGCCAGAGGAGAGCTACGGCTACCGGATCGCGCACTTGGCGCCGTCGCGGGCATCGCTCTCGAGGTGCTGAGCGGGCAGCCGATCGAGGCCAAGCCGGCCGAGATCGGGGTCCGTGAGGTCGCAGAGGCGCGTGAGCTGATCGCCGTGAACGCCGTGCGCGGTGCGGTCCCGATCACGCTCCTCGATGGCCGCCAGATCGCCGATGGCCGGCCCGGACCCTGGTCCGAGAGGCTGCGAGCACTCCTGGGTTAGGCGCCTAGCGCCGTTCCCGATAGCGCTGGATCAACGCATTCGTCGACGCATCGTGGCAGAGCTTCGGCTCGTCCTCACTCTCGATCTCGGCCAGGATCGTACTGGCCAGCGCCTTGCCGAGCTCGACACCCCATTGATCGAAGGAGTTGATGCCCCACAGACAGCCCTGCACGAAGACCTTGTGCTCGTAGAAGGTCACGAGCTGTCCGAGCACGCTGGGCGTCAAACGATCCGCCAGGATCGTATTGCTTGGCCGATTCCCATCAAAAGTGCGATGCGCCACGAGATCGTCGGGCACTCCCTCGGCCGCCACCTGCTTTGCGCTGCGCCCGAAGGCGAGCGCCTCGGTCTGGGCGAAGAAATTTGCCATCAGCAGGTCGTGGTGGCTCCCGATGTCATCGTGGCTCTGCGCGAAGCCGATGAAATCGCAGGGAACGAAATGCGTTCCCTGGTGGAGCAGCTGGTAGAAGGCGTGCTGAGCGTTGGTGCCCGTCTCACCCCAGAGGATGGCGCCGGTCGGGTGATCGACGCGTGAGCCGTCCATCCTCACCTGCTTGCCGCTGCTCTCCATGTCGAGCTGCTGCAGGTGCGCAGGCAGGCGATGCAGGTCGCGGCTATAGGGCAGCACGCACTGGCTTTCCCAGCCGAAGAACTCGCTGTACCAGAGCCCCAGCAGCGCTGCGATCACCGGTGCGTTCCGCTCGAAGGGCGCCGTGCGAAAGTGCTCGTCCATGACGCAGGAGCCGTCGAGCATCTCGCGGTGGTTGTCCCTTCCGATCGCGAGCATCAAGGAGAGCCCCGCCGCCGACGAATACGAGTAGCGTCCGCCCACCCAGTCCCAGAGCTCGAACATATTGATCCGGTCGATGCCGAATCGTTCAACCTCCTCACGATTCGCGGAGACGGCGACGAAATGCTTCGCAACGGCCGCCTCATCGGCACCCGAGTCCAGCAGCCAGCGTCGCGCAGTGCGCGCGTTGGTCAACGTCTCCTCGGTGGTGAACGTCTTGGAACAGATGACGAAGAGGGTCTCGGCCGGATCGAGTCCAGCCGTGCGACTCACAAAGTCACTCGCGTCCACGTTGGATACGAAGGCGACCCGCAGACGCGGGTTCGCATAGGGTCGTAGCGCCTCGACGGCCATCAGTGGGCCGAGATCCGAGCCCCCGATCCCGATATTCACGACGTTGCGGATACGCCGCCCGTCGTGGCCCGACCAAGCTCCGGAACGCACGCGCTCGGCAAAGTCCGCCATGCGATCGAGCACGCCGTGAACCATCGGGACGACGTCCTCGCCCCGCACCAGGGTGCGCGCATCGCGCGGGGCGCGCAGCGCGGTGTGGAGCACGGCCCGGCCCTCGGTCTCGTTGATGGGATCGCCGGCAAACATCGCGTCGATGCGCCCCTGCAGTCCTGCGTCGCGCGCCAACGCGAAGAGCGAGGCCAATGCGTCGTCATCGACGCGATTCTTCGAGTAGTCGAGCAACAACCCCCCGGCCTCGAGGGAGAGCCGCTCGGCGCGGACCGCATCCCCGGCGAAGAGCTCGCGCAGATGCACGTTGGCCAGGCGCTGCTGGTGGTCGCGAGCCGCCCGCCAAGCGGGCAATGAGCGGAGACCGACCACTAGGGCACGGCCTCCACCTCGATCGAGACATCGGCGCGGACCTCGACGCCCGCGGCCTCGATCGGGGTCGGAGAAGCGTCCGCCTGCACCGAGAGTGCTCGCGACTGCGCGAAAACCGGCGCCGCACCCGACCCGATTTCGTCGACATCGACGACGCGGCGGACGCGCAAGCCGATCGCCTCGGCCATCACCTCGGCACGGCGCCGCGCCTGGCGGGTGGCCTGCGCGAGTGCCTGCTCACGTTGCTGGGTGTCGTCCTGGAGCCCGAATCGGACACTCCTGACCTCGTCGGCACCCGCCCCCACGGCCACGTCGATGATGCGGCCGGCCGCCTCCACGTCGCGGCTCTTCACCCGCAACGCGCTGCGCGCCGTGAAGCCGGTGAGCACTCGACCCGTGCCCTTCTGGAAGTCGTAGCGAGGGCTCAGCGTATAGCCACTGGTCTCGACTTCGGCCACGTCAGCGAATGCCTTGTCGAGTGCATCGAGCACGGCGTGCATCTGCTCAGCATTGATCTGGGCGGCCGCAGCAGCCTCGGGCGCCTCGGAGGCGACGGCGAGATCGACGATCGAGAGATCCGGCGGTGCCACCACGATCGAGTGTCCGCGCGCACGCACGCGCGTCCCCTCATCGGCCGACGCGGCGCTGGTGGGCGACTCGGCCAGGCAGCTCGTGGTCAGTAGAAGGCTGACGGCGATCCCGAGCGCCGGGAAGGGCACGAGGCGCACGATGCGGGACGGACGGGGAAGGGGATGCATGCGGTCGAGCGTACAGCAAAGCGGCGCCGCGCGGTGCGTCGCGGCTACCAGCGGCGCCGATGCCCGCGCCGATGCCCGCGCCAATGCCCATGGCGATGCCCATAGCGGTACCAGGGATAGAAGCAGCGACGATGGCCGACCGACCAGTAGGGATCGTAGAAGGGGTCACCGTACCAGCACGACGAACTCCAATAGGGATATCGACCCCAATAGAGCCGGCGTGCCCGCCTCTCGGTCCTGCGCTCTGCCTCCTGCTCGGCGATCCGCTGCTGCGCCTGCTCGAGCGCCCGCCGGCGGCGCTCGGCGGCGGCCTGGGCCTCGCGTTTCTTCTCTACCACTTGGCGCCGCAGCAAGGCGAGCTGCTCCAACGTGCCCGGACCGTCCACGACTGCGGCGCCGCCGAGCATCAGGCTCACGTCTGGGTGCTCGATCAACAGGCTGGTCAGCACCGGCTCGCCCACCACCTCGCGAAAGGCGTCCCGCGTGTCGGGTGGGCGCGTAGCGATCAGCGCTTCGAAGGCCAGGACGGCGCCCTGGGTCTGGGCACGTAGCCCCAGCAAGAGCTCCGGGTGATTGCTCAGCGCGGCGCGCGCAACGTCGCGGAGAGCCTCCGGATAGGGCTCGAGCGCAGCTTCGAGATCTCCCTCACCCGACGTCACGCGATCGGCGAGCAGCTCCACCAACCCAGGCTGGCGCATCAGGTGCTGGAGGGCTGCGCGTTCGTCGTCGTCATAGGGCGCGAAGAGCGGAGCGACCGATAGCTCGAAGTCAGCCCATAGGGCGGGTAGCCGCAGCAAGAGGTCGGCATTTCGCGAAACCTCCAGCACGGAGGGGTGCAGGATCTCGGCCTGTAGAGCGATGCTCTCCAGCGCGATCCGTTGCTCCCTTGTCAGCCCCTTTTCGAGTGGATGCTCGGACACGAAGGGTCCCTGCGATGAGGTGGCTCCGAATGAGAGCAGTGCGAGCAGCACGAGGGCGAATTTCATCCGCATGGCAGAACCACTCGGTCCGTCATCCGCTGCCGGCAGCTTGCCGAACATCACGGATCATCGTGGCAAAAGGCTCGACGGAACCAAACGAGATCGCGACGACTTCCGGCTGACATCCGTGCTCGAGAGCTCGAGCCTCGGCTTGCGAAGACCACAGCGTGCCGGGACGACCAGCGTGCGTGTGCCCTCGGGATCTCCGGGTGCGCGGTAATAGTCGGCCAGCAGCCCGAGCTGACTGGTCTCGGCCGGAAACATTTCCTCGAAGGCGCGTTTCTCATCGGGCGAGACCGTGACGGGCACGGGTGGCTTCAGAACCCCGCTCGGCAGCTCGCCTTCGAGTAGGTCGGAAACGCTGGTGCGCTCGAAGCCCTCCGAGCTCGAAAGTGCGTAGATGTAGACGGTGATGGAGTGCGGCTCGCCGTCGTATAGGTTGAGGTCACTGCTGGCCTGGAAGAGCGCACAGGCCTTCTTTGACTTGCTGCGCGACACGCAGCCCAGACTTGGCGCGGCCAGGAGGACCACCGCGAAGAGCGCCGCAATCACCTTCCAGCGCGACGTGCACGCCCAGACTCGGGTCGCCTCGGACTCCGCCTTCCGCACCCTTCACCGCCTCCCATGCATTTTCACCAGCCCGCGGGCATCGCCTCGCGCGCGGCATGCGCGTGAGAGTACCACGGGCCGCCCGCGGGCCGGGAGCCGGTGGGGGGGGAATTCCGTGTCGCTTTCCCTCCAGAATTCGTACGACGCAAATTTGCAGCAGCGCTACAGTGCGGCGCGCACGGGAGGGACCCACACAGATGCTGCGCGCCCTGGGGTGGCCAAGCGGGGCAATCTCGATCCGAATCCAGCGCGCCACATGGCTCGCCATCACGATCGCAATCACCGGCTGCGCGGCACCTTATGTCGAGCCCTATCCGGCCCGATTGGCGCGCCCGACCGACGGCGACGTCGTGCTGGTCGAGGACAACTTGATCATCTTCGACGCGTCGGGCTCGATCGACCGCTTGGTAGATTTCCCCAACGAGAAGGCCGTCCTCGAGGCCTTCCTGGCCGGCATGCCGCCGGGCACCTACCGCGTGGCACTGCGTGTGCTCGGAGGGCGCGAGGACGCCCAGGTACACCTCGCCACCTTCGATCGCTTCGAGCTGCGCCAACACGCGCGCAAGGTCGGGTGGACGGGACGCCAGACACCGCTCGCGCAGGTGCTCGATGACTACCGGGAGGAGTTCGCGACGCGTGCCGGACGCGTGGCCGTAATCGTCTTCACGGACGGCGTACCCACGCGCTACGGCAAATACATCGGTCCGGAAGAAACCGTCGAGGCCGCGCGCCGTCTCCACGCCCGACACCCGGGCGAGCTCTGCTATCACACCGTACAGGTGGGCATGGATCCGCGCGGTCCCGCGCTGCTACGAGGCATGGCGGAGCTGGGAGAGTGCGGCTCGTTCCGCACGATCGATGCGCTCGACGGTGCCGATGCTCTCCATGCCTTCCAAATGCAGATCTACAACGGCCCGCCGCCGCCGATCGTCGCCAAGAGGGCGCGCGCGATGACGGACCTCGATGGCGACGGCGTCGATGATCGCTTCGATCGTTGCGCGCGCACGCCGGCGGGCGCCAAGGTGGACGAGCGAGGCTGCTGGGTGATCGAGGACTACGTCTTCGACCACGACCAGGCGACCATCCGACCGCAACACGAGGCCACGCTCGAGGCGGTCGTCAGGGTGCTCGCGGCCAACCCGGGCGTGCGCGTTCGGCTCGACGGCCACACCGATGCGACGGGCGCTGCAGCCTACAACTTCGACCTCGGCAAGCGGCGCGCCGAGGCCCTGGCCGTCTGGCTGATCGATCACGGCATCGACGCTCTGCGTCTCGAGGTCCACAGCTTCGGCCCAGGCCGTCCCGTCGCCCCCAACGACACGCAGCAGGGGCGCCGCAAGAACCGGCGCGTCGAGCTATCGATCATCGACTTCTAAGCAGCTCTGTGCCCGAATCCCATCGCGAGCACGGCGCCAGCCCGAGGGCCATGCGGTAGAGCATGGGCGCGCCCATCCCCCGAGAGCGGCCCGCCGCGTGCCTCAGAATTGCGCGAGCACCTTCTTGACCGCACTCTTGATGACCTTGTCATCGCCGCTGCCCGACGTCGGCATCGCTTCGATCGTCCAGCCGTGCCAGAGCAGCACGCCGGTCTTCGCATCGATGAAATTGACGATCAGTGCACCCTCCGCGAAGGTGCGCGCGCCGATCATCCCACCATGCGAAGTCCACTGCTGCATGTAGTTCTCATACGGGCGTGCTGCGATCCCGTCGTTCACCAGGTACCACTCGCGACCGCCCGTGGTCCGGGTATGGACGCTCACGAGGAGCTGCGCTGCTTCGGCCGAGGCCTCTTGGAACTGCATATCGGCCAACGTGTAGCGGACCTCGCGCTGGATCTGTCGCAGGATGAACGCGTTGCCCTGCACAGAGCCCGGCTCCCCTCGCAGCATGGCGGCCGGATCCTGGGCGAACGCGTAGCGGCGAAGCTGGAAGAGATCGTAGCGCGTCGGGTCGTAGGCAAAGTCGGCGCCGTCGCTGGTATTTCCAGGGCGATCCGATCCCAGGCGCGCAGATCCACCGGGATTCACCGGATCGCTGGCGATCGGCGGCGGCGGCGGCGGCACACCGGCGAGCGCGCCGCCCGCGCGATCGTCGGGCTCCACCGAACTCGGATCGGGCTCGAACGACGACGCCACCGTGTACTCGACCTTGCCTCCGAGCGCCTGGATGAGCACCCAGTGAACGCCCGGCGTTACAGGACTGCTGACCACGAAGGGCGCAGCCTCGATCTCGCTTCCGTACACGAGGGAGAGGTTCTGCTGACCGATACCCTGCAGCGCGACGCGTGCGATGCGTGGCCCCTCCGGTTCTGGACCGTTGCCGATCGGGCCGTCGACGCTTACCCGCAGAATGCCGCGACCCGGTATGACGAAGCGGTAGCGCACGCGACAACGCCCGCTCGGGCAGTCCAGGTCGCCGACCTCGGCCTCTCCGATTGCGAGATATCTGATGTTGGCCTCGCTCTCGGCCAGCGGCGGCGGCGCCGGCTCCGTCGGGACGTAGCCCTCGAACGTACAGCCTGCCAGAAGCAGCAGGCCGATTCCGGGCGTGAACGATCTGGCGAAGCGTCGCGCGCTGGACAATCGCGGCGAATCCGAGCGGAGCATCTTCATCTCTGTGCGATTCCCTTCGACGCAATCCAGCTCGGATCAGATCGCGAAGCATAGCTGGCCATTCGGGTCGCGGCGGCGAGGGCACTCCTCTTTGCGTGGAAGCTCTTCACGTTCTTTCCCACCGCCGCCGATCAGGCCAGGATCACAGGCTGCGCCTCGCCACTCCGAGCGACACTAGGGCAACCCCGCGCAGAGCAGCTTCTCCCGCCCAGCGTCGATGCCGATCAGCAGAGTGCAGAACCTGACACACGAGGTCGTTTCCCTCCGCCGAGAGGCCGATCATCACGAATCCGCTGCGGCAGGCGTGGATCTCTTGCTCGCGGTGCCCGGGGGCGTGATCGACGAAGCGACTGCACTCGGGCTCGAGACACGTCGTCGTACGCCGTTCTCGCGCCGGGGTCGCCGCGCCGGGCACCCCGGGTACCCGCTTCGGATCCAGGCGCCCATTGCACTCGATGCATGGGACCCCTTGCGTGAAACGTAGCGTGCCGTGCCCTCAATCGACTGACTCGACCCGCGTCGTGCGCGATCCTTCCGGTGGGCGGGGTGATCCCTGCGGCGCCAGGTAGAGCGGATTGCTGAGTACGATGACTTCGTCCCCCTCGAGCACCTCGAAGCGCACAAAGGTCGCAGACTGAACATCGATCGTCTCTTCGTGCGAAAAATCCTTCCCCCCGACCGGAGGCGCCCTCCGCACCTGGCCGTCGAGGATCCAGCGCACGCGTTGGCCAGCGCGGAGCCCGACGACATCGAAGCGCACCGGATGCTCGCCCTTCGGCACGAAGACGAGATCGCCCATGCGGCTACCGGCGGGACCGGCGATGTCGAGTGCGCCATCGAAGCGCGTCGGATCCCCAAAGAAGGCGCGACCGGAACGAAGCCCGTGCATCAGATCCACCTGGCGATCCGAGCGCGCGAAGATCCACGTGATGAAATTGTTGGGCCCACGCGCCCAGCCCACGTCCTCGTCGTGGGAGTCGCTGGTGCCGATGCCCGTCAAGCGGATGCCGGCCAGAGCGAGGCGATCCCATAGCTCGACGAAGCCGTCCAGCCCGTGACCCCGCGAGCGATAGCCGACCTCGAGGAGATCGACGCCGTGGGCGCGGTCTGCGATCAGTCGGGCCAGCCCCGCCTCGAACGCCTCGCGGGCATTCGGGAAGCGATGCGAGCGGCGATCCACCTGGACGCCGAAGACGTGGTTCAGCGAGACGATGCCACCGTGGTCGTGGACGAAGGCCACGGCCTCATCGGGCGTGAGACCATGCGGATGGGCGATCGGATCCGCGAGCGGTACGTCGGGCCCGAAGGCATTCAGGTGCGCCGCGTAGGAGATCTCCTGCCCCACGTGGTTCACGATGCCACCCTCGCCCATCTGCGCCGCCAGCTGCCGCTCGCGGTGGAAGAGATTCTCACCCGTCACGTCACGCTGAATCCGCAGATCGTCGACGTAGACGTCGAGCCGACCCGCACCGCGGACCTCCGCCCTGAGCACGATCTCCACCACCGAGTTGTCCTCGCCGCCCAGCGCGCGGTCCGTCGCATCGGAGGTCAGATCGAACACCCAGTCATTCCAGAGACCGGGCTCCGCGGGCACCTCGATTCGGGCCAGCTGCAGGGCGCGCCTCCCCGGCTGTCCTTCGACGCGTCCAATTCGGGCCTCGGTCTTCTTCGCGCCGAGCGTCGCTTGCGTGAGCACATAGTCGAGGCGGCTGCGTAGATCTGGCGGCTGGTTGGAGAGCCGCGCGCTCAGCACCATTCGCGCGTCGCCGCTGAAGTGCACCGGAAGCACCGAGAGTCCCAGCTTGACCTCCGAGGCAAGGCTCGCGATATGGCGGCGACGGCTGGCCTCAAAGACCAGCACGACGCGCTCACTGCGCCCTGCCTCCGACCGCACGCTGAGCTGCAGACTCTGCGTGCCATCGCGCGCCTCGCGGTCGCTGATGCGCGCGCGTGCGCCGGGGGTCTGTTCGCGCAGCGTCCAGACCTTCTCGACGAGCTCCACGCTCTCGGGCGGCGCATCGGGGCCGAAGTCTCCCGCTGCGTGCCACGTCGGCAGGGGCTCGCGACCGTCCCATTGAGGTGCACGCAGCGGTGCGGGTGCGGGCTCGACCTCGGATAGGCCCTGCTCGAAGCCGAAATCCTTCACGTAGGTATGACCGGCAAGTCGCCAGTCGTGATCACTCCACCAGATCACGTCCACCACATCGCCGAGTTCGCGCGCCGCCGCATTGTGGCCACGCATCGAGGCGTGCCCCTCGCTCATCGAGCCGTGGACGTGCAGCTGCACGCCGTAGATCGACTCCCGGGTGGACGGCTGCGCGGGTCGCCGATCCGACTCTGAACAGCCCGCTGACGCGAGGGCGGCGAGGGCAAGCAGGACGAGTGCGAGCGGGCGAGCCAATCTATCGCCCTGTCGACTCGAGAACTGCGCGGTAGTCCATGCAGATGAAGAGCAATACGAGGAGCACCGTCCCGACCGCCGTCGCGCGACGCGCGAGCGAAGCTTCGCCGATGTCACGCCGCCCGGAAGCGGCGAAAGCGGCGGCGCCCAGTATCAGAAAGAGCATCGAGGCCAATCGGAAGCGCGACATCGCGAATGTCACCACCGAGGGCGCAATCTGGCTGGCGATGAAGAGCCCGAAGAGGGTCGCGAGATCGCGCCGCTGTGCCAGCACGAGGCCCGCCACGCCCGCGAGCGCGACCACGCCGTAGCTCGCCACCACCGGCACGACCGCCGCGACGCGGGCATCGCGGCGGTCGCCCCACGCGAAGCGGAAGCGGTACCCCCAGCCACCGGGATCATCCGGTGCCGCGAGCAGGCGGCGCACCGCAAACGAGGTCGGCGTGAAGAAGCGTGGCACCTCGGTGGCGAGCTTCTCGAGGGGCCATCCCGGCATACGCTCGCGGATCTCCGCCCAGGCGCGCTCGCGCGCCACCCGCTCGACGTCGAGGCGTGTTGCGCCGAGGTTCGGGTACTCCCGCATGCCGTGACCGTGCGAGAGCGGGTGGTTGCCGATGAAGAGATTCATGGAGCCCGTACGGGTAACGAGCACGAAGGGCTGTCCCGGCTCGTTTACGTGAATCACCCAGGGCGCGAGTGTCAACACGATCGCACTCGTCAGCACGCCCGTTCGCAGCGCGGCCCGCGCGACGTCGTCCCGCTCGCGCCAGACCACCCACGCCACAGCAGCCAGTGGAAAGAGCAGCCCCGCCTCCTTGACGAGGGCGCTCGCCCCGAGCACGACGCCCGCCGCGGCGAGCCAGATTGGCCGGGGCTCGTCCACTGCGCGCAGCAGGATTGCCACCCCCCAGGCCACGAGCAGCATATACAGGGGCGCCGACCAGAGGAAGTGGCTGAAGGCGACGAAGGTCGGATAGAAGGCTACGCCTGCGGCGGCCAGCAGGCCGACCTGCGAGCCGCCGAAACGCCGCCCGATCGCGTAGATGGGCAGCACCGTCAGGCTGGAGACCAGCCCGTTCGCGAGCTTGGCAGCAAAGGGCGCGGTCTCCAGCAGATGAAAGGCGGCGGCATAGAAGACGAGCAGACCCGGCGCCCGGCCGGCATCGTCCGCGAAGCCGCCACCCCACGCCAGGCGCACCGAACGCATATAGAGCTCGGGCTCGTCACCCGCAGCGGGCGTATCCAGCGTCAGCCACAACGCCAGACCGCGCAGCAGCAGCGCAGCCGCGAAGATCCCCCCCAGCCACCGGACCGGCTGCCGCTCGACGCTCCGCATCAGGTGCTGGATTCGGCCCAAGCTACCTCGGTCTCGGGGTGAGAAATGAAGCGGGGGGATGGAATGGGGATGGTGATGAGTGGATGTCGACGCGCGCCGTCCAGTGTCTCAGAAGACGATGACGCCGCGCGCATTGAGACCCTTCTGCATATCTTCGAAGGCCTGCGGCCCCTCGTCGATGCTGTAGGTGGTGGTCACCATATCGTCGAGATTGAGCTTTCCGCTGAGGTAGAGATCGAGCAGCATCGGCATGTCGTGGTGCACGTTGGCATCGCCGTAGAAGCAGCCCTTCACGGTCTTGCCCTCCATCGAGATCATCAGCGCATTGAAGGGCACGGTTTCCGTGAGCCTTCCCACGCCGACGATGGTCACCGTCCCACCGCGCCGCGCCGCCGCGTTGGCCTCCAGCATCAGGGAGGGCACACCCACGGCCTCGAAGGTGAAGTCCGCACCCTCGCCGCCCGTCAACTCCTTGACCTTGATCGCCCCCATGCCGTCGCTGCCATTGATGACGTGGGTAGCACCAAAGCTCTTGGCCATTTCGAGCTTGTTGTCCGCGAGGTCGACGCCGATGATCTGCCCTGCCCCGGCCAGCCGCGCGCCCTGGATGATCGACAGGCCGATGCCGCCGCAGCCGAATACGGCCACACGGGAGCCCGCGGTCACATTCGCGGTATTCAGAGCCGCACCCACGCCGGTCATGACGCCGCAGCCGACAAGTGCCGCCTTGTCGAAGGGGATGCCCTTGTCGATCTTCACCGCGCTGATGGCCGGTACCACACAGTACTCGGCCATGCAGCCGAGGAATTGCATCGTGGCCAGCGGCTGGTCGCCCAGCTTCACTCGGTGCGTGCCGTCCAGCATCATGCCGTTGGGTTCGCCGATGCTGCAGAACTGCGGCTCCTTGCGGTGGCACGACGGACAGCTCCCACAGGCCGGCTGAAAGCTCAGAACGACGTGGTCGCCGACCTCGAAGCCCGTCACGCCCTCGCCGATCTCCTCGACGGAACCCGCGCCCTCGTGCCCGAGCACGATGGGTTTGGGGAGCGGCAGTACGCCATTCACGACTGACAGGTCCGAGTGGCAGACCCCGCATGCACCGACCTTGATCTTGAGCTCGCCCGGCTTCGGCGGATCGAGATCGACGTCCTCTACGGATATCTTGTCCTGGGCGAGACTGACGATGGCCTTCATTCTGGATGTCTCCTTCGGCTGCGCCGCGCCGCGACTCGCGGGACGGGATTCGAGCGGGAGACTCTAGCTCGCTTCCGGCATGGACCGCATGCGATCGGCAACGGTCTCCGCTTCGCGGCGTTCGAGGCTTCCGAGCCAACGGCCGGCATCATCACGTACGGCCGCCTCGGGGTGGTTGGCGTGCAGCCAAGCCAGCAGAACGCGCCCGGTATCGGGGTCGCCCGCCACCGCGACGCGCATTCCGTGGAAGCGAACGCACTCGGCGTCGCTCTGCTGGATGCACAGCATGGCCAGCGCCGCCCGCAAATCGAGGGGCGCCGAGTCGGCCAGCCCGTGTATGGCCCGCTCCAGCATGTCCCGCACGCGCTCCCGCGAGACCTGGCCCGAGCCAAGCGTTCCGACCGCGATGCGCGCTGCCCGGGGATCGCCCTCACGCACCGCCGAGTCCAGCAGATCGAGGGCACGCTCCGGATCGCCGCTGCGGGAGGCCAGCAGGGCGGCCGCCAGCGCGCGCTGCCGGCGCATATGCCGCGACGATCGCTCGTCGGGGAGCAACCGGGCCGCCAGTGCGAGGTCGCCGCCACAGCGAAGGATTCGCTGCACGCGCAGCTGATCGAGAAAGGGCGACTCGCCCCACCTGGCCAGACGCTCGATCTCGCCGTCCAGCCGCAGACCGTCGTCTACGCATGCGTCGTCGCGGAGGTACTTCGATCCGCACGCCGCGAGCGTGACGAAGGGATCGGCGTCGCCGGCTCGTACGAAGGTCGTGTGGCGTGCCTCGATCACCGCTGGCACCCAGCCCTCGGGTGCGTTCCGGCAGGTCGCCCAGCTCCGCTCGGTCAGGATCGCGTCGACCGCGTAGCGGTCGAGCGCCAGGGCGAGCGATTCGGGCCTGCCCCAGACTTCGCGCGCCACCGCGTACTCGGTGTCGTCAAAATGAAGCGGCGTGCGGGTGTCCACGTAGGTGCGCACGCGGCCCTCGAGCCAGAAGCCAATCGACGCGCCCGTATCGAAGGTCGAGAGCACGGCGCTGCCTGGCGGCAGCTCGTTCAGATAGCGGGCCGCCGCGACAGGATCCCCGCCCGGTGAGAGACCCACGGCACCGACCGGACCGCGCAGGAAGTCCGTCACGTGACCCGACCACCCGACCAGTGCGAGCGCCACGAGTGTCGATGGCAAGCCACGAAGCCTGAATTGCGGCATGCGGCCCGCGAGCGCCTGTGCGCCATCCAGCGCGATCGGCCCCAGGAGGAGCGCACCGACTGCGATGAAACGGACACTGTTGAGTGTGAGTACCACGCCGAGCAGTGCCAGGCCGGCGGACTTCACGCGAACGCCGCGGCGGATTCCGGCTCCGAGCAGCGCGGTGATGCAGAGCAGCCAATAGGCGACGCCGTAGGGCGAGATCGGCGACAGATTCTCCCACCGCGTGGCCGGCATATCGCCCACGTGCCGTGCCGCATCACCCGAGGCGTGAACGAGCACATAGTGGACGACGCCGATTCCATCCGAGCTCGACGCGAATCCCAGCAGCAGGCCAGCCAGCACCGCCAGATGCAGCCTGCGCCGGGGTCCCGTCCAATCCGAGGCCGCGTGCGGCAAGGCCATCAAGCCGAAGACGGCTGGGCCGAGCACGAAGCTGCCATGCAGCTGGGCCCACAACACCTGCAGCACGACCAGGCCAACCGCAAGGCGGACACGCGGTCGACCCTCGGCTCCCAGGTACTTTTCAGTAGCCGCGACAAAGACGGGCAGCAGAATCAGGAAGGCCAGCTGGGGGCGCAGCGTCATGCGCGCCATCAGCAGCGTGGTGATCAACGCCGACACCCACGCCACGGCGGCGGGATCGGCCTCGCGGAGCAGCGTCTCCAGCATCCAGCAGAGTGCGAGGACGCTGGCCGCCGCCGAGAGCGCAATCAGGATGCTCAGCCCAGCCGGTCCGGCCAGCTCGTGGACGGCGTAGACGAGAAGATCGAAGAGCCACTCGGGCACGTTCACCGAATCGGCGAAAGCCGGAAGCGCGGCCGGCTCGGGTACGGTTCGCGCACCGGTGCGCCAGACCGCGCGACCCAGCATCAGGTGCCAGTAGGCGTCCGACTGCGAGAGCGGGTGGAGTGATAGGACACCGGCGATGAGACCGAGGCCGCTGCTCCAAATCCATTTCGCGTGCTGCTTGAACATGCTGATCGGCTCGGGAAAGGGCCCCGGAGTTCGCGGGGCTCCGCTTCACCGATCGGCAGGTTGGCCCGCTATCCTGAGCAGCGACCAGCGGGAGCCCTGGCAGCCAGGGCTCGGCTCAGGAGTGCTTGGCGGCGCGCTTGGCGGTCTTCTTCGAGACGGCATCGATGAGCTTGTCGATGCCTCCCTGCTTCAACACCGCGGCGTACTCCGAGCGGCGCAGGGCGACCTCGCTCACCTTCCCGTCCGAGTAGATGTCGACCACCCTCCAGCCCTCGTCACCCTCGCGCATCCGATAGTCGAGGTCGACGTCGTCCTTGTCCGGGCGGACCAGGCGGGTCAAGATCACCAGCGTATCGTGCGAGGCCGGCTTCTCCCCCACGATCGCGAAGCTCTGGCCCGAATAGCCGTCGAATCGATCGGCGTAGGTCGAGACCGTGAAGTCGCTGAAGGTCCGCACCCAGTGTGCCTTCTTCTCGTCGTCGAGCTTGCGCCAGTAGCTCCCGATCGATTTGGCGGCCATGAAGGAGATGTCGAAGGTCTCCGCCACCGACCGGTCGACCAGCTCGAATCGACCCCGATAGCCGAGCTCGTCGGCCCGCTGCATCAGGTCGAGCAGCATCTCGTTGAAGCGCCCGATCACAGCCGGCGCGCCGGCTTTTGTGGCCGGATCGACCGCTGGGGCCAGCTCGGCGATCGACGCAGGTGCCAGGCACGCGCAGGCGAGCAGCATCCCGAGCTGCGTGTGGACGAGCCTCTTGGTCACGGCCGGGATCCTAGCAGTGGGACCCATCGACTCGATACCCTGGGGGATTCCGGGGGTGAATCCCTCCGATCGCGGCGAGCGGCGAGGAAGGACCCGAGGCAATGATGCGCCTCGGGCCCCGTTCGGTGCGGCTTGGCTCGCCTGCGAGGCCCGCCTGCCCAACGGACCGGTCGCAGAAGCTCGGTGGAGAGGCGCGGCTTCTCTCGGGCTGGATCGGCCCGAGGTCGGATCGCATTGCCTCTAGCACCGTTCACTAGGTGGACACGATGCGCATCGGGGTGTCGGACTTTGTGTCGAGAATCTCGTCAGGACGCACCAGGCTTCCCTCACCGCTCTGCCTGCCGATACTGCAGCCAGGCATGCGCCAGCAGGTGCCCCAGGCCCGCGTTGTAGGTGGCGGGCTCCCCGTAGGCGCTGACTTCGGCCAGCAGGGTGCAGAGCCGGCGGGCTTCCGTCGCGCTCAACGTGCGCGGGGACGGCTTGACGCCCCGTCGACCAAGCAGCTCGCGCGCGCTCTGCCGACCGCTACTGCGTCGGACCAGCCGCGGCCGGAAGCAGGCGATCCACATCTCGAAGTCGTCGCTGTACTCGACGAGCTGGTGCTCGAGGCCCGGCCGGATCCAGAGCAGACTCCGGGGCTCGACCCCGAATTGCTGGCCGCCCACAGCCAGCGTCGCCCGGCCCTGAATGACGTGCTCGAGCTCGAGCAGGGCGTGGCGATGACTGGGCGCCTCGGCCTCGGACGGACGAAAGCGCCAAAGCTGTCCCAGCAGACCGAGGGGAACGCCCAAGCGGGTCTTCACACCCCCGCTCCACCCGCGCGTGTGGCCGTGGGCGCGGAGCGCCCTGCGGTCTGGGAATCCGGCTGCGATCCGATTTTCATCCACTCAAGGCTAGGAGCTTTCACACCGAAACGTGCCGCTCGGGAGCAAATTCATGCGATCCCTGCGCTGGCTGCGGGGTGCGGGCGCGGTCCCGAGCGACGGCGCGCCGCCATCAAGGCGCGGAACCGCAGGCGTAGTCGCTCTACGGCAAGGTTTCGCAACGCAGAGCTGGGCCAAAAGGCCGGTGCATGGCGACGGCGGGGGTTCTTCAACGGGCTGCTAGAGTCATCCCATGGCCCCCAAGGTGTACATAGACGGCCACGTGGGCACGACTGGCCTGCGCATCCGCGACTGGCTCGCGGGACGCGACGACCTCGAACTGCTCACGCTCCCCGAGGCCGATCGCAGGAGCCCCGGCGCGCGACGCGAGATGATCCGCGCCAGCGATCTGTCGGTGCTCTGCCTGCCCGATGACGCCGCGCGTGAGGCGGTCGGCTGGGCCGAGGGGTGTGACGCGCGCATCCTCGACGCCAGTACCGCGCATCGGATCGCCGACGGCTGGGTGTACGGGTTGCCCGAGCTCGAGCCGGCCCAGCGCGACGCCATCGCGAGCGCCCGCCTGGTTTCGAATCCCGGCTGCTGGCCCTCTGGCGTTCTACTGCTGCTGCGGCCGCTGATCGACGCCGGCATCCTGGCGCCGACGGTCCCGGTCACGATCCACGGGCTCTCGGGCTATACCGGCGGTGGCCGACCCTTGGTCGAACGATGGGAAGATCCGGCAGCTGGCCTCAGCGCGCTGCCCTTCGAGGCCCCCTACGCGCTCGACAGGACGCACAAGCACATCCCCGAGATCGTGTTTTACAGCGGTGGGATCGTGCGCGAGCCGCAATTCGTTCCCTCTGTCGGTCCCTTCCGCTGCGGGATGCGGGTCGAGATCCCACTGCACGCCAACGTGCTCGAACGCGGCGTGACCGGCAAACGAATCTGGGAGGCGCTCGACGAGCGCTACCGCGGCGAGCCCTTCGTGCGCGTTCTGCCCGTCACGGACCCGCTGGAGTCCAACGAGCACAGCTTCGACCCGATGGCGTGCAACGACACCAACCGTATGGAGCTGCGCGTATTGCCCCACCCAAGCGGTCACGTGCTGCTGATGGCCGTCCTCGACAACCTCGGCAAGGGCGCGGCCGGCGTCGCCATCCAGACGCTCAACCTCATGCTCGGTCGTGACGAGACCAAGGGACTGCCCGGCTGAACGATCGCCCGCCACGAGAGGTCCGCCACCATGTACGAGCAGCATCGCTGGCCGCGACTGGCGTGGATCCCGATCGTGGCGGGCACGGTCTGGCTCTGGACCACGGCGCAGATCGGGCTCGTCCCCTTCCTGCTCCTGCTGCCCGTCGGCGGTCTGCTCCTGGCCGCGGGGATCGCGCACCTACTCTGGCCGGGAGACGTCCACATCACGCAGACGATGGCGCTGGCCAGTGCAATCGGGTTGCTGGCCCTGATCCCCGGGGCCTTCTGGCTCGGCCTCGGCGCCTCGGCGCTGCTCGCTGCGCTCGCCGTGGCGTGTCTGCTGGCCGCCGGCAGCGCCGCCGTCTACCAGGAGCCCTTCCTATCCGGGGTGCCACGCCCGGAGCCCGGGCTCGGTCTCGCGGCGAAGGTGGCCGCGGATGAGATCGTGCTCGGCCTCGAGCAGTTCAGCGTCGGCCTGCCGACGGGCGACGAGGCACGGCGCTTGCTCGGCGAGATCCGTGCGGCGCGCGAGCTCTTCGGTGAGCGCGGCTGGATGGCCGACCCGACGAGCTACCACATGGATCCACCCGCACTCGAGCAGCCGACCTCGAAGAGCGCGCACTCGGGGCGAATCCAGTACGAGCACCTGTCTTTCGAGAGCGGCTACGCGCCGCATCCACAGGAGCCCGGTCGGCAGCGCTGGCTCGGCTACGGGCCGACGCGCACCGGCCACGCCTACCTGCTGCGTCACCGCGACGGCGATCGTCCGTGGATGATCTGCAACAACGGATATCGGACGGGCCTGCCGGCCATCGATCTGCGCACCTTCTGGCACTACTACGAAACACTCGGCCTGAACGTTCTGATTCCCGTCCTGCCCCTGCACGGCCCGCGTCGCATCGGGCGAATTTCCGGCGACGGGTTCTTCTCGGGCGAGGTGCTCGATAGCGTGCACGCCGAGGCGCAGGCGATCTGGGATATCCGCCGGCTGATCGGCTGGGCGCGGAGCCAGGGCGCGCGCGCAATCGGGGCCACTGGCCTCTCTCTCGGCGGCTACACGACGGCGCTGCTGGCGTGCCTCGAGCCGGGCCTGGCCTGCGCGGTGGTCGGCGTCCCGGTGTCCGATCTGGCGCGCATCTTCTGGCGCCACGGACCCAAGCAGCAGCTCGGCTACTTCGCCCACGTTGAGATCGATCAGGCGCTGGTCCAGCAGGTGCTGAAGGTCGTGGCGCCGCTCGCCATGGAGCCGCTGGTACCCCCGATTGGGCGGATGATCTTCGGCGGCATCTCGGACCGGCTGGTGCCACCCGACCACATCCGCGATCTCGCTGTGCACTGGGATGACGCAAAGACGGTCTGGTACCAGGGCGGGCACCTCACGTTCATGCTCGATCCGCGCGTGCAGGCGGGCATCGACACGACGCTGCGAGACGTGAAGCTCATCGCACCGAGGGGCTAGAGGCGCAGCCGGCCTACTGGGCTCAGGCGCTCCGCTCGCGCAGGATCGCCAACACGCGTCGCAGCGGCTCGGCGGCACCCCATAGCAGCTGGTCGCCGACACTGAAGCAGCCGATGTAGTCGTCGCCCATTCGCAGCTTGCGCACGCGGCCGACGGGCACGTCCAGCGTGCCCGTCACGGCGGCGGGTGTGAGCTGCTCGATACTCGACGCCTCGTCGTTCGGGACGACGCGCACCCAATCGTTGGCCCCCGCCAGCATGTCCTGAATCTCATCGAGTGGAGCAGCTCGCGAAAGCTTCACGGTAAACGCCTGGCTGTGACAACGCATGGCGCCGACGCGCACGCAGATTCCGTCGATCGGGATCGGCGAAGCCGAGCCGAGGATCTTGTTGGCCTCGACGTAGCCCTTCCACTCCTCGCGCGTCTCACCCCCCTCCATCGGGGCATCGATCCACGGGATCAGGCTGGCGGCCAGGGGTGCGCCAAAGTGCTTGCTCGGGAAGGCGTCACTCCCAAGAGTCGCGCCAACCTGCTCATCCAGAGCCAGTGCGGTGCTCGCCGGGTCATCCAGCAGCTTGGCCGCGTCATCGCCGATGGCCCGCATCTGTTCGACCAGCTCGCGCATATTGCGCGCGCCGGCCCCGGATGCCGCCTGGTAGGTCATGGCTGAGAGCCAGTCCACCAATCCCTCACGGAAGAGCCCGTGCAGCGCCATCAGCATCAGACTGACCGTGCAGTTGCCGCCGATGTAGTTCAGGCAGCCATCGACGATCGCCGCATCGATGACCTGCGGGTTCACCGGGTCGAGCACGATCACACTGTCATCATCCATCCGCTTCGCCGAGGCCGCGTCGATCCAGTAGCCCGTCCAGCCCGCCTCGCGCAGCTGCGGCAGCACGTGCCTCGTATAGTCGCCACCCTGACAGCTGACGATGGCGTCGTGGCGAGTCAGACGCCCCACCTCGTAGGCATCCGCCAAGGGCGGTGCGTCGACGCCGACTCGGGGGGGCGCCTGACCGACCTGGGAGGTGGTGAAGAACTCCGGCTCGAGGCCCGCGAAATCACCCTCGGCCCGCATACGATTCATCAGAACCGAGCCCACGATTCCCCGCCAACCGACGAATCCGACTCTGCTAATCGTCATGGCGCTCGATTCGGTAGCAGATGCACGGCCTTGGGGCGACTCACCCCGCGGGCCGAGGTTGACCAGAACAACCCGTCTCGTACCCTGCTCGCCATGCCGGCGATGACGGAAGGGAGCCCGATGGGATTTGTCGAGTCCGAGGATGCACTGCACGAAGAAGCTGCACGGATTGCCGGGTCGGACGATTTCGGCGACCCATCCTACCTCGAGGGACTGCGCATCCTGCTCGCGGCATACGACGCTGAGGCGCGCTTCAACGACTACGGCCGCGCAGCGGCGCGACGCATGGTGCTCGACACATTGGTGAAGCGCCTACGCGCGGAAGAGCAATGGGCCGCCGCACCCGAAGTCCTGGGGCACGAGATCCAGGCCCCGATCGTGATCTGCGGCCTGGTGCGCACCGGCAGCACCGCCCTCCACTACCTGATGGGTCAGGACCCGGACGTACAGCCCCTGCAGTACTGGCTGGCCTGCAATCCGCAGCCGCGCCCAGCGCGCAGCGAGTGGGCGGCGAACCCGGACTTCCAGCGCGCCAAGGCCGAGATCGACGCCATGTACGAGGCGGATGCCTCGCTCAAGGCGGTGCACTTCATGATGCCCGACGGCCCGGAGGAGTGCCGGCACCTATTGATGCAGGAGTTCACCGACGACGGCTTCGAGGTGAACAACCACGTCCCTTCCTATTCGGAGTGGTACCAGCAGGCGGATATGCTGATGAGCTACCGACGCCATCGCGACCTCCTCAAGCTGATCGGTTCGACGGACACGAGAAGGCCCTGGCTGCTCAAATATCCGGTGCACGTGCGCTTCTTGCGCACCTTTCTCGAGATCTATCCCGACGCATGTATCGTGCAGACCCACCGCGACCCGCTCGCGGTCTTTCCGTCCTACGTCAGCTTGATTTCGGGGTTCCGGGCCCTCAACGAGGCGCCCATCGACAAGCCGGAGATTGCGCGGCGCCAGCTCGAGCTGTGGGCGACCGGGCTGGAGGACGCGATCGATCTGCGCCGCAAACGTGACGCATCGCAGTTCTATGATGTCCACTTCAGCGACTTCGTATCCGACCCGGTCGGCACGGTGCGCTCGATCTACAGTCACTTCGGGCGCTCGCTCTCGGATGCCGGCGAGCTTGCCCTGCAGGCCTGGCAGGAGCAGAACCCGCAGCACAAGCACGGCCGGCATGAGTACACGCGCGAGGCTCTGGAGATCGGCATCACGAACCAGGTGATCCTCGATCGCTTCGGCGAATACATGGACTACTACGGGCTGAAGCCGGAGAGCCAGCCCTAGGAGAAGCCACATGACCGCCTTTCAGCGCAAGCCGCGAGTCGCCCGCGAGAAGGAGCTGCTCGAGAAGGCGGCGCGCTATCTCCCGTCCGGCGTGCGCGGCGCCACGTTCGATCCAGAGTACGCGATGGTGGCCGAGAGTGGGCATGGCTGTCGGATCCGCGACATCAGCGGCAACGAATACATCGACTACCTGATGGGCTCGGGCCCATTGCTCCTCGGCCACGCGCATCCCGCGGTGGTCGAGGCGGTCGCGAAGCGACTCGACAAGGGCAGCAGCTACCTGATGGTCAACGAGCCGGCCATCGAGCTCGCCGAGGCCATCGTCGAGTGCGTGCCCTGCGCCGACAAGGTCTGCTTCAACAGTACGGGCTCCGAATCCACGTTCTTCGCCATGCGCATGGCGCGCGCCTTCACGGGCCGCGAAAAGATCCTCAAGCTCGAGGGTGGCTACCACGGCACGAACGACTACGCGCTCATGACGACGCAGTGGACCCGCGAGCCCAGCACCTACCCCACGCCGGTCGCCGACTCGGCCGGCATCCCCCGCGCCGTCCTCGACCAGGTGCTGATCGCTCCCTTCAATGATATCGAGACGACCGGCGCCCTGATCGAGCAACACCACCACGAGCTGGCCGCCGTGATCCTGGAGCCATTGCAGCGCACGATTCCGCCCGTCGCCGGCTTCCTCGAGGGTCTTCGAGAGCTGTGCACCCATCACGATATCGTGCTGATCTACGACGAAGTCGTAACCGGCTTCCGGCTCGCTCTCGGCGGTGCTCAGGAGTATTACGGCGTCGTCCCCGACCTCACCGCGCTCTGCAAGGGGATTGCGAGCGGCTACCCGATCTCCGTGCTCTGCGGCCGCGCCGACATCATGGACCTCGCGGATCCGCGCCGGATGCTGAAGGGTGACCACGTACGCCAGACGGGCACGTTCAGCGGCAACTCCATCTCGTGCACGGCCGCACTCGCCACCCTACGCGAGCTTCGCAAGGAAGGCTTCTACGCGAGTCTCTTCGCCAAGGGCCGCCGGCTGATGGACGGGCTACAGCGCTCGCTCGAGGCTGCCGGCATCGTCGCGAAGGTGACCGGCGAGCCCGCGGCCTTCCAGCCGTGGTTCACCGACGCCGAAGTCATCGACTTCCGCTCGACGCTGGGCGCCGACGCCGCCATGAACACGCGCTTCACGGAGCTGCTGCTCCAGCAGGGCATCGTGAAGGCGCACGAGAAGTTCTTCGTGTCCGCGGCGCACGACGACGGGGCGATCGAGACGACACTGGCCGCCTTCGAGAGCGTGGCCGTCCAGCTCGCTTCCACGTAGTGCCCGGAGGTAGTGCTCGGATGTAGTGCCCGGAGGTAGTGCTCGGAGGTAGTGCACGGAGGTAGTGCTCGGGGCGGGATCAGGGCAGGCTGAAGGCCATCACGTAGTCACCCAGCGTGGTCCCCAGCGTGGAGTGGCCGCCGACGGCGATCACCACGTACTGGCGCCCATCTTCGCGCAGGCGATACGTCATCGGCGTGGCCTGGGCGCCGGCGGGTAGACGAATCTCGAGCAGCTTCTCACCTGTCTCGACATCGTAGGCACGCAGGTAGTCATCGAGCGACGCACCAATGAAGACGAGGCCGGCCGCGGTCAGGATGGGTCCGCCCATGCTCGGCAGACCGAAATTCATCGCGAAGGGCAGCGGCACCAGGTCCCGGGTCGTGCCGAAGGGGATCTCCCAACGCTTGCGACCCGTCTCGAGGTCCACGGCGACCAGCGTCCCCCACGGCAGCGGCGAGCAGGGCACGCCGAGAGGCGAGGAGAGGACTTGTGTGCGTATGTAATAGGGCGTTCCTTCTTGGAGCGAGATGCCGCGCGGGCGGTTTGCGCGCGTGAGGCCGGGCATCTCGCCGCGTGGGATCAGCGTCAGCACCTGGGCGATGCGGTTCTGAGTCATCACCAGGAGCCGGCGCTCCGGATCCCATGCCATGCTGCCCCAGTTCATGCCGCCTGCCGTGCCCGGATAGTGAACCGTGCCCTCGAAGCTCGGCGGCGTGAAGATCCCCTCGTTGCGGTGCCTCGCCAGTGCCCGCCGGCAGAGATGCCGATCGAGGGGCGTGATCCCGAACACGTCAGCCGAATCGATCCGATGCGGGTGGACCGGCTCCGGGAACGTCGGGAAGGGCTGGGTCGGGGCGGCGACCTCCCCCGGCACGAAGCTGGGCGGAACCGGCCGCTCCTCGATCGGGTAGAGGGGCTCTCCAGTCGCACGATCGAGTAGAAAGATGTGGCCCATTTTCGTGGCCTGCGCGACGGCGGCTCGCGTGACGCCATCCACTACGACGTCGATCAGCATGGGCTGCGAGGGCAGATCATAGTCCCAGAGTCCGTGGTGGACGGCCTGGAAGCGCCAGACCGGTTCGCCGGTCGCCGCGTCGAGCGCGACCACGGCGTTCGCGTAGTGGTCGAAGCCAGCGCGCTCTCCACCGTAGAAATCCGGACTCGCCGCACCGAAGGGGACGAAGACGAGGCCGCGCAGGGGATCCGCCGACAGGATCGACCAGGCGTTCGGCGTGCCCCGATGAAAGCGCGGCGAGCCGTCGTCGGCCGGTGCGAGCGGCTCCGTACCGGGCGGGACCGGATCGAAAAACCAGCGCAAACGGCCGGTTCGTACATCGAAGCCACGAATCACGCCACCCGGCGAATCGACGCGGCGGTTGTCGGCCACCAGCGCCGCGGTCACGACCACATCGCCCACCACAGTGGGCGGGGAGGTCATATACGTCTCGCCCGCATGCACGTCGCCGAGACCGGCGAGGAGATCCACCGACCCGCCCTCGCCGAAGTCGGCGCACGCGAGGCCGGTGTCGGCGTCCACGGCCACGAGGCGCGCGTCCATCGTGCCCATGAAGACGCGCCGCGCGCAATCCCCCCCGGCGTCGACCCCAGCGGCCGCGCCGGCTCCAGCCACCCGTATAACTGGGTTTCGCGTCAAAGATCCAGCGCTCGGCACCTGTCTCCGCATCGAGGGCGAAGATTCGGTTGGCGGGCGAACAGAGGTAGAGCGTGCCCGCGTCGAGGATGGGTGTCGCCTGGAAGGTCGTGCGTGAAAGATCCGAGCGCGCGCCGGGCCAATCTCCGGTTCGGTACGTCCACGCCACACGCAATCGCCCGACGTTGCCGCGGTGAATCTGATCGAGTGGCGAAAAGCGCGACCCGCCGGCATCGCCGCCGTAGGTGGGCCATCCAGCCGGTGCACCGACTCCGATTGGCTGCGTGAATTCGCTGGACCCGCTGCCACAGGTCACCACCGCCGGGAGCAGCCACAAGAGCAGGACGAGGGCACGGAGTTCGGTCTGCGTCTCTAGCAATCGCGGGATCAAGCAGAGCGCTCCCTTGTGCTTGGCCGCCTGGGTCGAAATTTTGACGGATCGTCAGACCCTAGACTACGCTCTCCGCGTGCGGAAGTGGGCGCTTCGGGTCATCCTCCCCACCCCGCATGCGGCCCGCTCCGCGGCAGGCCAACAAATCGGAGGCAGGCAGAAGATGAGATGGCTGGTTGTTTGGGTGGCGGCGCTATCCGCCGGCTGTGGTTGGGATTGGGAGAGCTCCTGCAGCGGAATTCTCACCACCGAGCTCGAGTGCGCAATGATCTGCGGCGCCGACCCGGCTGATTACACGTGGGACATGTACAAGGACTCGACCCAATGCGGGTTCTGCAACTGCAACGATAGTGCGAGCCCGCCCGCGCCCTAGCCCCGGGCTCGGCACGGCACGAGGGCAATCCGGCGCTACTCGCCGAGCACCTCGCGCACCGCCGCCACCACGCGATCGTGCACATGACCGTTGGTAACGATGACGCCGAGGTTGTCGCGCAATGTGCGGCCGAGCGAGAAGTCGAGATCCTTGCCGCGCACGTCGGTCACGCGGCCGCCGGCCTCCTGGATCACCATCGAGCCGGCCGCATGATCCCAGATCTTCTCCTCGTAGCCCTTTCGCGTGGGCAGTCGGAGATAGATCGAGGCGTCGCCGCGACCGACCGCGGCGTATTTGCATTGACTATCGATGCGGTAGGGCGGCGCCACGATGCCGAGCCGCTTCGCGACCTTCGCCGAATCATCCTGCGAGGAGTGCGCCGACTCAACGGACTCGCAGAAGCTGGCCCGCGCGGTGTCCTGCACGTCGGTGACGGAGACCCGAAACTCGTCGTCCCGGCCCCGCAGCCGGACGAAGGCGCCCTCTCCCTTCACGGCCACGAAGAGACAGCCCCGCTCACCCTCGGGCGCGCTCGCATCAATCGGCAGGTTGGGGCATCCCAATACGCCGAGCACGACCTCGCCGTTCTCGATCAGCGCGAGCGCCACCGCGTACTGCTCCAGCCGTAGAAAACCCTTGGTGCCGTCGATCGGATCCAGGGTCCAGTGGCGGCCGGTCGCTCCGCCCGCATAGGTCCCACGATCGATCAGGTCGAGAACGGTATCGCGGTCGAGGTCGGGCACGATCTCGCGCACATTCGCGACCACCTGGTCTGTCAGCGGGGAGTTCTCCGCCTCGCGGAGCTCCGCGGCGTCCTCCTCGCCCACCAGCGGCACGTCGGGGAACGACCCACTCAGTACGTGGGTCACCACTGCCTGAGCGCCAAAGTCCGCGACAGTGACCGGGGATTTGTCCTTCTTCGAGAGCGCGTGGTCCGCGACGAGGTTCGCCTGGACCTTCTGACACAGCCGGCTCGCCTGCTCGACGGCGCGAACGGCCACCTCACGCTCTTTCGAATATGACATGCCGGGTGGGTAGCCAATGGACATGGACCGAGCAAGCGGCCCAGGGTCCTCTTCGGCGGCCCCTACACGCCTGGGCCTCGGACCTTCATGAATAATCCGGGCTAGCGCAGCGAGATCAACGAGCGAGCGGCCGCGTACTCGATTTCCTCGTAGAGCTTGCGCCGAGCAAGTTCCAGATTGCGGGACACGGTCCTGTAGCCATCCCGTGACTCGGGGCTGCCATAGTGGCGAACGCTGGTCTCACCGATACCGGCGAGCTTGAAAGCGGCCAGCTGGTAGTCGCGAATCGCTGCTTCGATATGCCCGAGCCGAATCTGCGCGTTGGCCCGATTGTTCAGCGCACGCCAATCGCTACGACTCTCGCGCACCACGCGATCACAATACTCGAGCGCCACACCCGGCATGCCCCGCATCACATAGCCAACGCAGAGCGCGTTCAGCGCGGCCAATCGGTCGATGGGCCGGAGGGGCAGGAGCAGTGCGCGCTTCGCAGCCTCGATGACCGCCTCGGTGTCGCCCTCGTCCATGGCGGAGAGGGCGCGGACGACGAGATCCGAGCGGTGCATCCAGAGCGTGGTGACCGACATCGCCGGGTTTTCCGGCCCGCCGATTCCATGGCTACGATTGGGGTCTGCCGCGACCGATCGCGCACCCAGACCGAGGATCAGCAGCAACCCCGCTGCAAGCGAAATCAATCGGCCCATATCATCGAGGCCCTCCGCCGGTCCATTGTCCAGGGTAGCAGCGGACTGAACATCATGCCGTGTCCCCGCAGGCGTCGGTGAAGCGCTGCCAGTCCCTCTCGATCAGATCGATCGAGGCGTTCCAGAACTCCGGCGTCTCGAGGTCCACGCCCAGGTGTCGTCGCGCGACGCCCTCGGCGGTGTCGCGGCCGGTATCGCGCAGCAGCGCCTCGTAGCGCGGCAGGAAGTCTGCCCCCTCCTCGCGCGCACGCGCGAAGATCCCCAGGCCGAAGAGATATCCAAACATGTAGGGGAAGTTGTAGAACGACAGACCCGTGATGTAGAAGTGCAGCTTCGATGCCCAGAACCAGGGATCGAGCTGCTCGGAGTCGAGTGCGTCGCCGTAGCAGTCCTGCTGCGCCTGCTGCATCAGCTCTTTCAGGCGCTGGACACCGAGCTCACCCGATGCCCGCTCCTCGTAGAGCGCACGCTCGAAGCGAAAGCGCATCCAGATATTGAGCAGATAAGCGGCCGCATCCTGCAGCCGCGCGTCCAGCGTAAAGAGGCGCTCTTCGGCGCTCGTCCGCGGGTCCTCGAGGGTCGCCTCGATCACCAGGTTCTCGGCGAACGTCGACGCGGTCTCGGCCAGCGTCATCGGATATCGCCGAGCCCACGTGCGCAGATCGCGCATCAGCCAGCCATGCCACGCGTGTCCGAGCTCGTGCGCCAGCGTCGAAACGTCCCCGGCTGCACCATTGTATGTGATGAAGATTCGAGACTCACCGCACAGCCCAGACGTGGAGCAGAATCCGCCCGGGCGTTTTCCGGCTCGAGGCGAATGATCGATCCAGCGTCGTTCGATGGCCATCTCGGCGAAGCGCGCCAGGTCTGGATAGCCGGCGCCAAAAGCGTCGACAACTCGCGCGCAGCCGTCCGCCCACGCAATCCGCGAGCGATCCTCGAGTGGCAACGGCGCCATCAGGTCCTGGAAGCCCAGATGCTGCTGTCCGAGCAGGCCCGCCTTGCGGCGCAGATACGCCCGCGGAAGCTCGGCACGCGCCTCCACGGCCTCGAAGAGTGCTGCGAGTGTGCGCTGCGAGATCGCCGCGTCGAAGAGCGCCGGATCGAGGAAATGCGCGACGCTTCGCCGGCGGTATAGCGTCAGGCGCGTGCCCGCGATGGCGTTGAGGCTCGCGGCCAAGGGCTCGGCGACGGACGACCACGCGGCGTTCGACCCCGACAGAGCCGCGCGCCGGACGGCCGGATTCGGATCTTCGAGCAGAGTCCTCGTCATCGAGACGGGGAGCTTCCTGGCGGGCTCGCCCTCCGGCTCGAAGTCGAATTCGAGGCTGCCGGAGATGCGGTCGTAGAGTCGTCCCCAGGCCGACAATCCGTCGATGCCGAGCTCGGCCGAGAGCCCCTCCAGTTCGGGCTCCATCGAGAAGCGCGCACGCTCACGAATACGGGTGAGAAAGAATCGGACGGCCTGCTGTGACGGCTCCGCGCACAGATGTTCGAAATCGGCGTCATCCACATCCGTCAGCGCAGCGCGCAGCGACACGTACACCTTGTCGAGCTCGACGCGCGCGGCGGCCGCCGAGGCAGTCTCTCGCTTGATCTCCTCGTCGATCGCATCGGCCGCCCCGACGCAGCCCAGGTATGAGGCAAGGTGGGCCGCGCGCTGGGCGACGCCCTCCAGGTCGACGAGGAATGCCGCCCAGGCTCGGACACTGGACGAATCGATGGCGGACAGGTCATGCACGCGTTCCTGCAGCGAGGCGACATCACGAGCGAGGTGCTCACGAAAGGCGGTGTACTCCTTGCCCCGAAACTCCGGGAACCAGGCCGTCATGTCCCAGTCGGGACCGATCGCATTCACCTCGGACATGTCGCGTCCTCCCAGACGCCTGGAAGCAGTCTAGCCGGCAGCCCGCTGGCAACCTCGCGTCCCGAGAGGGCCACGGGCGAGAAGGTCGATTCCACAGGATGGGTCGAATTCCAATGGCTCCGCTGGCTCGGCTGACCGATCCTGCCTGACAACAACCCCGCAATCGGGCGCGGGCGATGGGAGATGCGGATGAATTCCTTCGAGGTATTGCGTGAGGTGGTCGAGGTCGTGGGAGCCAAGCAGGTCGCCTTCGATCTCAGGGTTTCGTCCTCGCTCGTCTACAAATGGTGCTCGCAGCCGGGTGAGCGCGGCGAAATGGACGCCACCGGCGCCCGCAATCCACTCGACCGCACCATCCAGGTCTGCGAGAGCACCCGCTCGCGACGTCCCGTCGAGTGGCTCTGCGGGCAGATGGGCGGCTACTTCGTCGAGAACCCGGACGCCGAGCCCGAGGAGCTGGACGCCGAGTTCCTGCGACACACCCAGGAGCTGGTGGGACGCTTCTCGCAGCTCCTGAATGTACTCAGCACGTCGATCGGCAACCAGAGCCGCATCGACCAGAACGAGTCGTCGGACATCCGTCGCCAGTGGCGCGAGCTGCAGAGCCATGGTGAGGCCTTCGTTCGCGCCTGCGAACAGGGGCTCTTCGACCCCGAACGCTGAGCGTCGAGTCACAGCGCTCATACTTCGATGCACCGGACGAATCCCTTGCTCGCGGGAGCGGTGCGCTCGTGAGTGAGATGAGTGAAAGGAGAACTCCATGATCATGATCGGAATCCTCTTGGCCATCGCCTGCGGCATGGCCGCGATCGCATATACACTTCGTCTTCGCAAGGGCGCGCCCCCTCATCTCGTCTGGGCCGCTGCGGCACTTTCCGCACTCGGCCTGGGCTTGGGCCTCTTCCACCAGGTCTTCTTCTACGCCGAGCCAGGCTACGTCTACCACGTCCGCACCATCACGGGGCAGGAGAACGTGGTGGCCGACGTCGGCTACAACCCGCATCTCTTCGGCCGCTACAACGCGTGGAAGCGCGCGATGACCGTCCAGGCCGTAGCGGAGACCACGAGCACCAGCCTGAACGCCGAACACGACTCGCGGACCAGCAGCGCGAGCCTGCCTCCGCTGAATATCATGTTCCTCGACCAGGTGGACGCGGACGCCGAGGCCACCGCCCGCTTCTTGATTCCCACCGATGAGGCGTCCTTCCTCGAGATGGCCCATGCCTACCGCACGCCGGAGAACCTGCTGCGCACGGCGCTGATCCCGGCCTTCAAGGAGACCTTGCAGGGAACGGCCTCTTTGATGAGCGCCGAGACCTACTACTCGGGCGGACGCACCGAATTCAACTCCGAGTTCGAGAACCAGCTGACCCACGGCATCTACAATGTGCGCCGAGAGGAGGTCGCAGTGAAGAGCATCCGCGCCAAAGCAACTGCCAACGCCTCGCTCGGAGCCGAGCAGGAGCAGGAGCAGTACGGTGACGCCGAAAAGACGATCTGGGTCGTGCGCAAAGTACTCGATCCGAATGGCCAGCCCGTCCGCAAGCTGCAGAAGTTCACCGACTATGGGATCCAGGTCATCGAGGGACGCGTGACTGACATGCGGCCCAACACAAAATTCGTCGAGCGCATGCAGCTCAAGCAGAAGGCCTCCGCAGACCGCGCGATCGCGCGCGAGCAGAAGATCCAGGAAGAGGAACAGAGGCTGCTGGCGATCGCCAAGGGAGAGCGTGAGGTCGCCGAGCGCCAGGCCTCGGCCAAGGTGAGTCAGATCCAGAAGACCACCGAGGCGGAGACCGACAAGCAGCTCGCCATCACGCAGGCCGAGAAGCTGCGCGAAGAAGCAAAGATCATGCGCGAGACCGCTCAGATCAAGCTCGAGAAGGCGCACTTCGAGGCGGAGACCCGGCGCACCTTGGCCGAAGCGGAGGCCTATCAGAAGCGCGTCATCCTGAAGGCCGACAACGCATTGGCACAGAAGCTGGATGCAGAGATTCGCATCCACTCGCTCTGGGCGGAGGCCTTCGCGCAGCGACGGGTGCCGGCGAACGTCTTCGGCGCGGGTGGTGGCGGCTCGGTGCAGGGCGCACCGACGGGCAGCGACAGCGAGGCGCGAACCTTCATGCAGCTGCTGACCCTCGACGCCGCGAAGCGGCTCTCCTACGAGCGGGAGATCGCACCGAGCCAGAAGACGGTCTCGCGCTAGCGAGAATCGTCCTGAGACAGAACGTCCCGTGCAGCACTCGCTGCATGGGACGTTCGTGTCCAAGCGATACACACCCAGCCAAGCGACCACGAGTTGGTGGATCTGCGCTGCATCGGGCCGGAGCCGGACATCTCGGCCGAAGGAGTGCGAAGCCTCGCGAGCTTCTGGCGATCGGCGTACGACCAGATGGCCGGCGGAAAGCTGGCGATCATCGCCGATCGCGACGCGGCCTATGGGATGGCGCGCATGTACCAGTCATTGCGCGACGACGGTCCGGACCGGATTCGGGTCTTCCGTGACGAGGCCGATGCCTGGTCGTGGATCGAGTCCGCGGACGGCGAGTGATCCCATTCGGGCACTGCGGGTGGTATCCTCTGCCCACAGCCACCCCCCCCTCACACCAGGGATTCGATCTTGACTCGACTGCCTCCCCCGCGATTCGAAGGAACGATCCGACTCGGGGGCCGACGCCGACTCGGCTATGCGGAATACGGACCGGCGGCGGGGCGCCCGCTCATGTGGTTCCACGGAACTCCGGGTGCGCGCCGGCAGATCGCGCCCAGCGCCCGCGCCTCGGCGCACGAGCGCGGAGTCCGGATCATCTGTGTTGAGCGTCCGGGCATCGGTGACTCGACGCCGCACATCTACGATACCGTGCGCGACTTCGCGGATGACATGGAGATCCTGGCGGACGCGCTTGGCATTGATCGCTTCGGCATCGCGGCGCTCTCCGGTGGCGGTCCCTACGCGCTGGCCTGCGCCCACGAGCTGCCCGAGCGAGTCGTCGCCGCAGCCATTTTGGGCGGCGTGGCACCGTCCGTGGGAGAGGACGCGGCGACGGGTGGCGGAACGGCGATGGCGCCACTGCTCGGGCCGCTCGTCCGGCACGCGCGTCACCCGTTGGGCGCGCTGATGCGGGGAACGATCAAGATCCTCGAACCCCTCGCCGAGCAGGTCCTCGATCTTTTCTCGAGCATCATGCCACCGGGCGACCAGCGGGTCTTCGCGGACAAGAGCATCCGGATGATGTTCCAGGACGACATCATCCTGGGAAGCCGAAAGCAGATGCAGGCAATGTTCCTGGACGCCGCGCTCTTCGGGCGCGATTGGGGATTCTTTCTGCGCGACATTCGCGTCCCGATCCATCTCTTCTACGGCGACTCGGACACCATCGTGCCGCTGGAGCACGGCGAGCACCTCGCTGAACGAATCCCCAACTCGGTCCTGCGGGTCCGTGCCGAGGAAGGCCATCTCGGCGGGCTCGGCGCCACCCAAGAGATCTTCGATGCCATCCTCGGGCACTGGTCGGAAGACGATTCGCCCCGCTTGACGCTACGCCCCAGCGGGGCGGTCCCCAGCTCCGGCAGTTAGCCACTCGAATGACGTTCGACCGCCGATGCGACACCTTTCGGCTCGATGAGTGAGAGCCGACCGTCGCACGATCTCACGACGACGATCACCGCCAATGGACTGATCCTCGCGATACTCGCGTATGCGGGTCTACTGCTCGCACTGCACCCGGATCTCTATTACCGCAGCGTCCAGGAGGACGAGTATCTCGAGTGGGCCACGTTCTGGAGCTTCGTGCTGGCGAGCGGAGCCTTTCTCGCGGCTGCTTGGAGATCGTACCGCGAGCAAGCTCGCCTGCCCTTCTTCCTCCCCGGCCTGGCGCTCTTCTGCGCCTTCGTGGCGATGGAGGAGATCTCCTGGGGGCAGCGTCTGCTTGGCTATCGGCCGCCCGCCTACCTGCTCGAGCACAACTTCCAGCAGGAAATGAACGTCCACAACGTCGTGGACGACAGCCTGCGTAGACTGGCCTTCCTGGGCGTGATCCTCGGATACGGCGTCCTGCTTCCGGCCGCCCTCCGGCTGGATCGCCCCCGCGAGATGGCCAACAGACTCGGGATCGTCGCGCCCCCGCTCGTCCTGATCCCGGCCTTCGCAGCCACCGCCGCCTTCTACGAAATCTATCCCTGGACGCACACGGGCGAGTGGGCCGAGCTCATGCTCGGGATCTCCATGCTATTCGCCGCAGCATTGAATCTGCGCGCAGCAATGCGCAACGCAGCCGGCCCGCATTCGATCCGAGGTGCCGGATCGCGACTCGTCTTGACCTGGCTCATGGCGATTCTACTCGGCGTTGCGACCGCAGAGGCCTGGCGCAGTGCGCGGCTGGGCGAGCCGGAGCAAGTCGAAGTCGCCCGCGTCGAGCTCGCCGCACTGCGACGTGACGTGGCCGCGGCACGCACGAAGACGGACTGCGGTCTGCACAAGAGGGTGTACTCCTTCGTTGAGACGTACCAACAGGATCATCTGCGATCGGGACGCTTTGCAGCGCTCGTCGTCCGGGGTCTGCCCGAGGAGCGTGCCGAGTTCTTTCTGGATCCCTGGAACTCGCCCTATTGGGTGCGTCACATCTGCTCGGCGGATTGGACCCGACGCGCCGTCTACGTCTATTCCTTCGGGCCGAACCGCCGTCGCGACAGCGTGGAGTGGCGAATCTTCGAGGACGACGTGGGGGCATGGATCAGCCGGCCGCAGCCGGAGGGGGTCGACGAATGAGGGACACCTCGGTCATCGGCGCGAGCGGCCCGCCGCAGCTGGTCTCGAAACTCGAATCAGTGTTCGAAAGCTTTGCTACTAGAGCAAAGCCCTCGGTTGCGTCAGAATGCCCTCGAAGGAAATTCCCCATGTACGCCGCTTTCCGCCCCGACTTCCGCCACCGCGCAGCCGACCTCGTTCGTTCGCTCGCTCTGGTGATCCTCGCCGCCTTCGTTGCAGCCTGTAGCGGCGACTCGGGCACGCCGGGAGGAGGGTCGCCCTCCGGCACTGGCTCGGTGGGCATCTTCTTCACCGACTCTCCGAGCGACGAATTCGATCAGATCCTGGTCACCGTGGAGGGGATCGTGCTGATCGGCGGTGGCCCCCAGGTCACGCTCTTCTCGGGCGGTGCGACCATCGATCTGAAGCAGATCGAGAAGTTCTCCGATCTCTTCGTCTTCGCGGACCACGTCCCGGCCCGCTCGTACAGCAAGATCCGCTTGCACGTCAGCGGCATCAAGCTGGTGAACATCAACGACCCCGACGACGAGGGCGACGACGACGTGATCGACGTCAAGGTGGGCGGTCACAAGATCGACTTCCTGCCCCGCGGCAAGTTCGCGGTGCACCCGGGCCACGCGCTCATGCTCGAGATCGACATGGACGCGGACAAGATGCTCAAGCGGACGGGCAACGGGAAGTACCTCTTCACGCCCGTGGTCTTCGTCAACATCCTTCACTCCGACTCCCCGGCCAAGCTCGCGCGCATCCACGGCGTGGTCGTCGAAATCTTCGAGGACGAGACCTTCGAGCTGTGCACGACCGTGTTCATGGCCACGCCACTCAGCTTTCGGGACGAGGACGGCGAGGACGGCGAGGACGGAGGACTCGGCGATCGGCACAAATGCTTCACGGTCATTACGGACGCGGATACCGGAATCTTCGACGAGAATGGCGACCAGATTGGACTCGACGAGCTCGAGGTCGAGGACGAAGCCACTGTGATCGGCCGCATCCGCCTGGTCGACCTGGACGGCAATCCCGTGGTCACGCCATTCCGTGGCGACCACGATTCTGACACCGACAGCGACACCGACTCGGATAGCGACAGTGATTCGGACTCCGATAGCGACGGGAACGGCCACCCCACGCTGCCCGACTTCGAGCTGGTCATCGACGCCATCGTGATCGAGCTCGGCCCGATCGGCACATACACGC
>JAFDDH010000065.1 GCA_019310975.1 Deltaproteobacteria bacterium | reverse complement strand
CTTCTCCCTCGCAGCCCGGTGCCGCGACCATCCCATCTGTGACCTGGTCCCAGAGATAGAAGAGGTTCTCCTTGCCACCGCGACGAATGTCCGACTCACGCAGGTAGTGGCCATTGTCCTCGCGAACGAGGAAGGGGAGATCCGTCTGCTCTCGCACCGCTTCCGTATCGAAGCGGCCGGCTTCGATGATTGCGTTGGCGGCCGCCAGCGCGAAAGCGGCGTCCGTCTCCTGCTTCACGTTGACCCAGAGATCCGCGTGAACGGAACTCGCCGAGAGATCCGGCGAGATGACGACCACCTTCGCGCCCCGGTAGCGCGCCTCGTGAATGAAATGGACGTCGGGTATGCGCGTGTAGGCCGGATTCGCCACCCAGACGACGATATAGTCGGATAGGAACCAGTCATCCGTGGTTCCATCGACCATGAACATTCCCTGGGTCTGAACGACGCCATTCGGCATGTCGCCGACGCCGGCCCAGGAATCGAGCAGCGTGGTTCCCATCGCGTGGGTCCAACGCATCTCGGAGAAAGCGTCCGGCCCGTAGTCGATATTCGTCGTGCCGTGGTCGTGGACGATGGTCTCCGTACCGACTTCCAGCGCTGCATCGATGCAGGCATCCGCGATCTCGTCGTAAGCCTCATCCCAGGAGATTCGTTTCCACTTCCCCTCGCCGCGCCCGCCCACGCGTCGCAGCGGATACAGAACGCGGGCCTCGCTCTGCTCGAGATCGGAGTGGCAGGCGCCCTTCTGACAACCCCGTGGGTTGAAGTCGGGCAGCCCCTCACGCGAGGCCTCGTAGACGGCGTTCTGCTCCTCGCGCCAGACGATTCCGTCCTTGACGAAGAGATTCCACGAACAGGCCGAGAAGCAGTTCGCGCGGTTGTGGCTTCCCTTGGCGACCCGATCCCAGCTCCAGCTTTCGCGATAGAGATCACTCCAATCGTCGTAGCTGATCGGATCGACCGGGAATTTCGTGGGTTCCGGATAGCTGAGACCCTGCCTGGACTTCGGCCTGAGCGCATAGAGGCCGAGGGCCAGGCCCGTGGCCCCTGCCCCGGCGCCAATCAGAAAGCTCCTACGCGAGATCGCCAAGCCCCATCTCCCCACTTCTACTGCCCACTCGACTTTCCACCCCACCCCCCACTCGACTTTCCACTCGACTTCCGACTCGACCCCAGGCGAAATACCAGAGTCATCAAGCGCTGAAAGCCCACCGGGAAGAGGCGTTTCAAGAAGACGCCAATATGCGCATCCACGCCGATCAGAACCCGACGCCGGTCGCGCTCGATCGCCCGGATGACCTTCGCGGCGGCGCGCTGCGCCGGCATGGCGAAGCGCTCCTGCAGCTCCACCGCACGCGCTTTGTCCCCCGCTTCCATTCCACGCGCCGAGCGAATCACATTGGTGCGAATTCCCCCAGGATGCACGCATGTCAGGCGCACAGAAGTTCCATCCAGCTCGGTCCAGAGCGCCTCCGTAAATGCGCGCACCCCCGCCTTGGAGGTGGAGTAGAGCGCCTGCCCGGGCATCGCGAAAATCCCGAACATGCTGGAGAGATTCACGATATGGGCGGACTCAGCCTTCAAGAGCTCGGGCAGGAAGAACTTGCAGCCGTAGATCACTCCCATCAAATTGATGCGCAGAAGCCACTCGGCGTCGTCGATCGAGTGGTCCACAAACATCGCGCCGACACTGACACCGGCATTGTTGATCAGCACGTCCACGCGGCCGTGCTCAGCCAGCACCTCGTCGGGCAGAGCCTGCATTCGCTGCCGATCTCCAACGTCCGCCTGGTGACGGCTCACGCGCTGCCCGGACGCCTCGAGCTCTGTGGCGATCTCGGTGAGCCGAGCTTCGTCGATGTCCACCAAGGCGAGGTGGGCCCGCTTTGCGCACAGCCCTCGCGCCAATGCCTTCCCGATCCCGCTGGCGGCGCCGGTCACGACTACGACTTTGTCTCGAAGATCGCGCAATCCAGATCCTCTTCACTCTCGCCCACCCAACCACGCAGGATACGGCAATTCCAGGGAGAGGATCAGCTCGAGTGCGAGTGCCAAAGTGTCCCAGAATCACGTCGTTGCCGCAGGCTCTGTACAATCTCGCCACAGTTTCACATGACTGGTAGATAGAGATGCGTGACTTTCGCATTGGGAGCGGATGGGCGTTGTTGCGTGGGCCCTCCGTCCTTCGCAGTCGTCGCTCCAATATTGCGAATCAAGCCGAAGGGCGATGCGTCGACCGTCGTGGTGGCCCGAGCTCTGGGAGAGGTTGGAGTAGCGCGCCGCACAGGCATCCAATTTCAGCGCTCGACTTGATCCCGTGGCGACGGTTCACGCGATCGAAGTGAACGAAAGAGCGGAAATCACAGCCGCAAGCTTCGTACCGGCTCTGGCAGGGAGCGTGACCCTTGTGTGATGGCCGGGCGCCCGCGGGATGGGGTCGCCTCCCGCCCAGCCGGCCCGCCGCCTCTCGGCCGCATCTGGCATGGCTCTTGCTTTTGGTCCCCGGCAAGCTGCTTCGATCGGGAGACCCCATGCCCCACTATATGTACGAGCGCCTGTCCGCTCAGGACAACAGCTTCCTCGTGGCCGAGGACGTGAACTCGCCACTCCACATCTCCGCCGTCGGCATCTACGAGCTCGGCCAGATGGCGACACGCGACGGTGGCGTCGATATTCGGCGCTTTCGACGATTCATCGAGGCGCGGTTGCACGAGATACCGCGCTATCGACAGAAGCTGATGTGGGTGCCGGTGGAGAACCGGGCCGTCTGGGTCGACGATGCCCACTTCAACATCGACTACCACATCCGACACACCGCCCTGCCCCGCCCCGGCGGCGTCGAAGAGCTGAAGAAGCTCACCGCGCGCATCACCACACGCGTGCTCGATCGCAGCCGGCCAATGTGGGAGATCTGGGTCATCGAGGGGCTCGAGAGCGACCGCTTCGCGATCGTCAGCAAGATCCACCACTGCATGATCGACGGCGCAGCCGGCGCGGACCTCGCGCAGATCCTGAACTCGCCCAGTCCCGAGGTGGAGATTCCAGAGCCGCGCCCCTTCATCCCCCGTCCGGCACCGAGCGAGAGCGAGCTCTTCGTCGACCTGGTGCGGCGCTTCGCCCGCATGCCGCTGGCCACATTCCGCGGGCTGGCCTCGCTTCGACCCGACACGACGAACCTGGCCGAAGAGATCGAGACGCGCGTGCGCGCGCTCGGCGATCTGGTCGGCATGGTGCTCACGCCTTCTTCCGACACGCCCATGAACGGCCCGCTCGGTCCGCATCGACACATCGACTGGCTGACTCTGCCGCTCGATGACGTCAAGGCCGTTCGCCGCAAGCTCGACTGCACGGTGAACGATGTCGTGCTGGCGACGGTGACCGGCGCGGTGCGCCACTACCTGTCCCGGCGAGGCGTCGATCCCGGCGGCATCGACTTCCGCGTCTCGGCGCCGGTGAGCATGCGCGGAGCATCCGATCGAGGAAAGATGGGCAATCGCGTCTCCGCCTGGATCCTGCGGCTACCCATCGAGCAGGACGACCCGATGAGCTGGGTGTCCGGCATCCGCGAGACGACGCGAGAGCTCAAGAAGTCGCGTCAGGCGCTGGGCCTGGAGATGATGATGCAGGCCGCCGAGTACGCGCCCGCCAGCCTGATGGCACTCGGTGCGCGCGTGGCCTCCGGCCCCATCAACATGATCGTCACCAACGTGCCCGGACCCCAGTTCCCGCTCTATACGCTGGGCGCCAAGCTGCTGGAGATTCAGCCATTGGTGCCGCTCCTCGAGGGCACGGGTCTCGGCATCGCGCTCTTCAGCTACGACGGCAAGCTCCACATCGGGCTCAACGCCGAATACGAGCTGGTCCCCGATCTCGGCACGTTCACAACCTTCTTCGCGCAGTCCTTCATGGCGATTGCGGATGCGGCCGGGACGAGCACACAGACCGATGCTTCGGCCGAGAAGCCAGCCGCCGAGGTGGAGGTCGCCCCTTGCGTCGAAGTCGAAGTGACCACGCCGGAATTCGTGCCCGTACACGCCGCGACAATGGCCCTCAGCGCCTCGGTCCGCAGCGAGGCCGGAGGCTGCTGACTACACGGGAGGTGCACGACCGGATCCCGTTGCGACGGTTCACGCAATCAGACGGGGTGGAGACAGCTCAATCCGCCCGCGATCCGCCCACACGCCGAATAGCGGTATTCAAACACCTGAAAACACAAGGAGATCTGGTCGGGGTGGCGGGACTCGAACCCGCGACGCTGAACCCCCAAAGTTCAGGCTCTACCACTGAGCTACACCCCGGACCGCAGGGGAACCTACCACGCCGAGTGGCCGGGAAGAATCGGCCCCAGAGTCCGATCCCGCGGGAACACGGTCATCTGGCGAGTGAATTTCCCTCGACGCGACGGGGCCTTCCGGCTGGGCGGCCCTGCCTGCCCCGGCGTGCTATCTCACAGCATCCGCCCGAGTGTGGCCTGGCTGCGCAGCTCGCCAGCCGCGGCCCCGGGCTCCGGGCTCCGGAAATGGACATGAGCGATCAACCCAAGAACCTTTTCGACAAGGTCTGGGAGGCGCATCGGGTGCGCGAGCTGCCCGGCGGCCAGACCCAGCTCTTCATCGGCACGCATCTCGTCCACGAGGTGACCAGCCCGCAGGCCTTCGCGATGCTGCGCGAGCTCGGCCTACCCGTGCGCTTCCCCAAGCGGACCTTCGCGACCGTCGACCACATCATTCCGACCGACTCACAGGTCCGTCCCTTCGGCGATCCGCTGGCCGAGCAGATGCTCTCCGAGCTCGAACGCAACTGTCGCGAGGGCGAGATTACGCTCTTCGATCCCGCCAGTGGCCACCAGGGCATCGTGCACGTGATCGGTCCGGAGCTCGGCCTGACACTGCCCGGCTCGACGATCGCCTGCGGAGACAGTCATACCGCCACACACGGCGCCTTCGGTGCGATCGCGATCGGGATCGGCACCAGCCAGGTGCGCGATGTGCTCGCCAGCCAGTGCCTGGCGCTGGCACGCCCGAAGGTGCGCCGGATCGAGGTGAGCGGGGCGCTCCAGCCGGGCGTCTACGCCAAGGACGTGATCCTGGCCATCATCCGCAAGCTCGGGGTGAATGGTGGCGTCGGCTATGCGTACGAGTACGCCGGCGAAGCCGTCGAGGCGATGGACATGGAGGAGCGCCTGACGCTCTGCAATATGTCGATCGAGGGCGGTGCACGCTGCGGCTATGTGAATCCGGATGAGAAGACGATCGACTATCTGCGCGGCCGCAAATTCGTGCCCACCGGCGAGGCCTTCGAGCGCGCCGCCAGCGAGTGGCGCGGCGTCGCCAGCGACCGGGGCGCAGAATACGACGACGTCGTCACGCTGGACGCCATCAAGATCGAGCCCACCATCACCTGGGGAATCCACCCGGGCCACAACATCGGCGTTGGCGAGCGCATCCCCACCCCGGCCGGCGCATCGGACGAAGAGCGGGCGGGTGTCGAGGAGGCACTCGAGTATATGGACCTCGACCCGGGCGCACCGATCGCGGGCACACCGGTGGACGTCGCGTTCATCGGCTCATGCACCAACGGGCGCATCAGCGACCTGCGTGAGGCGGCGCGCGTTGCGAAGACCGGCAAGGTTCGGGATGGGGTTCGTGCCATCGTGGTACCGGGCTCCCAAGCCGTCGCGCGCCAGGCCGAGGAAGAGGGACTCGATGCCGTCTTCCGCGCGGCCGGCTTCGAGTGGCGTGAGCCCGGCTGCTCGATGTGTCTGGCCATGAATCCCGACAAGCTGATCGGTCGCGAGATCTGCGCCTCTTCGAGCAACCGCAACTTCAAGGGCCGGCAGGGTTCACCCACCGGGCGCACGCTGCTGATGTCGCCGGCGATGGTGGCGGCCGCGGCCCTTGCCGGACGCGTCGTGGACGTGCGGGAGGTGATCTGATATGGCAGGTCGCATGGCTGGTCGAAAGCGCGTCGAGATCGAGCACATCGAGGGACGCGGCTGCGTGATCCGTGGCGATGACATCGACACCGATCGCATCATCCCCGCGCGCTTCATGAAGGTGGTGACCTTCGACGATATGGGGCTTCACCTCTTCGAGGACGCGCGCAAGGCCGCCAAGGGCAAGCACCCGCTCGACGACGAGAGCTTCGCAGGGGCCGAGATTCTGGTCGTCGGCAGGAACTTCGGCTGCGGGTCCTCGCGTGAGCACGCCCCGCAGGCGCTGATGCGCTTCGGCTTCCTCGCCTTCGTGGGCGAGTCCTTCGCCGAGATCTTCGCGGGCAATTGTACCAGCCTGGGGCTCGTCTGCGTGGCGCTCGATGAGGCCGAGATCGAGGAGCTACGCGGCAGCATCGAGCTCGACCCGAGCCAGAACATAGCGATCGACGTCGCCGCCCAGACCGTCACGTCGCGCGCCGGCGTGATGCAGGGCTCGATCCCCGATGGCACGCGCGGCCAGCTGCTCGAGGGTCGCTGGGACGCAACCGCGGTGCTCCTCGAGGCCGGCGAAGCCATCGAGCGAAGGGCCGACCAGCTCTCCTACGTGAGGGGCTATTAGGTAGGAGTCTCACATCCCGCTCGGATTTCGCTGTATTCTCCCGGCGATTCGAATCGGGAAGGAGTGGCCCGGCCAATATGAGGCTCCGTAAGACGAAGCTGATCGCCACGATTGGACCCGCCTGCGATTCACCCGACATCCTGAAGGCGATGATCGAGGCGGGAATGAACGTGGCCCGCCTCAACTTCTCACACGGCACGCTGGAAGAGCATCGCGTCCGGCTCGCAAGCGTCCGCAAGGCGATCAGTGACCTCGGCGCCAACGTATCGACAATGGTCGACACGCGCGGCGTCGAGATCCGCACCGGGCGCCTCGAGGGCGGCGCTGTCGTGTTGGTGGCGGGGCAGCGCTACTCGCTCCATACACGCCCCGGCAAGGGCGATGGGGAGGGGGTCTCCGTCAACTTCGAGGGGCTCGCGCAAGTGCTCACCCTTGGCCAGCGCGTGCTCGTCGACGACGGCAAGATCGAGCTCTCCGTGGATCGCATCGACGATGACGTAGTCCACTGCCGGGTCGAGTGCGGCGGAACCCTGCGGGACCGCAAGGGCGTGAACCTCCCGGATACGGAACTCGACCATCAGCCCATCGATCCCGAGACCCACACGGACCTCGTCTTCGCCGCCGCAGAGGGGGTCGATTACCTGGCCGCGTCCTTCGTACAGAGCGCACGCGACGTGGCCGACATCCAGCGCTTCCTGGCTCAGCGCGGCAGCGAGATCCCGGTGATCGCCAAGATCGAGACGCGCGGCGGCGTCGCCCACCTCGAGTCCATCGTCGAGCAGGCGAACGGCACCATGGTGGCGCGCGGCGATCTCGGCGTGGAGCTGCCGATGGCGCAGGTGCCCATGATCCAGAAGCGCATCATCCGCACCACGGTCAGCCAGGGCAAGCCGGTCATCACCGCCACACAAATGCTGGACTCGATGGAACGCAACCCGCGTCCGACCCGTGCGGAGGTCTCAGACGTCGCCAACGCAATCCTCGACGGCACCTCCGCGGTGATGCTCTCGGGCGAGACGGCCGCCGGCCTGCATCCCGTCGATGCGGTGGAGACGATGGCTCGCCTCACCCTCGAGGCCGAGGACGGACTCGAAGAGTTCGGCACCCTGCAGCACATCCACCCAAACCCCTCCAACCAGGTGGTGGAGGCCGTCTCCCAGGCGGCGATCACGATGGCGAACCACCTGGACGCCGCGGCAATCATCGCGCTGACCGAGAGCGGATTCACTGCGCGAAGCATCTCGAAGTACCGGCCCAAGAGCCCGATTCTCGCTGTCACGCCCTCCCCGTCCGTCCTGCGCAGGCTCTCCATGAATTGGGGCGTGATGCCCATCCTCTACGAGGGCGAGGAGGGCGAAGTCGACGAAACCCGCATCGCCTTCACGGTGAATCGAGCGCGCGCGCAGGGCTACGTGCGCGAGGGCGACGTGGTCGTGGTCACCGCGGGTCGCTCACAGAAGACAGGTGGCACCGACATGATCCAGGTGCTGCGCGTCTGAAGCGACGATTCTTTCCCTACCACGGCCTGGAAACAGGTCCTCACGCCGGCGTACTCAGAGGGCTCCCGAGGCCACGCATCCGCCAGGCGTCGCTGGCCGACGCCAGCCCAGACCCTTCAGCGTCCGCTGAATTTCGGGTCGCGCTTGGTGAGGAAGGCATCCATCCCCTCGCCGCGATCCTCACTGGCGAAGACCAGGCCGAAGGCGTTCTGCTCCAGTGCGTGGGCGGCGCGGACGTCTGTGTCCTGCCCCTCGTGCAGCACCTTCTTCGCCAGCGCGACAGCCACCGGCCCCTTGGCGGCGAGACGCTCCGCCGCGGCCAGCGCCGCATCCAGCAACGCGTCGGGCTCGAATACTCGATTCACGAGAGCGATCCGCTGCGCGGTCTCGGCATCGATGTTCTCCCCACCGAGCACCATCTCCTTCGCCCATGCGATCCCGACTCGGCGCAGCAGCCGGCTCGTGCCGCCAAAGCCCGGGATCAGTCCGAGGGCCACCTCGGGCTGACCGAAGCGCGCCTTCTCGGAGGCGTAGATCCAATCGCAGGCCAGCGCGAGCTCGCAGCCCCCGCCCAACGCAAAGCCGTTCACGGCGGCGATCGTGGGGATGCGCAGCCCCTCGAGGGCCGAGAAGGTCTCGTGCCCGAGGCGTGAGAAGGCCTTGGCCTCGAGTGGCGAGAGCTTGCGCATCTCGGCGATGTCGGCACCGGCCGCGAAGGCGCGCCCCTCGCCGGTCAGGACCAGCGCGAGCACAGCGTCGTCGTCGGCCACGGCATCGACCGCCGATCGCAGCGCGAGCAGGGTCGCGCGGTCGAGCGCGTTGAGGGCCTTCGGCCGGTTCAGTGTGAGGAGCAGAGTCGCTCCCCGTCTCTCGCTCCGCACCAGATCGCTCACGTCGGATGACCCCTTTTCTTGGTTCGTCTCTTCTTGGTTCGTCTCTTCCTGGTTCGTCTCTTCTCTCGTCACCTGGCTTGTCACTTGACTTGTCACCTGGCTCGACTCTGGGCTCTTGCTGGGCCGAGAACGATCGGCGCACCGCCGTCCAGAGGCGAGAGCGAGAAGTTACCACCGCCGGCGTGGCGACGGCGTGTTAGGCTTCTTCGCAGTGTCGGCGGGATGTTGTCTCCCCCCAAGCGCAGAGGAGGTCGCCATGCCCGATTCGCGATCCAAGACCGCACTGGGCGCGTATGCCCTCACCGCACTCGGCACGGCTGCCGCCGTGGTCGGCATTGGCGCAATCCAGATCGGCGTGCTGCGACCGCTGGTCGGCTTCTACCTATTCGCCTTCGGCACGCTTCTCTGCGGTGCCTTCGGCCTGCTCCTCGGCAGTATCGCGATCCTGCGCACGCGCAGGATGCACGGACCGGACGATCAGCGACGCGCGGTGATCGCCACGCTGGTGGCCATCGGTCTGCTCGCCGTCGTCATCACCGCCGCACTCGGCGGGGGCGACGCTCCGCCGATCAACGACATCACGACAGACCTCGATTCACCGCCGAGCTTCGCTTCCTCGGCCGATGTTCCCGCCTACGCGGGGCGCGACATGGCCTATCCGAAGGAATTCGTCGAGATCGTGCGCAGCGAGTACCCGGACCTCGCACCGATCGAGTCGACACTCACAGAGGCGGACGCCTACGCGCGCGCGCTGGCTGCCGCGCGTGGTCTCGGCTGGGAGATCACATACGAGGACCCCGCCACGGGCACGTTCGACGCCAGCGAGACCACGGCCATATTTCGCTTCGTCGACGACGTCACGGTGCGTATCTCTTCCGATGGCCGCAGAACGCACATCGACATGCGCTCGAAGTCGCGCGACGGACGTGGTGATCTGGGCGCCAACGCAGCGCGCATCCGACGCTTCGCGGCACAGCTCGAGCTGCCGGATGTCGCAAGCGATTGAGGCTGGGGAGTACTTCTCTATCCCTGGCGAGCGAGTCAGCACGGAAGCCTTCGCGTCACCTGAGGGGCCCATCCGGCTCAGCCCAGGCCGAGCGCGCGCTTCGCCGTCTCGACCGCCCAGCGGTAGTCGGCCTTGCCGCTCGGGGCGCGGACGATCTCGTCCACGAAGATGAAGGCCTTGGGGATCTTGTAGCGGGTGATGTGCTCGCCCGCCGTGGTGCGCAGCGCGTCCTCGTCTGGGGTTTCGCCCTCTCTTAGGCGGACGATGGCTGTCACCTGGCTCCCCCAACGCGGATTCGGGGTTCCGCAGACCACGCAGTCGTAGACGGCTGCAGCGTGCTTGAGCGCCAGCTCCACCTCCTCGGCAAAGATCTTCTCACCACCGCTGTTGATCGTCACCGAGTCGCGGCCGAGCAGCCTGAGCGCACCGCTCGGCTCCACCATGGCGCGGTCACCCGGCACCGAGTACCGGACTCCGTCCACGACAGGAAAGGTCAGGCGCGACTTTTCCTCGTCCTTGTAATAGCCGAGCGGCATCCAGCCCCTGCTCGCAAGCCAGCCCCGCTCCGGCGAGCCGGCCTCGAGCACATGACTCAGGTCGTCCGAGAGCACCAGGTTGTCATCGCCCAGCTCGAACTGCCCGGTCTGCACCCCCGTCTGCTTGGTCGAATAGTGGCTCGCCTGCGCGCCGGTCTCGGAGGAGCCGAGGGCATCGAGGATGCGGATGTCGGGCAGTAGGTCGAGCAGCTCCTGCTTGAGGGCGGCTGTAAAGATGGCGCCCCCCGATGTCACCAGGAAGAGACTCGAGAGGTCGTAGTCCTTCTCGCGCAGCTGGTCGATCAGGGGACGCGCGAAGGCGTCGCCCACGATTGCCAGCGTATTTCCCTTCTCGCGCTCGAGGGTCGACCAGATGTCATTGGGATCGAGGTGCTCGACTTTGTCCTGAACCAGCACGGTGCCGCCCAGGTGCCACATATTGAATGCGACCCAGTGCGCGGCACCATGCATGAAGGGCGGAGAGGGAAGCGAGCGGATCTCGCGCCCGTTTCGCACCCTCTCCTGGATCGCGAGCAGGGACTCGGGCTTCCGGGTGACCAGCGCCGAGTAGAATATGTCCTCCTGACGCCAGAGGACGCCCTTGGGCATGCCCGTCGTGCCGCCGGTATAGAGAATGTAGAGGTCGTCGGGCGAGAGCTCCTCGGGCTCCGCCGGCGTCGCGTCCGCGAGTGCCTGCTCGTAGTCGAGGGCACCGTCCAAGAGCGCGTGCCCGCTCTCGTCCGCCACCTGGATCAGCAGCTCGAGCTTCGGCAAGCGCTCGCGAATCTTCGCGAGCAGCGGCGCAAATCGGCCGTGGTAGATCACCGCGCGCGCATCCGAGTTGTCGAAGAGATAGAGCAGCTCCTCCTCGACGTAGCGATAGTTCACGTTGAAGGGCGCGCAGCGCGCCTTGTAGGCACCGAGCATTCCTTCGAGGTACTCGTTGCCGTTGTAGAGATAGAGGGCGACGTGATCCTGGCCCGACTGCCAGCTCTCGAGCCCCGCCCGCGCCTGTCGACAGCCGAAACCGTGCTGGCGCAGGACGTCCGCAAGCCGCCGCGTGCGGTCCGTGACCTCACTCCAGCACAGACGGCGGTCGCGGAAGACGATGCACTCGCGATCCGGAATGACCTCTGCGATGGCTTCGTGGATCAAACCCAGATTCATCATGCGGCTCGCTCACTCCCTGGCTCCATGCCCGGCGCGAGCGTGCCGGAAGAGCGGCCGGGCCGGGAATCGCAGGAGAAGAAGCTGCCGTGTGGCTGGGCGGCCCGCAAGCAGGCGCCGATCACGACAGCGAGTCGCAGAGCGCGATGATCCCCTTCAGGCAGTCGACGGTGGGCGCCACGCGGGCGGGCACGCCGCCCTCGGCCAGCTCTGCGAAGCCTCCATCCGGCCCCTGCTCGGCCAATACGGCATGCAGCAGCTCGGCGGGCGCGAGCTCGGCGCCGGGCACCGCCATCGCGCCGCACTGCAGCAGCATCTGCAGGGTCTCGGTGGCGTCGTAGCTCCGCCTGCGGAAACCGCGCTCCAGCGCGCGTCCAATCCACTGCAGCGCTGCGTCGGCGAGATCGTGGTGGACGCCGGTGAAGAAGACGCCGAACGCCACCAAGCTGCGCCAGTCGCGCTCCTCGACGCGCTCGGGTGAGAAAAGATCGCCCACGAACGATCCCGAAGCCTCGAGAACCTCGGTTCGAACGAAGCGCGTGCGACCAAGTAGACCCGCCAGCATGCCCGTCGCGTAGAGGCGATCGGTCGGCTCGTCGTCATCGCGGCCCCAGGAGCCGTCCGGGCGCTGAATCCGACCCAGGTAAGCGGCGCTTGCCTCGACACAGGGGTGGGTCAGTGCCGAGAGCTCGGCGAATACGACGAGCGCCTCGAGACTGCCGAGCAGCGCCTCGGGCAGTCCGCGGGCCGCCTCCTCGCGCAAGCCAGGCGCGCCGGCCGCCGCGAGACCGAGCAGTGAGAACGATCCATCGCCAGATTGGTGCTCGGCCACGGCATCGGTCGCGTCTTGCACCGGCCGCGCCTGCAAGATCACCTGGGCGCGTAGCTGAGCGAAGGCATCGCCGTGCGCCATGACAAAGCCGAGACCGCGCTCGAGCGCGCCCGCCGCATCGAGTCGCAACGCCTCGAGCGTATCCGGCGTGGCCCCCGCCATCCGCAGCCCGCTGGGTCCATCCTCGGTCACGCGGAGGACTCTCGGCCGGCGTCGCCGGCGACTCGAAGCAGCAGCCCAGAGAGATAGTGTCCCTCGGGCTGGCGGACCGAGACGGGATGATCGGCCGGCGCAGCGAGCCGCCCCTGCACCTGCACGTCGCGGCCCGCGTCCAGAGCGGCGGCGAAGACGATCTGCGAGAAGAGCTCCGGCGAAACGTGGTGCGAGCAGGTGAAGGCGAGCACGTAGGCGCCCGGCGCCGCGCACGCGAAGCCCTGCAGCAGGAGATCCTTGTAGGCGCGACTGGCCTTTTTGACGTCGGCTTTGCGCCGCGCCAGCGGCGGTGGATCGAGGATCAGCAGGTCCCAGGTCTCACCCGCGGCGACCCCCTCGCGTAGCAGCGCGAAGGCATCCCCGCGACGCAATCCGGCCGGCATTGTGAGCTCGTTGCGCGCGAGGTTCTCGCCCGCGCGCTTGAGCGCGTCGGCCGAGGACTCGATCAAGTCCAGCGACTTTGCGCCACCCACACCAGCGGCCACTGCGAATCCACCCGTATAGCTGAACACGTCGAGCGTACGCCGCCCCTCGGCCAGGTGCTGCACGAGGTCGCGCGCGTCGCGCTGATCGAGATAGAAGCCCGTCTTCTGCCCGTGGTGGACGTCCACCGCGTAGTGACGCCCGCGCTCGACGATCTCTACCTGCTCGGGCGGCGTGCCCCAGAGCACACCCTGCTTCGCTGCGAACGCCTCGCGGCGCGCGGAACGACCGTCCGCGCGCAGCAGCGCGTGTGGCGCTTCGGTGACTGATTTCAGGGCCTGGGCGACCGCACTCTCGCGCACGCTCATGCCTACCGAGAGCAGCTTGACGACGAGCACGTCGGCGAAACGATCGACGACGAGGCCGGGCAGGCCGTCGGCCTCGGCATTGACGAGGCGGATTGCATCGGTGTCCGAGAGGAGCGGATGCGCTTCGCGCTGCCCCACGGACGCCGCGATGCGCGCCTCGAGAAGCTCCTCCCCCGGGTCGTCCTCACCGAAGCTGAGCAGCCGCACGCGGATCGTCGACGCGGGTGAGAGGTGGCCGTGGCCGATCACCTCCCCGTCCGCGCTACGCACGCAGACCCACTCGCCCGGACTCGCCTCGGCGTCGCCCGTCATGCGCGCGACGGCACCCGACATCAGCCAGGGATGCCCCCGGCGCAGCGAGCGGTCGCGACCCGGCTTGAGGATGATGTCCCGCATCGCCCGGGGACGATCGTCCAGATGCCGCGCCGCAACAAGCCGGGCGGCCACGGGCTAGAATCCTGCCCGAGGAGACCGCCCGCCACGATGGCCGAGAACGACACACGACTTTTGGAGGGGGCCAGCCCCGCGCGCGAGCCGGACAGCGAGCCGAATCGTCTGGCCGGCGAAGCCAGCGCCTACCTGCTGCAGCACGCGCACAACCCCGTGGACTGGTATCCGTGGGGCGACGAGGCGCTCGAGCGGGCACGGGACGAGGACCGCCCGCTGATGGTCTCCATCGGCTACAGCGCGTGCCATTGGTGCCACGTGATGGAGCGTGAGTCCTTCGAGGACAAGGACACGGCAGCACTGATGAACCGCCTCTTTGTCTGCATCAAGGTCGATCGCGAGGAGCGGCCCGATGTCGACCAGATTTATATGGATACTGTCGTGCGCCTTACGGGTCAGGGCGGCTGGCCACTCACCGTATTCTGCCTGCCGGACGGCAGCCCCTTCTATGGCGGCACCTACTACCCCGACGAGCCGCGTCACGGCATGCCCAGCTTCCGCCAGGTGCTCACGTCCGTCGCCGAAGCGTTCGATCGACGACGCAACGAAGTGGAAAGCGCGGCCGGGCGCATCGTGGAATCCCTCGAGCTGAGCATCGAGGGAGAGGCGACTCACGCACCCGGGACCGACGCGATCGTGCAGGGATCCCGGCTGATGATGAAGAATGCGGATTGGGAGCACGGCGGCTTTGGTGGAGGACCGAAGTTCCCGACGCCGACGAACCTGGAGTTCCTGCTCACCGCATTGGATTTCCTGGATCGCGACGAAGCCGAGGCCGTGGCGCAGCACCTCTCCCAGAGCGCAAATGAGATGGCGCGGCGAGGACTCTACGACCATCTCGGCGGCGGCTTCCATCGCTACTGCGTCGATCGAGAGTGGACGATCCCGCATTTCGAGAAAATGCTCTACGACCAGGGCCTGCTGCTGCGCATCTACGCCGAGCTGCTGCGACGCAGTCCTGACGACGCGGACCTGATCTGGCCGATACGCGAGACCGTCTCCTATCTCAGGCGTGAAATGACGTCGCCCGAAGGCGGATTCTACGCAAGTCAGGACGCAGATAGCGAGGGCGTAGAGGGTGCCTATAACGTTTGGACACCCGAGCAGATCGCTACCGTATTGGGCGACCGCGCCGAAGACTTTGCCCGCGCCTACGGGATCACGCCCGAGGGCAACTTCGAGCACGGGACGACACATCTCGTCGACGCAGCCCGTAAGCCCCGCGAAGCCTTCACGCTGGAACGCGCAGCGCTGCTGGCAGCACGCGAGCTGCGCATGCCCCCCGACACGGACCGCAAGCGCGTTGCCGCGTGGAATGGCTACGCGGTCTCGGGCCTCGCTCGCGCAGCGAGCGCGCTGGCGGACGAAGAGATGCTGGCCGACGCCGTGCGTGCCATGGATTTCATACTCGACGAGATGGTGGACGACGACGGTCGACTGCACCGCGTCTTCGACAAGGGGCGCGCCAAGGTATCGGGCTTCCTGGACGATCATGCCGCGGTGCTCGACGCCTGCATGGACCTGCACCGCGCCGGCGCCGGCCACCGCTTCCTCGACGTCGCCCTGCACTTCGCCCAGCAGATCGGCGACCGATTCATCGACCCGGATACGGGCGCGATCTTCTTCACTCCGGTCGACGGGGAGCACCTCGTACACCGGCCGCAGACGGATCACGACGGAGCCACACCGAGCGCCGCGGGGCTGGCCGCACTCGGCCTGTGTCGCGTCGCTCAGCTCTCCGGACTCGCGCCCATTCAGAGCTGGGCGGATGGCGTGATCGCGAGCCAAGCCGGAGTCCTGGAGCGACAACCCCACGCCTGCCCATCGCTGCTGCGCGCCGTGGCGCTTCATCAGCGCGGCCTCTCGGTAGCGGTGATCGTGGGCCAGCCCGATGCCGACGAGACCCGCGCGCTGGCGTCGCGCGCGCGGCAGCTTCTCCTGCCCGAGGATGCCGTCGTGGAGGCCACGCCAGGCGCCGAGCGGCCGGTGAGCATCGCGGCGAGCTGGCTCGAGGGGCGCGAGCCCATCGATGGCCGCGCCACGGCCTTCGTCTGTCACGGCCAGCGATGCTCGCTACCGGTGACAGATCCGGCCGAGCTCGTCCCGCTCGATTGAATCCCATGATCCCGAGCGACGGAGCCGGTGCGCGCAGTCCCCGAGCTCAGCCGACCCGCCGAGAGCCGCTGGTGGTCGCCGTTCCGTAGCGATCGGTGACGTCGGCCAAGCGATTGGAGAGCACCACGGCAAGGTTGGCGTGCACGCGGGCACCGATGCGCGGGTAGCGGCGATTCAACCGCTGCAGACACGCGTGCGTGAGGCAGAGGAGCCGCACGGGCCCCTCAGCCTGTACATCTGCGGTGCGCAAGCCGTGGAAGAGCGCCACCTCGCCGATCACGTCGCCGCGCCCGAGCTTGCGGATCACGACCGTCTCGCCCGCCGATCGAATCGATGCCGTCAGCTCGCCCTCGATCACCACGAACATCTCCTCGCCAAAGTCGCCCTTGCGCACCACGTAATCACCTTGCTCGTAAGGGCGAATGCTCCCAAGCAGCGCGGTAATGCGAGCCTGCGAATGGCTTAGACCCGCAAAGAGCGGGATGGAGCGCTGAGGTGCCTCGCCGAGATCGAGCGTGAGCACGTCCCACAAGCTGACCACGCGCATCCGGGAGGCGATCGCTGGCGTGAAGGTGAGATCCACGAGCCAAGCCGCAGCCAGTGTGATGGCGGCCAGCGCACCGAACTGCTGCTGGCTCCGCATCTCGCTCAGCATCAGCGTCATGAAGCCGAGACAGAGCGCGATGGTCGTGTAGGTGACGGGCCGGCCCACGGCACGGACGGCCTCGATCACACCGCGCGCCTCGTCGAGGCTACGCTTGGCAGCCGCATTGAAGTGCGCCAGCAGGTGGATGGTGTCGTCGACCGCAATGCCCAAGACGAGACACGCCACGAGTCCCGTCGTGGTATTCAGCGTGACACCAGACCAGCCGAGGAGGCCGAAATAAATCAGCACCGGGAGCGCGTTGGGGACGAGCGCCACCGCACCGATGCGGAACGAGGTGAAGAGCAGGGAAAGAATCAAGAAGATGAAGACGAAGGCCGTCAGCAGACTGATGGCCTGGCCGTACGCGAGATCGTCCTGTGTTCGGCTGACCAGCACGCTATTTCCCGTCACGCTCGCACGAAGCCCTTCGACCACGCCTGAGAGCTCCGAGAGGTATGCCTCGGTGCGGCCGACGAGACCCATCACATCAGCCGAGTCCATTGCGGTCGTGCGCACGACGACACGAGCAATCTGGTAGTCGGACTCCACGAAGGCGTCGAGCTCGTCGTTGCCTCCGATGATCAGAAGCTGGCTCACCAACTGCCGCGAATCCGGCAGAACCAGGTCCCCTTCCCCCTCCTGGAAGCCGCGATGGATTACCTTCACATAGTCAGCCAGTGAAGTGGAGCCACCCACCTCGGGCTGTTCCCCGATCCATTGCTGGAAGGCCTGCAAGACCGCCAGGTTCTCGGGATCCTTCCACGCATCGGGCTCCCCTGCCTCGAAGATCACGTCGAATGCATTGGCGCCTTCCAATTGCTGGTTCACGCGCTGGAAATCGACACGCACGGGATTGTCGCGCTTGAAGTTGCCGACTGTGTCGGTGCCCAGCTCGATGCGAAACATGCCCACCAGAGCGAAGAGACCCACCGCAGCGCCGACGGTCAAGATCGTGCTGCGATGCCTCAGATCGAAGGCGCCGAGCCGATCCAGGAGGTCATCGAATCGGTCGGATCTGCGCCGCGCCCGCACTCGCGCGGGAATCGGCAGAATGGCGAGCAGGCTCGGTGCCAGGGTCAGGGAGACCAGCATGGTCAGCATCACGCCCACGCCGCAGAAGGCGCCGAATTGCTGGATCGCCTCGAGGGGGCTCGTCATCAACGAGAAGAAGCCGGCCGCGGTGGTGATGGCGGTGAAGACGACCGGCACACCGACGCGGTGGAGTGCTTGCAGGACAGCCTCGGCGCTGGTCTGATGGTCGACCTCGGAATCGCGCAGCGCGTCGTAGTAGGCCGAGAGCACGTGGATCGCATACGCAAAGCCGACCACGATGAGAACCGGCGGGGCGGCCACCGTGATGGTGTTGAGGCGCCCGTAGGTCACGGCCACGAAGGCCAGTGTGAGCAGCGTCGACAATCCCACCGTGGCCAGCGGTACCACGACACCGCGCACGGTCCGAAACGAGATGTACGCCACGCCGGACATCACCAAGAGTGCGAGCGGAATCACGAGTCCGATGTCCGCCAGCATCAGTTGACTCATCTCCGCTTTCACGTGGGCGCCGCCCGTGAGCCAGATCTCCGCGTCACCGGCCTCCTCGTACGCAATCGCCGCAATCGCCGCATCCGCGCCGGCTTCGATCAGCTCGAGCTCGGGCACGTCCAGCAGATGGACCAGGACCACACTCGCCCGCGCATCGCGTGAGACGAGGTTGCCCGCGTAGATGGGATCCGAAAGCGCCCGCCGGCGCAGATCCTCCAGCGCGGCCGCACCCTCCGGCACCTCGTCGAAGAAGGGCTCGACGATCAGCTCGCCTTCGTGGCTCCGGATGTTGAGCGCCGTGGCGAGACTGCTGACGTGGTGGACGTAGTCGAGCGACTCGATTCGCTCCGTCATGCGTTTGATCGCAGCCAGCACGTCGGCGGTGAAGACGTCGTCTGAAACGACGGCGACGAGTACGACCTCTCCGGTCTCGAAGGTGGACTTCACGCGCTCGTAGAAGCGCCGCCCGTCATCGTCGACGGGCAGCATGCTATCGAGGGAGGGATCGAGGACCAGGCGCGGCTCCAGGGTGCGCGGATCGATGATCGCTAGGAGCGCGCCGAGGGCGAGTACCAGCGTGGCGAAGACGACCCAGCCACCTCGCCGGGCGACGGTCGAGGACAGAACCCTGCTGGTGTCGCGGAGTGACGGCCGCATGCAGCTCTCCTGGCGCATGATCGCGCCGCCGGGCGAACCACTCTGGCGGACCGCCCACCGAGGTTCCCGCCGCCTCGACCCGTCTCATGAATTCCAGCAGTAGTCAAGCTCACACTGCACGAAATCGCAGCAGCCCGTCGCTCTGGGCTCGCGGGCCACGCCGCGGCTATGCTGGCCGGCGTGCCGGCACCGAGCGCAGCAAGCGGCCGGTCAGAAAGTCGTCATGCCGACCCAAGCGACGCTGATCGACAGCCTCTTTCCCGCGGAGCTGGATCCGAAGCCCGGGCGGCGGGCGCGCCGGCTGCTCGCCGAGGCGATCGTCGTCACGCTCGTCTCCAGCCTGCTGCCGATCGCGATGGGCGTGCCCGAGGGCGGGCTGATCGCACTCTTCCTGATCTCCGCCTCGCAGAGCGGTCGGCTCGCCCAGCTCCTGGAGGAGAACCGCAACGCGATCTACGTGACCCACACGCCGAGCTCACTCGCGAACCGACGCACGGTGGTCGGCATCTTCTGGATCTTCGCCGGGATCCTGGTCGGCTTCGCTCTGGTGGCCATCGGGTTGGGGGAGCAGGAAGTATCACGCTTCTTTGGCTTCACGATTCGTGCGGCCGAGCTCGGCGAGGGTGGGTTGCGCGGCCGCATGCTCGGATCGGCGGGCTCGATCCTGGCGCACAACACCGCGGTCACACTGGTGATCGTGGGCATCTGCTTCATCTATCAGAGCTATGGAGCCATGCTCGTACTGGGCTGGAACGCGTGCGTGTGGTCCTTCGTGCTGACCGTGCTGGTGGCCCGCGACCTGGGCACGGAGAGCAGCGCGGCGGCTGTGGCGATGGCGAGCCTCGCCGTGCTGCCGCACCTCGCCGCCGAAGCCCTCGCCTACATCATGGCCTCGCTGGGGGCGATCTACGCCTCGCGCGCTCTCGCGCGGCACCCGCTGGGCGGCTCGATACAGCGCGAGGTCCTGCGCGTCACGCTGAGCCTCTTCGCATTTTCGCTTGTGGCGCTGGTAGTTGCGGCCCTGCTGGAGGCCTGGGTCGCCGGGCCGCTGCTGACCCTGCTCTGAAAACCCGTGCATCACGTCAAAAAGTGTCGCAAGCTGTGACGCGGTTCATATCCATTTCGACACGGGATCGTCGAATCTCGTGACGTGGGCGACAAAGAGCGCCCCGATCGGATTGTGGAAGCCATGTTGAGCTGCATCGTCATCACCTGCACACTACTCGGCATCATCGGGTCGGGGGCCGTCGTCTCGCGGCAGGATGCGCTGGTGGGTTGAGCGTTCGACAGCGGGAACGACTGCAACCTGCG
>JAFDDH010000470.1 GCA_019310975.1 Deltaproteobacteria bacterium | reverse complement strand
GGAACGCTTCCCCTCGGCCTTACGCAAGACCGCCTTCCTGGCCCACGTGCTGGACATCGATTCGCCGCTGCTGGTCTTCGACTGGCCCGGGGATCAGGGTTCGTCGCCACGGGGCTACCGACGCGCACAAGAAGTAGCCCGGGAATCCGGGGAAGAGCTTGCCCAGACCATCGAGCTGATCATCCGAGAGGTCCAGCCCGAGCGGTTGTGGCTGCTGGCGAACAGCATGGGAGGCGAGGTCGTCGTGAGCGCCTTCACGCTGCTCTATCAGGAGGTGGATCTGGCCGACCCAGCGACTGAATTCGAAGACGTGGTCCTGACGGCACCGGATGTGGGTCACGAAAAGTTTGGGCGTCAGTTCAAGGACGAGATCAGCGCCCTGACCCGAAATCTCACCGTGTACGTCTCCTCCAACGATCGCGCACTGCTGATGAGCCGCGTCCTCAATCGCGGGCGACGCCTGGGCGAGAGCACGGTCAACCCGGCCAATCCGAATCAGTCCGAAGAGGCCGCCAGGGCGTTCGAGTTGGTGGAGCCCGACAGTGAGCTCGTCACCCTGGTGGATGTCACTCCGGTCAATCGCACGCGCAATTTTCACAACTTCAGCCTGGAAACCCCGGAGTTCTTCGACGATCTGTACTTGCGTCTCACCAACTCCGAAACGCCCCGAAGCCGGCTCCAGTACCCGGTCCGCACTCCCAGCGGCGCCCAGTACTGGGTCTTGACCCGGGGGCGGTAGGAACGAGCCATGAGACGCATGCACTCGCATCGACACGGGTCCCGGCCCATGCGATGGTCTCTCTCCATGGCCCGCTGAGAATGCCCGGCCTCCACCAGGGCCGAGGGTATCGCACCACATCCTTGTGTAGCGGTGCTGTCTGCGAAGACGTTGAACAGGAACGAGGAGCGTACCCACATGAGAGAATGCAATCTCCGCGTGAACCGACTCGCCCGTCCGACCACCGCGGGGCTGATTGCAGCTCAAGTCCTCATCGTTTGGCTGGCTCCAACGGTGTTTGCGGAAGAAGGTAAGACAACGGTCGCCTTCAATGGGCTCGAGCCCATCGAAGGCGGCTCGGTGGCGATGGCCTACATCGATCCGAAGGCGGACTTCAGCGTCTTCCGACGCGTCAAGATCCTGGACCCGTACGTCGCCTTCCGGAGCAACTGGCAGCGCGACCAGAACCGGATGCGGAGGCGGTCCATCCGCGCGCGGGACATGGAGCGAATCAGGGCGGACGTCGCCTCACTCTTCAAGACCGTCTTGACCGAGAGGCTGGAGGCCGATGATGGCTTCGAAGTCGTGGATGAGATCGACTACGACGTGCTCCTGCTACGGCCTGCGATCATCGACTTGGATGTGAGCGCACCCGATGCGGCAACGGCCGGACGCGCCCAGACATTCTCGGCATCGACGGGAGCTGCAACGCTCTACATCCAGCTCTTCGACTCCGTGAGCGGCAAGATCATAGGTCGGGCTGCGGATCGTCGTGTCGTTCGCAACACGGCTGGGACAGTCACGTGGAGCAGCCGCGTCACGAATACGGCCGAAGCGCGCCGCATGTTCGGGCGCTGGGCGGACACACTTCGGGGCTTTCTCGATCAGCACTACGCGCAATAGACGCCATCATCGAGGATTGGCGCCAGATCAAGGAATGCGGGTTCATCGCGATCACGGCCAGACAGGAGCACACATCGATGCGCGTAGACCTCGTTCCCTCGTCGATCTCAATTCTCTTGCTCGCAGCGTTGGCGGCCTCTTCCGTGGGAGTGAGGGGTGCCGTCGCCTCTCCGGTCGAGATGGTGGTCACAGAAGCCGATTTCGAATCGGAGCGCGTCTACTCACCCTTCGTCGGTCGGAGCTATCCGGATCAGGTCCTCTTCGGCGATACGCACTTCCACACCAATCTGTCGTTTGACGCCGGCCTCGTGGGGACGACGCTGGGTGTCGACGAGGGATATCGATTCGCGCGGGGAGAGAAGGTGATCTCGAACACCGGCCAGCCGGTCCA
>JAFDDH010000228.1 GCA_019310975.1 Deltaproteobacteria bacterium | reverse complement strand
CGAGCACCAGAGCCTCGACGGCGGCGAGACGGCCGACGAAGTGCGCACCTATGCCGATCTGCACGAGAACGCCAATCGTCTCGCCGCAGGCATGCAGGCGCGCGGCATCGAGTGCGGCGATCGCGTGGCGGTGATGCTCCGCAACCACCCCGAGTTCGTCGAGATCGCCATTGCGTGCGGGATTCTCGGTGCGCTCATCGTCCCGATCGATCCCCGTACCCGGCGCGACAAGCTCGGCTTCATGCTGCGCAAGGCGGGCTGCAGAGGCATCGTCTGCGCCGCTGAGGCGATCGCTCAGCTGCCAGAGGACGCCGCGGTGGCGCCCCAGCTCGAGTGGGTGTGGCTGATCGATGCCGCGGCCGTGCCGGCACGGCTTCGCAGCGATCCGATTCGCGAGACGCTCGAGAAGGCGGTCCCGACCGTCGACGTCTGCGTCGATTCGCCGGACGCGCCGCTGCAGATCATGTTCACATCCGGAACGACAGGCGATCCCAAGGGCATCGTCGGTGACAACGCGCGATTCTGCTCGGCGGGCATTCTCGGGCTCATCTTCGGCTATCAGCCGGACGAGCGCCCCTATACGGGCCTCTCACTCACCCATGGCAACGCGCAATCGGTGACGCTCATGCCCGCCCTCAACCTGGGGCTGCGCGCGGTCTTCAGCCGCCGTTTCACGAAGTCGAAGCTCTGGGACGTCGTGCGCCATCACGGCTGTACGACCTTTTCCCTGGTCGGTGGCATGGCGACGGCGATCTACAGTGAGCCAGCCCGCCCCGACGATGCCGACAATCCGGTTCGGATGGTAGTCAGCGGCGGCATGCCACAAGCCATCTGGGAGCCATTCGAGAGGCGCTTCGATCTGCGCGTTCTCGAGTTCTATGGCGCCATGGACGGTGGCGGGATGGCCTTCAAGCCCATCGGTGAGGGGCCGGTGGGCTCCTTCGGCAAGCCGATGCCGAACATCCAGATGAAGATTCTCGACGAGGCGGGCCACGAGTCTCCACCGGGTGTCGTGGGCGAGATCTGTTGCCGGCCCCAGGATGGCGGGGACGCGACGATCGAATATTTCGCGGATGACGAGGCCTCGCGGCGCAAGATCCGCGCGGGTTGGAATCGCAGCGGGGATATGGGCCACACCGACGCCGATGGCTGGCTCTTCTTCGACTATCGCGCCGGCGGCGGGCTCCGGCACAACGGCGACTTCATCGACCCCAGCCAGGTGGAGCGTGTGATCGCCGAGTGCCCGAGCGTCGCGGACGTCTTCGTGTACGGGATACCGGCCGCTTCCGGCGCACCGGGCGAGAAGGACGTGGTGGCGGCCGTCGTCTTTGTCCCGGAAGAGGGCGGCAGCCCGGCCGCGCTGCGTCGATATTGTGGCGATCACCTCGAAGGCAATTCTGTGCCCTCTCATTTTCAAGTCGTCGATGAGATTCCGAAGACGGCATCCGAGAAGCCTCAGGAGCGCTTGCTGCGCGAACGCCTGGAGGACGACGGAGAGGCTGCGGGTATGCGCTCCACAGACGTCGGGGCACGACCCGCGAGGTGATGAAGGATATGAACGACGAGTCGAGGCAGAGATGGAGCATCACGCGCCGCAGATTCCTGGCGCGGGGAGCGACGGGCGTCGTGGGCATGAGCCTCGGCCTGAACCTGCTCAGCTGCGTTCCCGACGACGAAGACCAGCAGGTCGCCGGAGAGCCCTCGGCTCGGAGCCGCACCAAAGTTCCGGCATACGACGACTGGCGCGATCTCTACCAGGAGCGTTGGCGCTGGGACAAGGTCGTTCGCTCGAGTCATTTCGTGAATTGTTGGTATCAGGCCCACTGTGCGTGGAACGTCTACGTGAAGGACGGGATCGTCTGGCGCGAAGAGCAGGTCGCCGACTATCCGCAGACGAATGCGGACGTGCCGGATCCCAATCCGCGTGGCTGCCAGAAGGGCGCCTGCTTCAGCGAGCGCATGTATGACGCGAGCCGTGTCCGCTATCCGCTGAGGCGTGTTGGCGAGCGGGGCTCGGGCAGGTGGAAGCGCATCTCCTGGGACGAGGCACTGAACGATATCGCCGGTCAGCTCCTGGATACGATCACCCAGGAAGGCTCCGAGCGCGTCATCTGGGACATCGGGCCGCTCTACACGGAGGGGACGATGACCGCCGCCCACCAGCGGCACGTCCTGCTCCTCGATTCAACCGGCCTCGACCAGAACAGTGAGATCGGCGACGCGCATCGCGGGGTCGCGGAGACCTTCGGCAAGATCACCTTCGAGCGATCCGCTGACGATTATATGTACTCGGATCTGATCCTGATCTGGGGCAGCAACCCGCTCTACACACAGATTCCCAACGCCCACTACCTCACCGAGGCACGTTATGGCGGCGCGAAGATCGTCACCATTGCACCCGACTACAACGCATCCTCGGTGCATGCGGATCTACAAGTGCCCGTCAAGCCGGGCTGCGACGCCGCGCTGGCGCTCGGGATCGCCCATATCCTGGTCGAGAAGGACTGGATCGATCGCGACTTCCTGATCGAGCAGACCGACCTGCCCTTGCTCGTGCGCGATGACACCCGCTCTTACCTGCGTAGCTCGGATCTCTCACCGGGCGGCCGCGACGACGAGCTCTACTTCCACGACAAGAAGCGTGGGCTCACCGTGGCTTCGCGACGGAGTCTGGACCTCGAGGGCGGGGAGCCCGAGCTCGAGGGCGGCTTCGAGGTGGAGCTGGCCGGCGGAGAGCGCGTCAAGCTGCGCACGGTCTTCACGCTCTTGCGTGAGCGTCTCGCCGACTACGCTCCCGAGCGCGCCTCGGCGCTCTGCGGCACACCGGTACCGGCCATCGAAGAGCTGGCGCGGCTTCTCGGTCACGCAAAGTCCGCAGCGATGGTCACATCCAGCAATATGGACAAGTACTACCACGGCAATTTGATCGAGCGGGGGCAGGCGCTGGTCTTTGCCTTGACGGGCAACTTCGGCAAGAAGGGCAGTGGCTTCGTGGGCTTCCCCTGGCTCGACCACGACGCCATCGAGGGCTTCATCCGCGGCATGTTCGGCCCCGGCGACATGCTGAACAAGACGGCCATCAAGGTGCTCGGTGGCATGCTCGTCGACCAGGCCCGCTGGAAGCTCGATGGCTATACGGAGGAGATGATCACCTACGAGATGGGGCGTCAGATCCTGGACGAGGGGAGGATGACCTCGGGCGCGCTCTTCTGGTACGTGCACGGAGGCATACTCGAATCCAGCGAGAAGCTCGAGCAGTGGGATCCCTATCTCAAGCGGCCCGTCCGGGAAGTCCTGGAGGAGTCGTTCGAAAAGGGTTGGCAGAATGTCTGGCCGCGGCCGGGCAACGACCCGAAGATGCTCTTCGTGCTCGGTACGAACCCGTTGCGCCGCATCCGGAACTATCCGGCGATCCTTCGTAATCTCTGGCCGAAGCTCGACATGATCGTCACGTTGGACTGGCGCATGACGTCGACCACACTCCAATCCGACTACGTGCTGCCCGCTGCTGCCTGGTACGAGCACGATGAGCACAAATGGGCGACGACCTTGATGCCCTACATCCACTCGGGCGAGAAGGCCACGACCTATTATGAGGCAAAATCGGATTGGGAGATCATCTCGCGGCTCACCGAGGCCGTCGATCTGCTCGCCAAGGAGCGGGGAATCGAGAGCTTCGTCGACCGGCGTGGCGACGTGCGACCGCTCCACAACCTCTACGAGAAGTTCTCGAGCCAGGGCGAGTTCGGACATACGGACGACGGCAAGGTCTGCGCTGCGCTGATCGATGGCGCCAGCAATCTGGGCGACCTCACGTGGGACGAGCTCAAGAAGAAGGGCTTCGCGCCCTTCAAGAAGATCGGACACAGCCTCGGCGCCATTGGCAATGCCACCGAGATCGAACCCGGCGAGACCATCACGCCGCTGACCAAGCACGTGAACGACAAGATGCCCTATCCGACGCTATCCCGGCGGATGCAGTTCTATCTGGATCACGAGCTCTACCTCGAAATGCATGAGGAGCTGCCGATCCACAAGGACCCGCCGCTTTCAGGTGGTGACTACCCGCTGATGCTCACCGGCGGTCATACCCGGTGGAGCATCCACGCCAATTGGCGCGACGACCAGCTGATGTTGCAGCTGCAGCGGGGCGAGCCGGTGGCCTTCATGAACCGCACGGATGCGAAGCGCCGTGGGATCGAGGACGGCCGACACGTGCGCGTCTTCAACGATCTCGACTCGTTCCGGATCCTCGCGAAGGTTACGCCCTCGGTTCGCGAGGGGCAGCTCGTCATCTATCACGCCTGGGAGAACTTCCAGTTCAAGGACGGCAAGGGCTTCCAGAATCTGATCGCCACCCCGCTCAACCCGGTCGAGCTCGCCGGCGGGCAATTCCACCTGCGCCCGATGATTCTCGCCATGCAGCCGGGTCATACGGATCGCGACACGCGGGTAGAGGTCCAGCTCGCGTGAGGGCTCGTACGCTGGCCCGCAGGTCGCAGCCAGAGCGTGCAGCCGAGCTTCGACGTGCTCCCAAGCGCTGATGGCGATGCAGGCCGGACTCGACAGGAGGAATCCATGCCCTTTACGCTGAATCGCAGACACTTCCTCCGAGCGGGTGGAGGCCTGCTGACGCTCGCGCTCTTCAATCTCCGTTTCAGCGCCGTCGCACAGGCCGACCGTAGGAAGGGGCGACCGGCCGTCCCGAGCTATCAGGGCTTTGGCGACATCTACCGCGAGCGTTGGCAGTGGGACCATGTCGTCCGCAGCACACATTTCGTCAACTGCGGCTATCAGCGCGGCTGTGCCTGGAATATCTACGTGAAGGATGGGATCGTCTGGCGCGAGGAGCAGGTCGGCGACTACGAACAGATCAATGCGGAGGTGCCCGACTTCAATCCGCGCGGCTGCCAGAAGGGCGCCTGCTATAGCGACCGAATGTACGACCACTCGCGAGTCACACACCCGCTGAAGCGAGTCGGGGAGCGCGGGGCAGGCGGATGGAAGCGGATCAGCTGGGACGAGGCGTTGACCGAGATCGCCGACAAGACGATCGACGTAATGATCTCCGAGCAGGACGGACCGGGCGCGATCTATTGGGACCTCGGCTCGGGTGCGAGCAACGGCTGCCACGGCATTGGGCTCACGCGCACCGGCTATCTACTCGACACGCCGATCCTCGAGGATACGACCGAGATCGGCGACCACATGCCGGGTGTCACCACCACCCTCGGCAAGCTCGTCTTCAATAGCTCGATGGACGATCTGCACTACAGCGATTTGATCCTGATCTGGGGCGGAAATCCGAATTACACCCACATTCCCAACGCCCATTTCATCTACGAGGCCCGCTACAAGGGCGCCCACGTGGTGACGATCACGCCCGACTACAACCCGTCGGCGATCCACGCCGATGAGTGGATCTCGGTGAACATCGGAAGTGACGCCGCGCTCGCCCTCTCGATGGCCCAGGTGATCGTCAGCGAGAAGCTCTACAAGGCGGAGTTCATCGCCGAGCAGACGGACCTGCCGTTGCTCGTACGCGTCGACACCGGAAAATTTCTGCGCGAACGGGATCTCTCGCGCTCTGGCGACGAGGACGTCTTCTACGTCTTCGATTCGGCAACGAACGCCATCGCCGAGGCCCCGAAGCGGAGCCTTGCCCTCAAAGACCTGAAGCCCGCCCTCGAAGGCACCTATCGCGTCGAGACACTCGCGGGCCCGGTGCAGGTGACGACGGTATTCGAGCGCTTGAAGGTGCAGCTCGAGAGCTACCTGCCAGAGGACGCGGAGGCGACGACCGGCGTGAAGCCCGCCGTCGTGCGGGGGCTGGCCCGGCGGATTGCTTCAGCGCGAGCTTGCTCGAACGTCTGCCAGACGAACTTCTCGAAGTTCTATCACGGCTTGGAGATGGAGCGGGGCATCCTGCTGCTCTTCGCCCTGGCGGGCCAGTACGGGCGCAGGGGCGCGGGCTACTCGGCCATCCCACAGCTCTCGATCAGCGGTGCCGAAGCGTTCACCGCAGTCAGTGGCCGCTACCCGCCCAAGCTCGGGATTGCGCTCATGACCGCCCAGGTAGCGCCAAAGATGCTGCAGCTGAAGCTGGCGGGCTACTCGGACGAGATGATGCTCTACCAGCTCGCTCGACTCGACTACGCGCGCGGCAACCTCGTCACGACCCCACTCTTCCACTATCAGCACGGCGGGCTGAAGGAGCTCTACGGGAGTGCCAGGGAGTGGGATCCCCATGTCAAACGCGACTTCCAGGAATATCTCGACGAGGCCGAGGCGCAGGGCTGGCAGTTCGTTCCGCAGCGCTCACCCCGCATCTTCTTCA
>JAFDDH010000469.1 GCA_019310975.1 Deltaproteobacteria bacterium | reverse complement strand
CATGCGGTCGGCGTGACGGGCGCGGGCGTGAACGTCGCTGTCCTGGACTCGGGGATCGACACCGACCATCCCGAGCTGGCGAACGATCTGGTCGAAGAGCGCTGCTGGTGTCGGGGCGGTGTCGGGATGACGGGCTGCTGTCCGAACGGATTCAATACCCAGATCGGGCCCGGGAGTGCGGAGGACGACAGTGGGCATGGAACTAATGTCATCGGTGTCATCACGTCGGCCCTGGGAGTTGCGCCCAATTCCGGCATCGTGGCTCTCAGGGTGCTCGATAGCAGCGGCGAGGGAAATTTCTCGGATATCGACGCTGCGCTCGACTGGCTACTCGACAATCATGTCTCACTCGCAGTTCGCGGGTGAGTATTCGAATCCCCTCCTGAACCCGTGCACGGGGAGCAATACCGCCGCGCTGATTTCGACTCTGCAGGGCGAGGGGGTCATGGTCTTTGCCGCCTCGGGCAATGACGCGCACGATGATGGCATTTCGTTCCCGGCCTGCGTCCCCGACGCGATCTCGGTCGGCGGTGTCTATGAGGCGGCACTCGGAACCGTGTCCTGGTGTGGCAGCACGTGCAGTACCACGGTGTGCGTGGACACCGGCACCGCGGCGGACACCTTCGTCTGCCACACCAATAGTGATGAAATCCTCGATCTGCTGGCCCCGGACTGGCGCACCACCACGACGAATGTCGGCGGTGGCAGCACGAGCGTAGGGGGCACCTCCCTGGCCAGCCCCTACGCGGCCGCCATCGCGGCGCTGCTGATCGAGCAGGACCCCGGTCGGACACCGGATCAGGTGCGGAGCCTGATGAGTTCGCATGGCCCGATGGTGACGAACCCGGACAGTGGGCTCTCGTTTCGGCGAACCGATATCTCGGCACTCTTCGCTCTTTGTGGCAACGGCATCCCCGAGGCCGGGGAGGATTGCGACGATGGCAACTCGTTCGACGGCGACTGCTGTTCGGCGATCTGCACCTTCGAAGCGTCCAGCAGCGTCTGCGATGACGCCAACGTCTGCACGGTGGCGGAAGTCTGCGACGGCGCGGGTGCGTGCGTGGGATTGCCCCTCGACTGTGACGACGGGCTCTTCTGCAACGGAGCCGAGGATTGTGATCCGGAAATCGGCTGCCTGATGGGTACGCCGCCGCCCGTCGACGACGGCGTGGCCTGCACGATCGACGCCTGCGACGAGGCGATCGGCATCGTCGTGCATACGCCCGATCACGGTGTCTGTGGCGACGGCGAGTGGTGTAACGGCGCCGAGCTCTGTGATGTGGTGAGTGATTGTCAGCCCGGAACGACCCCAGTTCTGGATGATGGCGTTGTCTGCACGGTCGACACCTGCGACGAGTCAGCCGAAGTTTCCGTGCATACCCCCGATGACCTGGCGTGCGACGACGGCGATCCCTGCACCGCAGAGAGCTGCGATGCGTTGCTCGGCTGCGTGACGGATCCCGAGTCCCTCTGCCCCGAGCCGGTTCCCACCACAGGGCCCGCCGCGCTCTGGATCACGGTCCTCGCGATGGCGTACTTTGGGGTCGCGTGGCTACTCGTCGTCCGGCGGAATCAGGCCGAATTCGTTCGGGCGAGGCCCCGGTAGACGATCCGATCGCGCTCGGGTCGATCGCCCTCGCAGTCCACCGTGCCACCTACGTCCCGGTGCGACTCCGCCACGGTCCCGAGCAGACGGGCTAGACTGGATCCCCGGCGCCGCTCCAAGCGATACACGCGAAGGAAGGCATCATGTCTCATTCCTCGGACGTCGTCCTCATCGAGCAGCGGTCGCCGGTCTTTTGCGGTCGCTGATGCCTTTCCCGATGGCCCGACTCTATCTGCTTCCGCTCGCTTTTGCAGTGTTGCTGGCGGCGGTGGGGCGTTGGGCGTACGTGGCGGTGGAGAGGGCAAGTGCCGACCAGGTACGAGCCAAGCTCGAGACGATCGTGGCCTCGAGCGTGGCTGCGGTCGATCTGTGGACCCGCAACCAGCGGGCCATTGCGGAGGATCTGGCCGCGGATCCGCGCCTCGAGGAGCCCGTGCTCGCCCTGCGCAACCGCTGGCGCGAGAGCGACGGAGGGCGCGCGGCATTGCAGGACGCTCCCGAGCAGGCGCGCATCGAGGCTGCGCTCGGCGATGCTATTGCGCGCCATCGATTCCTGGCGTGGCGGATCTGGTCACCCGGCCTCATCTGTCTGGCGAGCTCTGAGCGCGAAGCGATCGGCCGCCCGAGCGCCATCGACCCGGCACTGATCCACAGAGCGATGGATGGCGAGGAGTTGATCACGCCCCCGCTCGAGTTCGAGGCCTCGGCGCAGGCGCCGCTTGGCGTCATGGCCATGCTGACACCGATCCACGATGCCACCGGTGAGGTG
>JAFDDH010000468.1 GCA_019310975.1 Deltaproteobacteria bacterium | reverse complement strand
CGGACACATCGATACTGAATTGGGGAATGCCCAGCTGGCTGTTGTCAGCTGAAAGCCCTTGTTGGGCTGCGACCGTGCTTGCAGATCACTGAGGACTACTTTCGCGCAACCACGTCAGCAGCGAGGACACGCGCGCTCTTCGTTCTTGCGTTTCTCGTTGTGCGAACGATCGTCGCTTCGCGGAAACCAGCCGATCGGAATTCTTCGAGGAAGGCACCGCCTTCCTTCGCTCCAGCGATTCACGCGAACCAGCTTGCTTCATCTGCGCGGACCGACTCTGACAACGGCTCTTTGAGGATCAGCTCGGCGGAGTAGACTACACCTCCGGGAACGATGGCTCGTGCAAGCTCCCGGAAGATCTCGGTTCTTGCCGGGTTGAGATTCAACATTCCATTGATCAGAGCGACGTCGATCGATTCGTCGGATAGAGGCAGGCTCTCTGCTGCGGCCCGTGCGAGGACAATGTTGTGCACGCCAGAGGTGCGGATTCCGCCGCTGGCACGCCCGAGCATTGCTCCGCTGAAGTCGATTCCGACGACCCGCCCTAGCGGTCCCACGCGCCGCGCAGCGACAAGGGAATCCAACCCCGCGCCACAACCGAGGTCCAGCACGGTGTCGCCCGGCGCGAGCGGCGCAAGAATCGACACGTTCGATACACCGGTGAAGGCTTCGACCGCGACCTCGGGAAGGTCATCCAGTACGGAGCGCGGATAGCCCAGGCTCTCTGCGAACTCGCGACCAAGAGGAAACGGATGCTCGCGACGAGGATGTCGCGCAGCGGCAGAATACGCTTCTCGGACGCCCGCACGGATTCTTCGCTCTTCATCCATCGCAATGCTCGCCAAACCGGTCGTTCTCCACCCTACTTGCTGAGAGTCTCGACTCTACACGCGCTCGGGGCGGCCCAAGTCGGGAGCCCCGGAGTCCGAGCGGAAGCCAACGCGGCACTTTCTCCCGGTAGGCGTCGTACTGGCTGCCGAAGCGGCGCTTCAGCACAGGCTCCTCCCACAGCAGGATCACCAGCTCGACCAAGATGGTCGCGATGACGGCGTAGAGCAGCAGCGCCGCATGGCCTTTGAACAAGAAGATGCCGAACCATACGGCGACATCGGCGACGTAGATCGGGTTCCGCGAATAGCGGTAGGGACCCCGGATCACGAGGTTTTCGGGCGGTGCCGCTGGGACTGGGGTGCCGCGTCCGACCCTTGCGAACAGGCCTGTGCAGTAGAGCATCACGCCGACGCCGCCGACGATCATCACGATCCCGAGGGCCTCGGTCGGGCCCGTTCGCCAGACCGGCCAGCTGAGCTCGGCGTTCATGTCGATGAACTGGGACGGGGCGTAGAAGAAGACCAACCAAACGAACGCGGCGCCCCAGAGCGCGACGACCACTCGCCGCAGCGGCGGGTGCAGGGTCTCTAGTGCCATCGGATTGTCTCCCCGGCGCGCATCCAGAGGATATGCAATCTCGAGAATTGTTCGAGCAACATCTCCATCGGCGCGGCTGGGTCCTTTTATTAACGCTTGACGTTATTAACGCATAGCGTTATGTTTCGTGGGTGATCCGGAGCTTCGGAAATCCTCAGACCGAGAAGGTCTTTCAGAGGCAGCGTTCGCGGAAGCTGCCTCCAGATGTGCAGCGTAGGGCCCACCGGAAACTGCTGCTCTTGGACGCTGCCGAGACATTGCACGACCTACGGGTGCCCCCAGGGAATCGACTGGAGCGACTCGCTGGAGACCGGGCGGGCGAGCACAGCATCCGGATCAATGGCCAGTGGCGCATCTGCTTCCGATGGGATCGCGGAGACGCGCACGACGTGGAGATCACGGACTATCACTGAGAGGGAGAGACTATGGCTCGCAAGGCACATGCCAATACCGCTCTGCGACTTGCGCGCTATTTCGGAACCTCGGAGCGCTTCTGGATGAACCTCCAGACTCGGCACGACCTTGAAATCGAAAGGGAGCGCCTGAAGGGGCGGCTCGTGCGAGAGGTTGCTGTGATGAAGGAGACGGGCTGACTCCGCTGCTGCGCTATGACGAACTGAGCTTCGGCGGCTGGGCAACAGGCTGACCGGCTCGCTACGGCTCAGAGGGTCGATGCCAGACACGATCAAGGCTTGTCACGCCAAGCTGTTGATCAGTCCGACTGGAAGCTCGTGTCAGACGGCAGACCTGGCTGCGGCTCGTTCGAGCTCCTCGANNCGACGAATTTCTTGCTGAAGCGAGCACGACCTCCACCTGTCCACCACTGCTTGACACCAGGTTGTCGCAAGTGAAACTGGGCTTGATGGCTGGCCGGCTCTTGCAGCTCCGGCGGGATCGTGCCGTAGTAGCTCTGGAAGTACGCAGCCTCGTATGCACCGAACAAGGCAAGCATGAGGCTATGGAATCGGACGCGATCTTCAGGAGGCAGTGAGGACGAGTCCTTCAGCCCTTCGATGTAGATTCGTGCCATACCGTGGGCAAGGAGGTGCGTAGTGATCTCGGAGCTGAGCTGCTTGATCGCGATCTGTGACGCTGCGCGAACCGAGTTGCTGTTCTGGCGGACCTGGAATCCCACGTAGACGAGGGATATGACGACGGCGATACCGCCTACGAACTCGCCCAGCGCACCCAGTGCACTCCAATCCACGCCCGACTCCGCCGCCCAAGTACTATTGGACCGCCCCGGCCCCGATGACCGGCAACACATCAGATCCTACGCGACTCCGGCGCTGGCCGTCCACAAGTCCTCGCCAAGTTGGGGCACTGTGGTCGCCGGAACGTTGTGCGCCATTTGTCTGTGCATTTTGTGTGTCGCCGAAGGAGGATGAGATCCCGCCTCCTGCCTGTGACAACGCAGCCTGGTGCAGACTTCGCCTGCACCATCGCTACGTGTGGCAAGAAGCCGCGTAGAGATCGTTGTGGACCCGGCCAGCCCAAAGATCGGATACCCTCCCCCGAAGTAGCGCAAGTCCCTGTCCTCGCTGGACTTCCTGAGTGATTCGGCGGCACTCCATCGAGCAGTGGAGCGCTCTCCGGGGTCTTGCTGGGTGCGGAGTCCAAGGAGGCGACCTAGCTGGACGCTGAGACAATTCGCCAACACTTGCTGTAGAAATATCGTGTGTGAGAGACTACCCGTAATCGAGGAGGCTCTCATGCGGATTCTGATTGCGATCGTGGGGCTGCTGGTAGTGCTCCCGGGGATGGCACGGGCGCTCATCAACGTGGGGGCCGTCGATACGCCGTCCATCGACGTCGAGGTTGTCGGCGGGCTCGCGTACGTGGCCGGCGGTAGCGGGCTGCGGGTGATCGACGTCTCCAACCCCACGCTCCCGGTGGAGGTCGGCGCCCTCGACACGCCGGGCAACGCACGCGGCGTCGATGTGGTGGGCGATCTGGCCTACGTGGCTGATAGCAGCTTCGGGGGGGGAGGGCTGCGGGTGATCGACGTCTCCAACCCCATGCTTCCAGTGGAGATAGGCGCCCTCGACACGCCGGGTGGTGGCATGGATGTCGAGGTGGTGGGCGAGTTTGCCTACTTGGCCGCTAATAGCGCCGGATTGCGGGTGATCGACGTCTCCAACCCCACGCTCCCGGTGGAGGTCGGCGCCCTCGTCGACACGGCGGGCGCCGCCCAGGCCGTCCGGGCCGTCCAGGTGGTGGGCGATCTGGCCTACGTGGTCGATGGCTCCTTCGGGCTGTG
>JAFDDH010000064.1 GCA_019310975.1 Deltaproteobacteria bacterium | reverse complement strand
CCTACTGCGACGGCACATCTCCGCACTCTGGCAAGAGAAATCGGCGTTCCGCTGCTCGACGTACTGCAGAGTACGCCTGCGCGGCGAAACACCGATTTCTCTTGCCAGAGCACGAATCTGCACCGTCTCGCTACGGACCTTCATGAATAATCCGGGCTACGTCTGGGTCGCGCCGGGCAGCAAGCGAATTTCCGAGGGATGCTCGGAAAGCGAGCCATCTAGTCCCGTGAAGCGGGCACGACCTCGAGCTCGATTCGCTCGCCCTCGCGCAGCACGCCGATCTGGATGGCCACGCCGACCTTCAGTGCGTCGAGTGAGTACGTATAGTCGTAGATGTTCTCGATCGGACGGCCCGCCACCTCGACTACGATGTCACCGGCACGCATGCCACCGCGTTCTGCCGGGCCCTTCGGCGCTACGCCCGAGAGCCGAACGCCGCGCAGATCCGTTTGTGCGTAGTCTGGGATCGTCCCCAGATACACGCGGATGAGACTGGGTCCGGTCGACGACGAAGGTCCTGGGACGGCCACGAAGTCGGGTGTCATTTCGCGTTGCGCGAGGTCGGCGGCGATGCGCTCGACGAGGATCGCGATATCGAGCAATCCCTGGAAGTCGAGTGTATCCGGTGTGTCGCGGGGCGTGTGGTATTCGGCGTGTGCGCCGGTGAACACACTCAGGATCGGGACACCGCTCATGTAGAAGCGCGTGGCATCCGTCGGCAGGTAGGCGTCCTCCTGCGCGCTGATCGAGAGTGGCGAGCGCACTGCTTGCCGCTCGAGCATGGGCCGCCAGCTGGAGCTCGACGAAACGCCGAAGATCGAGACACTGCCATTGAGTCTGCCCACCATATCCATGTTGAGGTATGCGATGACGTGATCGCGCAGCTTGGCGTCTTCGTCGTGTGGATTCGTGGCGTGTTCGACCCACCAGCTCGAGCCGAGCAAGCCCAGCTCCTCACCCGACCATGCGGCGAAGACGACGTCACGCCGCGCCCCGAACTCGCCGCGCGCCTGCCGCGCGGCGAGCGCCTCCGCGGCCTCGAGCAGCGCCGCCACCCCCGAGGCGTTGTCGTCGGCACCGGGATGGATCCGCCCGATCTCGTCGCGGCCGGCGAGTGATGACGACCCCTCGCCCCGTCCGAGGTGATCCACATGGGCGCCGATCATGACGACGTCGTCGCTCGGCTCGGGACCCACCTGAAGGCGTCCGATCACATTGCGTCCGTGGGCCCGCTCCTGGTCGAGATCAACCCGGGCGGCCACGCGCACGCCCGGCAGCAGGCGGCCCTCACTCGTGGGAAGGGCGTCCGCGCGGTCGTGCAGTGCGGAGAGGCTCTCGCCGGTTCCGAACGTGAGCCGCTCGGCCACGGCGTCCGTGATCGAGGCAGCGGCGATCGACGTCCCCGCCAGCGAGGCGTCGAAGCGCAGGGGCGCCAGCTCCTCGCGCACGCGTGAGTTCGGTCCGCTCATCACGAGCAGGCCGCGGGCGCCGCGATCCCGCGCCATCATCGCCTTGTAGCGCAGGCTCGAGTAGCGGTGCAGATGCTGCCGCGACTCGGCGTCGAGCTCCTCCGGCACGTAGCGGAAGACGAGCACCCAGCGATCGGTGACGTCGAGGTCCGCATAGGCGTCGATGGCGGGCCCGTCGGGTCCGGCGGGCGCCACGATGCCGTAGCCCGCGTAGACGACTTCACTGGCCTCGATCTCGCCCTCGCGCGAGAACGCAAAGGGCCGCCAGTCGACGTCGACCACGGGCGCCACCCGCTCCGAGCCACTCGAGCTCTCGATGTGCAGCGCGTTGTCGGCTCCGAGGGCGACGCCGGCCGTGAAGCCAAAGCTCTGGAAGTAGGTGGTGCCGTCGCCCTCTGGAATCAGCCCGAGCCGGCGGAAGGCGCGGGCCACGTAGCTGGTGGCAATGCGCTCGCCGGGCGTCCCGGTGAGCCGCCCCTCGGTGAGGTCGTCGGCCAGCGCCTCGACGTGCGCGCGCAGGTCGGCTTCCTGGATGCTGGGATCCGTCCGCTCGGGCAGGGGCAGCAGGGGTGCGGCAGCGGGCGTCGATCCATGCGGGAGGCCGAGGAGCCGACGGGCCAACGCGTCGTTCCATTGCGCGCGAAAGATCTGCGAGCGGCCGTTCGCGCGGCGGTTGCTGGTCCAGAAGAGCTCGTCGCCGCCGGGTCCAAAGACGGGTAGGCCGTCGAAGCCGCGCGAGTCGCTCACGCGCACGGGCGTGTGGCGACCCTCTGCGTCGACGATGTAGAGCTCGAAGTCCGCGAAGCCGTGCAGATTCGTGGTGAAGATCAGATAGTCGCCGGACGGGTGGTAGAAGGGGGCCCAAGACATCGCGCCGAGCCGCGTCAGCTTGCGTTCCCCGGTGCCGTCACTGCGCATCGTGTGGATCTCGGCGCTTTCCCCATCTGCTTTGAAGCGGCGCCAGACAATGTGTTGGCCGTCTGGGCTGAAGAAGGGGCCGCCGTCGTAGCCCTCGGTTTCGGTCAACCGGCGCACGTTGCGACCCCCGGCATCCATCACGTAGAGGTCGATGAAGAAGGAGGGATCGCGCGCCAGCTGCTCGGTGTCGATGCCCGCATCCGCTGCAAATGCGTGGCGGTTGGATGCGAAGACGATCTCGCGGCCATTCGGCGACCACGATGCCTCGGCGTCGTAGCCCCGCGCGTGCGTGAGCCGAAGCGGGGCGCTTTCGTCGGACGCATCCAGCGGGACGGAGAAGAGGTCGTAGAGCTCGTCGTAGTCCCACGCGTAGCGCTGCTCGAGCCCCTCGGCGCGGTCGGCGAGCTCCTTGGCCTGCTTGGCGGGGACCTCGGGATCGAGGTGGGTCGAAGCGAAGAGGGCGCGCCGGCCGCTCGGGTGGATCCACGCGCAGGTCGATTTGCCCACTCCCGTCGAGAGCCGGCGAAGAGCGCCGGTCTGCAGATCCATCGAATAGATCTGGTAGAAGGGATTGCCCGGCTCGCGCTCGCTCTGAAAGACCATTCGATCGCCGCTCTGCGAGAGGTAGCCCTCGCCCGAGCGCTTGCCGGCGAAGGTCAGCTGGCGGGCTGGACCGAGCACGCCGGCGCCCTCGAAGGCCGGTGCGCTCGGCGCGGCCGCGGCGGCGTGCTGCTTGTTACCGAAGCGGGAGAAGGCGCCACCGGGACCGCTGCAGGCCATGAGCGTTGTCGCGAGCAGCGCGAGGGCGACCGTGCCGGCCGGCTTGTGGGGGCTCATGCTGGATCCGATCGGCGTTCGCAGCGGGTAATCCCGGGGGAAATGCGAGTCTGACGGAAGCGCGTCCGGGCCGCAATGCGGAACGCAGATGCAGTGGGGATGCTGCACGCCTGTCCACGTGCGCCTGCAGGTCGGGGGCTGCGCCGCGCCTACTCGGCGTTTCGCGCTCGCTGGGGCTGGCACGTGGCTTGCTCTAATAGAAGGTAGAAGTAGAAGGTAGAAGGGGAAGCTGAAGTGGAAGTGGAGGTGGAAGTGGAGGTGGAAGTGGAATGGACAGGTCGCTGGCGCCATCCCGATCGGCGTCGGTCGAGTCACCCGGAACGTGCAAGGAGTAAGGAGTAGAGCCCCATGTCCCGCGTCTACGATTACGAGTCTGCCTACGACTACGAGCCCGCGTATGAGCCCGATGTGGTCGTGCACCGCGCCCCCAGCCCCGGCGTCGCGGCCGTGTTGTCGGTGATCCTTCCCGGCCTGGGCCAGGTCTACAGCGGGCGGCTGCTGGCGGGAGGGCTCTGGTTCCTGGCGACCACATGCGCCTACTCGGCCGTGCTACTGCCAGGATTTCTCGTCCACGGCCTCTGCATCTGGTCCGCCTACACCACCTGCCCCAGCCGCTAGGACTCCTTGCGGGCTGGAAACATCTAGTGAACTCGGTAAGTTGCATGCCGACGGCGGCCACCTCGGGGCGCCCTCAGGAGGCCGACCGGCCGCGAGCGACTGGACCTGAACGATGTTTCATAAGACCGACGACCTCCGCATCCAAGATCTCCGGCCTCTGATCTCGCCGGCGATCCTGATGGAGGATCTGCCGATCACCGAGGCCATCTCGACCACGGTCGCCGAGGGGCGCGCCGAAGTGTCCGCAATCCTGCGCGGTCAGAGTGATCGGTTGTTGGTCGTGGTCGGGCCCTGCTCGATCCACGATCCCGACGCCGCCCGCGAGTATGCCGGCATCCTGGCCGAGAAGCGCCGTGAGCTGGCCGACGACCTCTGCATCGTGATGCGCGTCTACTTCGAGAAGCCGCGCACCACGGTTGGCTGGAAGGGGCTGATCAACGACCCCGACCTCGACGAGAGCTTCTCGATCAACAACGGGCTGCGCACGGCGCGCCGCTTCCTGCTCGACGTACTCGAGCTCGGCCTGCCCGCCGGCAGCGAGTTCCTCGATCCCATCACGCCGCAGTTCTACGCAGACCTCGTCGCCTGGGGGGCGATCGGGGCGCGGACCAGCGAGAGCCAGGTGCATCGCGAGCTGGCCTCCGGTCTGTCGATGCCAGTCGGTTTCAAGAATGCCACGGATGGCAACGTGCAGGTGGCGATCGATGGGATCTCATCGAGCGCTCATCCGCACCATTTCCTCTCCGTGACCAAACAGGGTGTGGCCGCCATCGTGGCCACGCGGGGCAACGACGACTGCCACGTGATCCTGCGCGGCGGGGCGAGCGGACCCAACTATTCGTCCGTCCAGGTGGGCGAGGTGATCGGCACACTGGAGCAGTGCGGGCTGCCGCCGCATTTGATGGTGGACTGCAGTCACGCCAACAGTGGCAAGGACCACGAGGTGCAGCCGGTCGTGGCGAAGGAGGTGGCCGGCCAGGTGGCCGCGGGCAGCCACAGAATTTTCGGCGTGATGCTCGAGAGCTTCCTGCAGGGCGGCCGCCAGAATCATGTGAGCGGCCAGGATGTCTCCGCGCTCCGCTACGGCCAGAGTATCACCGATGCGTGCATGAGCTGGGAGCACACGCTTCCCGTGCTCGAAGAGCTGGCTGCAGCCGTTCGCTCGCGACGCGGCTCCACGGGCCAGATCTAGGCGTAGAGATCAGGCGAAGGCGGTGCGGAGCGCATCGCTGCAGCGCGCGAGCGCGTCGTCGGGTGCAGCCGGTCTTCCGAGCCTAGCGACGATACCAGTGCCGAGTGGAACCGTGGTGACAGATCGCCACGCAATCGGGTCGAGGCGGGACGCATAGGTCCACTCGTCCGCGCCTCGCGCGGGGTGATACATTTCGCGGTGGCACACCGATTGCGACGACATGGGGGGACGGATCGCGAGGCAACCAGGGGGGGGGCTACCCGGATCGGAGAGTCGACTCGAGGCGATGTCATGCCGAGTACCCACGAGAAATTCTGGGATCACCACAGCTTTGCGCTGGTTGGCCACACCGCCCGGAAGGGTTTTCCGACGCTGAGCTACCGCGAGATGCGCGCCCAGGATCGGCGTGTATACGCGGTGGATCCGTCGGTGGACGAGATCGCCGGGGATCACGCTTATCCCGATCTGGCCTCGCTGCCCGAGCCCGTGGAGGCCGTGCTCCTCGAGGTGCCCGCCGAGGAGACACGCGATTGGGTGGTGCGCGCCGCGGACGCCGGCATTCGACACGTGTGGATCCACATGGGGCGCGAGACGCCGGAGGCATTGGCGGTCGCCGAGGAGCGCGGGCTCGAGGTGCTGACCGGTACCTGCGCGGTCATGTACCTGAAGCGCGGGTTGTCCTACCACAGCCTCCACGCGTGGATCAACAAGCTATCGGGCCGCTACTAGGCCGCACTCCAGCGGGCTGGCTCAGCCTCCCGCGGCGGCCTTCACGAAGGCGACCGTGTCGCCGTCGGCGACGGGCGTCTTCATTCCCTTGCGGTAGTTGATGAGTACGCCGTTCAGCGCGATGGCGGTGACGCGTGAGAGTGTGTCGAAGCTCCCGCTACCCGACGCGAAGCGCTCGCGGGTGAGGCGCACGACGTCCTTGACGAAGCGTGCGCCCTCGATCTCGATCAGGCTCTCGCCGAGCTCCTTGCCCATGTCGTAGGTCAGCTGGACGCGTACAGCCATCTTGCACCTCCTCTTGGGTCAGGCTGCTAGACCTGGACCTTTAGCCGGTCGAGGGTCTTCGCGGTGGGGACGCCATTCGCATCCCAGCCACGGTTCTTGTAGTAGCGCGGCAGCAGCTCGCCCAGCGGATGGCCAGATTTCATGCCCGGGAAGGTGGGCTCGTTCAGAATCCGCGCGGGCAGCGTGTCATCGGCGGCGGAGAGCCCCTCGCGCAGGTTGTACATGCGTTCGAGGTTGAAGATCCGCGCACCGATCTCCTGCAGGTGGCCGGACGACATCGGCTGGCCCGTGATGTAGGTCAGCCACTTCTCCCACCAGATCATCGGCCTGCCCTTCACGCTCATGCCGAGCCGGAGGAGTGGCCCCAGATTCTCGAAGATCTTGGCGATCAGCTTGTACTGGAACGAGTTGGGGCTCATATCGTGAATTGCCTTGGGGATCATCCCGTAGGTACTGAAAATGCAGAGCACCATGGAGTTGATCGCGCAGGCGAGGTTTTGCTGGACGACGGGGATGTCGGCTTTGAGCTTGAGGTTCTGCGGGTTGATGGTGAGTGGACCCACCGACTCCATGTACATGCTGGCACCCTGCACGTGGCATCCGCCGCGATTCGTCGTTGCATACTCGACCCCCTGAGCGTAGGAGCCGCGTGGATCGTAGGCGGAGAGCTCCATCCCCTTCACATGCATGGCAAAATCCTTGCCGCCATATTTCTCGCTCATCCGCTTGCTGCCCTCGGCGAGCTCGTTGCCGAGCCCGCGGCGATGACCGATGTCCTGGATCAGCTCGGTCACACCTGCGGGATCGCCGAACGAGACGCCGACCTCGAGCATGCCGCGCTCCTGCAGCTCCATCGCGAAGCTGAGCGTGCCGCCAAGGCTGATGGTGTCCATTCCGAGATCATCGGCGTGGTAATTCCACTCGGATACGCGCTTCAGGTCGCCGATCTCGAGATTGGTGCCGAGCAGCGCCACGGTCTCGTATTCGGGGCCTTTCACACGGCCGATGCCCTCGAGCTCGACGTCGCGACCGCACGTGACGGGGCAGTGGATACAGCTGCTCTTTACACCGACCAGCTCGTGATCCTCCATATACTCGCCCGAGACCTTCATGGCGTCGTCGAAGTGGCCGTACTTGAAGTTGTGCGTCGGGATGATGTTGCGGCCATTGGTGGTATTGACGATGGAGGCGGTACCAAATCGCTTGAGCGAGCTGCCGAGCACCGGATGCTCCTTGAAGATCTCTCGTACCTCCTTGGTGTACTCCTTGAAGGCATCGGCATCGTCCATCTCGAGCTTGCGCGAGCCGTGCACGCTCACGGCCTTCAAGTTCTTCGACCCCATCACTGCGCCGACTCCGGAACGGCCGGCGATACGCTCGTCGGAGACGATGCCCGCGTAGCGGACGCGATTCTCGCCCGCCGGTCCGATCACGGCATGCTTCATCTTCTTGTCGAGCTTCGCCTGGGTCTCGTAGGTGCCCTTTCCCCAGAGATCACGGGCATCGATGAAGCGGACTTCGTCGCCGTCGCCCTCCACTTCGATTCGCACGGGGTCGGCGGAGCGTCCCTTCACCACGATGAGGTCGATGCCAGCCCGCTTCATCGCATAGGCGAATGATCCACCGCAGGTCGCATTGCCGATCCCACCGGTCAGCGGGCTCTTGGTGACGACCGCGAAGCGGTTGCTCTGTGGTGCCACGGATCCGTTCAGCGGCCCGGTGGCGAAGATGAGGGGATTGTCGGGGCCGAGCGGGTCGATTCCCGGCTCGGTCATGTCGTAGAGCAGTCGCGTCCCATAGCCCTTGCCTCCAATGTAGAGCCGCGCCGTCTCCTCGTGGAGCGGCCGATAGGAATGTCGTCTGGCGCCGAGATCGATCTCGAGGATCCGTCCTGCGTAGCCCTTGATCATGTCCTACTCCTTGCTCCGACCTTGCTCCGACGCGGACTCTACCCGTTCGTATCACTCGACTCACGCAACTCACTCAATGACCAGGAGCGTCGCACCCTCCTCGACCTGCTGACCGACCACGGCCGAGAGCTGACCCACACGACCGGATGCGGCCGCGGCGAGCGTATGCTCCATCTTCATCGCCTCGAGCTGCACGAGTGCCTGACCCTGGCGGACGCGTTCTCCCTCGGCGACGAGCACGGCCGTCACGCGCCCCGGCATCGGGGCTCGGATCACGCCCCCCCCGGCGCCGTCGTCGTCGACGTTGGCGCGGGCCGCAATCCGATCGAGCCGGAGGGTGCGTCCACGCTGGATCACGTGGATCGCAGCGTCGGTATCGACGAAGCTGGCCGTGCGGCGTACGCCGTCCAGCACGGCGCTCACGCGATCCGCCCCGTCCACTCGGGCATCTCGCACGACGACCGCGTGGCGACCCCATTCGAGCGTGATGGCCTCGGCCGTGAAGTGCGCCACGACATCGAAATCGTGCTTCCGGAAGCGGAAGGAGAGGGTGTCGAGGCCGTCCTCGTTCAGCCGGAAGGCGTCGGGCACGGCCCATGGCGAGAAGGGATCCTTGCCGCCTTGCGGGATCGCCCGCGCGCTGCGTGCAGCCAGGATCGCCGCGCAGGCCAGCGCGACGAGCTCGGCGGGCGCCTCGGCCTCCACCGGGATGACCTCGCTTGCGTGCGTGTCGAGGAAGCCCGTATCGACGTCCCCGCGCACGAAGACGGGGTGGTCGACGATGTGGCGCAGCAGCGCTTGATTCGTGACGACGCCGGCAATCTCGTAGTCCTCGAGTGCGCCGCGCAGGCGGCGGAGTGCGGTGTCGCGGTCGCAACCGTGCACGATCAGCTTCGAGATCATCGGGTCATAGTGGTGGCTGATCGTGTCGCCCTCGGCGACCCCGGAGTCGACCCGCACGCCCTCGCCGCTGGCCGGACGATGCCGCACGAGCGTACCCGTCTGAGGCAGGTATTTGCGGGCGGGATCCTCGGCGTAGACGCGTACCTCGATGGCGTGTCCAGTGATGGCGAGATCGTCCTGTGTGGCCGGAAGCGGCTCGCCGGCGGCGACGCGCAGCTGCCATTCGACCAGGTCGGTGCCGGTCACGAACTCGGTCACGGGATGCTCGACCTGCAGGCGCGTGTTCATCTCCATGAAGTAGAAGGGGGCGCCTTCGAGACCGTTGCTCACGTCCACGATGAACTCGACCGTGCCCGCACCCCGGTAGCCGATGGCACGCGAGGCACGGATGGCGGCCTCGCCCATGGCGGCCCGCATATCGGGGGCGAGGCCCGGGGCCGGCGCCTCCTCGACCACCTTCTGATGTCTGCGCTGCAGCGAGCAGTCACGCTCGAAGAGGTGGACCACGTGGCCATGTGCGTCGGCGAAGACCTGCACCTCGATATGGCGCGGGCGATCGAGACAGCGCTCGATCAAGATGCGTGCGTCGCCGAAGGCGGCTTTGGCCTCGCGCGCTGCAGAGGTGATGGCGGCCTCGAGCTGGTCGGGGGCGTCCACGCGCCGCATCCCCTTGCCACCGCCTCCGGCCACGGCCTTGACCAATACGGGGAAGCCGATCTGATTGGCCGCCTGGGCGAGGGTGGTCGGATCCTGGCTCTCGCCGTGGAAGCCGGGAATGACCGGCACGCCGGCCGCCTCCATACGCTGCTTTGCGGCATGCTTTAGCCCCATGCTGCGGATGGCGTCGGCGGGCGGGCCCACGAAGCACACACCCGCTGCCGCGCAGGCCTCGGCGAACTCCGCATTCTCGGAGAGGAACCCGTAGCCGGGATGGATCGCTGAGGCGCCTCCGCGCTTCGCCGCGGAGAGGATTCGATCGCCGCGCAGGTAGCTCTCGCGCGCGGGTGCGGGGCCGATCGGTAGCGCGTCGTCCGCCTCGCGGACGTGCAGCGCATTCGCGTCGGCGTCGGAGTAGACGGCCAAGGTGCGGATACCGAGCCTTCGCGCCGTGCGAATGATCCGGCATGCGATCTCTCCACGATTGGCAATGAGGAGGGTGTCGAACACCGCTACATCCGAAATACGCCGAATGGCGTCGGCTCGATGGGAGCATTGAGGGCGGCGCTGATACCAAGTCCGAGCACGCGTCGCGTGTCGCGCGGGTCGATGATGCCATCGTCCCACAGGCGCGCGCTCGCGTAGTAGGGATGTCCCTCCGCCTCGTACTGGCAGCGGATCTCGTGCATATATTGCTCGCGATCGGCGTCCGAGAAGACCTCGCCGCGCGCTGCCATTGCGTCGGAGCGCACCGTCGAGAGCACGTGTGCAGCCTGCTCGCCCCCCATCACGCTGATGCGAGCGTTCGGCCAGCAAAAGAGCAGGCGGGGCGAGTAGGCGCGACCACACATCGCGTAGTTGCCGGCACCATAAGATCCGCCGATGATGATCGTGAACTTCGGCACACGCGCACACGCCACGGCAGTCACCATCTTGGCACCGTCCTTGGCGATGCCGCCGTGCTCGTATTTCTTGCCAACCATGAAGCCCGTGATGTTCTGGAAGAAGACCAGCGGGATGCCGCGCTGGCAGCAGAGCTCGATGAAGTGTGTGCCCTTCAATGCCGATTCGCTGAAGAGCACGCCGTTGTTGGCGATGATGCCCACCGGGTAGCCGTGGATGTGTGCGAATCCCGTGACCAGGGTTTCTCCGTAACGGCGCTTGAACTCGTCGAGCTCGCTTCCGTCGACGATGCGGGTGATGACTTCGCGCACGTCGTACGGGGTGCGCGTGTCTGCCGGGACCACACCCATCAGCTCCTCCGGATCCAGTACGGGCTCGCGCGGCTCGCGCAGCTCGAGGTCGACCTGCTTGGAGCGCGCCAGGTGCCCGACAGCCCGACGCGCGAGCGCGAGTGCGTGGCGATCATCTTGCGCGAGGTGGTCGGCGACGCCGCTGATGCGCGAGTGGACGTCGCCTCCTCCGAGCTCCTCGGCGCTCACCTCCTCCCCCGTAGCCGCCTTGACGAGCGGCGGTCCACCCAGGAAGATCGTTCCCTGTCCCTTCACGATGATGCTCTCGTCCGACATCGCTGGCAGGTATGCACCACCGGCGGTGCACGAGCCCATCACGGCGGCGATCTGCGGGATGCCCATCGACGACATCATGGCCTGATTGTAGAAGGAGCGGCCGAAGTGCTCTCGATCCGGGAAGACGTCGGCCTGCTCGGGCAGGAATGCGCCGCCCGAATCGACGAGATAGATGCAGGGCAGCCGATTCTCGCGCGCGATCTCCTGTGCGCGCAGCTGCTTCTTCACCGTCATCGGATAGTAGGTACCGCCCTTGACGGTGGCATCGTTGCAGATGACGACACACTCCCGGCCCGAGATGCGCCCGATGCCAGTGATGATGCCGGCGGCGGGCACGGGGTCGTCGTACATGGCGTCGGCGGCCAGCGCCGAGAGCTCGAGGAAGGGCGAGCCCGGGTCGAGCAGGACGCGTACGCGCTCGCGCGGCAGCAGCTTGCCGCGCGAGACATGACGCTCCACCGCGCGCTCTCCGCCGCCCTTGGCGATCTGCGCGTGCTTCTGTCGCAGGTCTTCGACGAGGCGGCGCATCGGCTCGGCGTTCGCGAAGAAGGCGTCGCTCTTGGCATCGATCTGGCTGCTGGGCGTGCTCATCGTCGCGGGCTGCGTGGGGGGCCGGCACTGCGCAAGCCCGGGCCGGGGTTGCGAGCCTTTCCCATCGACTTCGAATGGTTGCGCAAAGCCTGCGGGCAGTCGAGCAGGTCCACACACCGATCCGGAGCCACCTCGATCGAGGCATCCCACGCTGATTGCCTGGCCCCGGGTCCTAGCAGCCCATTGAGGAACCCCCGCCGGTGCACGGCGACGACGGGGGTTCTTCAACGGGCTGCTAGCGACCACGCTGGCGCGAGCTGGGGCCTGCTTTTTTCGAAGCGGTGAGTGACGGTCTGTCCTCTATGCTCGAGGCGGAGCCAGGAGAGAGATGCCCGCATGATCGAGACGCGCCACACCTTCTGTCGCATCTGCGAATCGCTCTGCGGCCTCGAGGTCGATGTCGCGCTGGAGGATGGCGCGGAGCGCGTGACGCGAATCCGCCCGAACCCGCATCACGTGGCCACCGAGGGCTTCGGCTGCGTGAAGGGCCTGAAGCAGCACCAGCTCTTCTCATCGCCGGACCGATTGAAGCATCCCCTCAAGCGTGTCGGGGAGCACTACGACCGGATCTCGTGGGACGTCGCGCTGGAGGAGATCGGCGCGAAGGTCCGGGGGCTGCGCGACCGCCACGGTCCCGACTCGATTGGGCTCTACGTGGGCACGGCCGCGGGCTTCGGGCTCCTCCATCCGATCTTCGCCCAGGGCTTCATGACGGGACTCGGCTCCAAGAGCATATACGCCTCGGCGACGCAGGACTGCAGCAACAAGTTCGCGGTGGCGCGCGAGCTCTACGGCTTTCCCTTCTCGCAGACCTTCCCAGACGTCGACCATACCCAGTGTTTGATCGTAGTGGGCGCGAATCCGGTCGTCTCCAAGTGGAGCTTCCTCCAGGTACCGGATCCGATCACGCGGCTGCGTGCCATCGAGGGCCGCGGCGGGCGCCTCTTCGTCGTCGATCCGCGCCGTGGCGAGACCGCGAAGGTCGCCGGGCGCCATGTCTTCATCCGGCCGGGCACGGACGTCTTCTTCTACCTGGCCTTCCTGAACGAGCTGATCGCGTGCGGCGGAGTGGATCGGCAGCGGGTCGCCGCGCACATGCGCGGCTTCGAGGCCGTCGAGTCACTGGCTGCCGACTGGACGCCCGAGCATGTCGCCGAGGTCACGCGCATGCCGGCCCGGACGCTGCGCGAGATGGTGCGCGCCTACATCGAGGCCGACGGGGCCGCCCTCTACTCGTCCACCGGGGTCAACATGGGCGGCCACGGCGGAGTCGCCTTCTGGCTGCAGGAGGTGATCAACGCGGTCTCGGGCAATCTCGACCGGCGTGGCGGCGTGCTCGTTGGCAAGGGGATCATCGACTTCGCGAAGCTGGGCCAGCGCAGTGGTTTCGGTCTCTCGCGCGAGCGTTCGCGCATCGGCGACTTCGTGGCGGTGAACGACGCCTTCCCGGGCGCGGTGATGGCGGACGAGATCCTCACGCCGGGCGCGGGACAGCTTCGCGCGCTCATCGTCACCGGCGGCAATCCGCTCATCACCATGGCGAACGCCGAGCGGTTGAAGCGCGCATTCGGGCAGCTCGAGCTGCTCGTCGTGCTCGATATCCTGCCCACCGAGACGGCCTCGCTGGCCCACTACGTTCTGCCGTGTACGACGCCCTTCGAGCGGGCGGATCTGCCCTTCGCTTTTCCGCTGCTGATGGGCATGCAGTCACGGCCCTACCTGCAGGCGACCCGTCCCGTGGTGCGGCCGGACGGCGAGCAGCGTGACGAGGCGACCATCTATCTCGATCTCGCCCGCGCGTGCGATGCGCCCCTCTTTGGCTCGGGCCCGATGCAACGTCTGCTCGAGTGGGGACGCAATCGCCACTCGAGCAAGCACCCCGAGCGCCAACCGGCGATCGCGGACGAGTTCCTGATGTCCACGATCCTGCGGCTCACGGGCCACGGCAGCTTCGAGAAGCTACTGGCCGAGACGAACGGCCGCAGGCTGTCCGACCACGAGCCCGGGACCTTCCTCCCCGATCGCCTGACCACGGAGGACGGCAAGCTCGAGCTGGCGCCGGTCGAGTTCATCGCCGAGGCGGCGAAGCTCGCGGTGGGATTCGAGCTGGAGCGGAGCCATCGGGATCGGCTCAAGCTGATCACCCGTCGTCACGTGAAGACGCACAACTCCTGGACCCACAACGACCCCGACTTCGTGAAGGGCACCCGTCACACCAATCATCTCTACATGCACCCGAACGATGCGGCCGCGCGGGGGCTCCAGCACGGCGACATCGTGGACGTGAGCAGCGACATCGCGACCGTACGCCTGCCCATGCATGTGCTGCCGGATCTGATGCCGGGGACCGTGGCACTCCCGCATGGCTGGGGGCATCAGCATGCCAAGGGGCTCTCGGTGGCGAGCAAGACGACCGGGGTGAACGTCAACCTGCTGGCCGCGGACGGGCCCGAATCGGTCGAGCCGATCTCGGGGATGGTGAAGCTGACCGGGATCCTGGTCGAGGTGAGCGCCGCCGAGGGCGATCTCGATCCGGAGAGCTGGAGCGGCCTCCCGCCGGCCGGCCCGGGCTAGTGGTCTGATATCTCGCCGGCCTCACCCGAAGCCTGCTTGAGCAGTCGCACACTCAGTGTCAGGACCACACCGACAGCGACCAGCAGCACGGCCCAGAGGCCGACCTGGCGCCAGTGGATCGGCACCGGCGGCTCTTCGAACGCGGCTTCGCCCGCAAGCGAGTGCGGTGAGCCGATTGTGGCGCTCGCTTCGTCGAGCGAGTGCGCCTCGGTGCCCGCAATGCCGACGAGGCGGGCGGCCGAGAACGCGGCCTCCGGGGCGCCTCGCTTGCCATAGGTGAGACGGAAGGGCGGCTGACCTCGTGTGATGAAGAGCAGCTGCTCGGGGCGCCAGGCCAGCTCGATTTCCGGTGCGACGATCAAGTGGCCCCCGCCCTTGGGCGCGATCCTCAGACGCAGGTAGCGGTGATCGCCACCGCGCCACACGATCGCCGGGCTGCGCAGCGACCCGCCGTGTTCGAGCTGGTAGACGAGCCCCGTGTGGCGGAGCGACCAGGGGCCGCTGCGCTCGGGGGCCGATTCGATGACGACCTCGAGCAGGGTATTCGGCTCGTCGAGCAGGATGTCGATCCGGTCGATCGGCGGATGTGCGCCCAGGTCGTACACGTAGTGGCCCGGCTCTGCGTCGACAGCGTGGCCGTCCACGCGTGTTCGGTGCCGTTCTGCGGGAGCAGGGCCCGTGGCAAGCCTCGCGCCCACACCGCGAATGTCCGCGGCCAGAACGCCCTCGATCAGCTCGAGCTTCAGGTATTTGGCCCGTGTGGACGGAAGCGGCAGATCCAGGCGCTCGATGCCGTGTCCGCCGTGTGTCAGCCGGGCCACCGCGGCGCGCTGCGTCCGCGTTCGAAATCGGACCAGGTCGTCGCTTGCCGAGATGCGCAGATACCCGATGAAGTCCCCCGCGCTGGGTGCGAGCTCCAGCTCCAGGCCGACGATCGACTCGCCAGCCAGGGTGCTCGCGTCCACGAGCCAGCTGCCCGAGGTCGCAGGTCCCAGCAGCGGTCGGCGCGTGCTGTGCAGACGTAGGATTGCGCCGGATTCGGAGACCTCTGCGTCGATGCTGTATCCCGTCGCGTCCGCCGGGCTCGGCGCGACCGGACCCAGAAGGAAGACCGGGAGCGGCTCGATCACAGGCTCCGGGTCCGGCGCGGGGATGAAGTGGCGGATCGCATGGGGGACCGCCTCTCCCGCAGCATTGAAGACTCGTAGGTCGGCGAGCTCCGGTTCGACGCTCTTCCTATACACGTCCAGGTCGAGGATCACCGACTGCAGCGCCTCCGATGTGTCGGTCGAGATCGTGCGCCCGATCGCGAAATCTTCCGCACCAAGCGGCTCGGATTCCGGCGCCGCGGCGCCGCTCTCGGCGAGCCCGCAGGCGAGTAGGCTCGCCGCTCCGAAGGTCGCGAGCCGCGCGTGTCGTCCGGGGTCAGTCATGCGTTCCCCTTCGCCTCGAGGGCGTCCGAACGCTCGGTCTCCGTGCTCGGTGGCACGGGCGAGAGATAGCCCACGACCAGCAGCAGGGCGCCCACCACCAGGAAGGTCCCGATCTTGGCCACGGTGCTGAGCTGCGACAGGTCCACCACGAAGAGCTTCACTACCACCACGCCGAGCAGGCTGGCGAAGACCATCCAGGGCTGGCGCCAGGCGTGCCGAGTGGAGAGGAGCATGCCGGCCAGCGCGATGACCGTCCAAGAGATCGAGAGACTCGACTGCAGAGCCACCGAATGCCACAGGTCGTCGGCACGAAAGCGCACGTGGGTCCACTGATGGACGGCGCGTACGAGGATCCCGTTCAGCCACAGGAAGGCGCCACCCGCCGCGGCCACGATTGCCAACTGACGCCGCTCGGACGTGACCCAGGCGCCGAGGTGGCGGCGCAGAGTCGTCCACCAGCCGAGCAGGGCCACCGCCATCACCGCCATCGAGACGTCCACGGGGTTGAGGATCGGCACGTGCGGCAGGGGGGCGGCGTCTCCACGGCTGACGAGGTTGTAGACCCCGATCCAGACGAGGCCCAGGGTGGCCACTGGCGCCATGCCCAGTGTCAGCTGGGTCTCGAGGTGCCGGCCGAAGGGCGCGCGTCCTCGCTCGAGTCCGTACACCGCAGCGAGTAGGACGCCCGCCATGCCGGCGCCGGCCGCCGCCATCGCCCAATCGTCCGTCATCGCCGCGCTCGACGCCACGAAGCCGCCGAGCGAGAGGCCGGTTGCGCCGACCAGCAGCCAGAAGGCGGGCGCGTAGGCGCGGTCCAGCCACTCGGGTCCTCGTACTTCGAGTCTCGCCAGCACCCAGTAGACAGAGCCAAGCGCGAAGGGCCACGCGAGCCAGCCGCCATGCGCCAACAGATGCGGTTGGTCGTCGAGTGTCCGCAGCACGAGCCAGGCCAGCGCCGGAATGACGCTGAGTGCCAGCCAGCGGCCGATCCGCCAGGTCCGCCATGCAGCGACCGCCTCCAGCGTGATCGCGCTGGCGCCGGCGGCAGCCACCCACACGGCGGCCTCCCAATCCTGTGCCACGAATTGATCGATCTCTGCGCCCAGGCCCCGCGTCCACCAGAGCAGGCCCCAGATGCCGAATGCCTGGGCGAGTCTCCACTCGAAGGGTCTGATCGAAGCCCGGCTCACTTCGGCCTGGCGCGCGATGAAGAAGCCGCCCAGTGCCAGCGCGAGGCAGGAGAGGAAGCGCCCGTTGGCGAGCAGTAGGAAGTCCGCGTTCTGGGAGCCGCCGTGCACGAGTGTCGAAACAATGAACGAGATGCCGGCTAGCACTTGCAGACCCACACCCGAGAAGCGGGCGAGCGTTCGTTCCTGGCGTGCGCCAACCCAGTAGAGCCCGGCTCCCTCCAGCGCCCACGCGACGGAGACGCTGAGCGAAGCCTCGAACGCGAAGGGAATCGCCATCGTGCCGAAGCCCACGGCGAGCGCGACGAACGCCTCGGCGAGTGTCCGCAGCTTCGCCGGTGCGGAACGCCACAGCCAGGTGGCGAGGCCCGCATAGAAGAGCCCCAATCCGGCTGCCGAATAGGCGAGCCCGAGCTCGATTTCCGAGACCAGCCGACCCTGTGCGACCAGGCTGAGCAGCGGTGTGCCAAAGACCAGCGCGCCGTCGATGGGTCCGCGGAGCCGCGGCGGCTGCCGCCAGGCGTGCATGATCGCGATGGCGGTGAAGAGCACGAGAAACGCCAGTACGAAGGGCTCCGTGCTGGCGAAGTCCTCGGGCCGGTAGCGCAGCACGCCCCACGCGGTGGCCACGCCATACGTACACACGAAGGCCAGCACCGGCGGCAGGCGCCAGGATTTGAACCCGGCCACCGCCGCGATGCCGATGTTGAGCAGGAGGTAGAAGCTGAAGAGCAGGACGTGATTGCCCGCTCCCGTGGAGGCGAGTACGGGTGCCAGGAAGCCACCGAGACTGCCGATGACCAGCAGGGGCTGTGCGCTCTGGAGCACCGCGAGGGCACCGCAGGCCAGCGCGATCGCCACGAAGAGGGCGAAGGCCATGCCCACCGGAACCAGCATGTAGACCCTGAAGGCGAAGAAGACGACGAGGTAGAGCGCCGCGACGCCGCCGCCCTGCAGGCTGATTCCAAAGCAGGCCAGCCTCGCCTCGATCGGAAAGAGTGAGTTCTCGGCGGCGTACTTCGCAAGCAGCGCCACGCCGACCAGTAGGACGAGCACACCGACACGCACGACGGTGTTGCCGCTGAAGAAGAACTCTCGGGCCATCGTCCAGGCGCGATCGAAGCGACTCGGGCCGCGCGGCGGGAGCGGTGCGTGTGGTGCGTCTGCGGGCGCCGCGGCGGGCCCGTGCGGCGCGGTGTCTGCGGCCCGCGCGGCCTGCGTCGCTGCGACCGAGTCCGGCGCAGCGGGTCGCAGCGTCTCGGCGCTCGCCGCGCTCTCGTCGTGAGCCATCGCGGTCGCTCCGGGTTGCTCCAGCTCCGCTACGCGCGCCTGCAGGAGGATCAGTGCTTCGGTCAAGCGCTCTTGGCGCGCC
>JAFDDH010000227.1 GCA_019310975.1 Deltaproteobacteria bacterium | reverse complement strand
CGAGCCGAGCCGTCGGGCCCGCCCAGTCGGTGAGGTAGCGCTCGAACCAGGAGGCCTGGTTCGGCGTGTTCATGAAGATGTCCTTGGTTCCGTTCCGGTTGATGGCGAAGTCCTTGTCGTGGTGCATGGGCCGCCAGTCGCGGCTCGCCAGTGCACCGAGAAGGATCGTCGTCGCGCATACGTCGACTTTGATGGGCGGAAGCTCATCTCCCTCTTTGACCTGGTCGATGGTCAGGCTCTCGTAGCTCGCCGACATCAGCTCTCCTTCCTCTTCTTGTAACCGAAACAGGTCATGGTTTCCGTGCCCACCCACTCTCCGCGCTGATTCACGCACTCGGCGTCGATGACCCAGAAGCGGCCCTTGCCGAGCTTCGTGGTCTTCACCTCGCTGAGGGAGCGCAGGATCTCACGCGTCTGAATGACGTCGCCGGGGCGCACCGGCTCGCCGTACGCGACCTCGCTGTCCGTGGCCACGGCTTCCGGCAGGTCGAGGTCTCTCTTGAGGTCGAAGTGGACCTTCCACGGCAGCGGCTCCTCCGTGCGTCCCGGCTCCCAATAGTGCGGTCGGAACCAGACCGAGAGCATCGTCGGAGGGGCGATGGGCCCCTTCGTGAGCTCCTCCGCCACCTCGTCGTCCCAGAAGAGGGGGTTGCCATTTTCCGCTGCGGCGCAGGTCGTATGGAAGTAGCCGCGCTCGATCTCGAACTCCCCCGCGCTCTCGTAGCGGATCTTGCCGATCCAGGACTTGACCTCCTCGGGGATCTCTCCGATCTCGTCGGGGAGTTCGGACATAATCAGCTCCTCCTCGGGCCGCCCGTTTCCAGCGACCCTCTCCATGCACTGCCGTGGCGGCCGGGGCGAGGGATCTCCCCCTCCCAAAGCGATTCGCATTGTTCCAATGGCTGCCGGGCTGCTCGTCTCGACGCGTGTCGGGATGTGTCGGTTGGTGATGCCTGGAGCCGGTTCAGAGCTTTTTGACGATCCGTCAAAAAGCCAAAGCTACCCCACCCTGGCCGGTGATCGCAACTCGCCTGGCCGAGGCCTTCAGGAGCCGTCCTTCCGGAATTGCTGCCACTCGGGCTTGCGCCGCTCGGCAAAGGCCAAGGGGCCCTCGCGGCTGTCGGGGTGGGAGGAGTGCTCGGTGATGATGTCCCAGGCGTGGGCGAGAGAATCGTCGAGGCCCCGATTGAGGCTCTCCCAGATCGCCCTCTTGCTGGCCATCAGCGCGGCGGGGGAGTGCTGCGAAATTCTTTCCGCCAGCTCCAGGGCTCTCGGCATCAGCTGCTGGGCGGGGACGACGTCGCCCACCAGGCCGAGCTGGAGGGCACGTTCTGCACTCATTCGCTCCAGCCCGCCCAGGAAGGACATGCGCAATACCGCCTCCATGCCAAGCCGCCGGATCAGCGACACGGGCTCCAGCGCCGAGGCCAGCCCGACGCGTACGTGGTTGTCGAAGAAGGTCGCGTGCTCGGCCGCCACGACGAGGTCGCTATCGGCAACGAAGTGAAGGCCGCCGCCGGTGACCATCCCGTTCACCGCCGTGATCACGGGCTTCCAGCAATCGTTCTGGATGGCGGTGAACTTGATCGAGTCGATCGAACCCCGGCTCTCTTCGTCGCCTACATCCGCGGTCTCGGAGGAGGCCGCATCCATCATGTCGAAGCCGGTGCAGAAGCTCTTCTCACCCGCTGCAGTCACGATCGCGACGGATACGCTGGGATCCTCCGAGACGTCGGCCCAGACTCGGGATAGCTCACGGGACATCACGCCATTGATGGCATTCAGACGCTCGGGGCGGTTCAACGTGATCGTCGCCACGCGGTCCTTCTTCTCGTAGATGATCACCTCGGATTCCACGCTTGCCTCCTCAGCTGATGACGCCTTCGCAACGAAGCGCCGCAAGCTCTTCATCGCCCAGGCCCAGCTCGGCCCGCAGTACTTCTTCCGTCTGCTCGCCGACCCAGGGCGGGCGGGTATGAGGGCCGTCGGCCATCTTGTCCATCTTCACCGGATTGCCCGGCACGAGGATGGGTCGCTCGACGTCGTCGCTGCGGTCGAGCTCGAGCAACATGTGTCGGTCGGCGATGTGCTGATCAGCCGCCAGGTCGGCGGCCCGATGGACCGGCCCCGCCGCTACCCCGGCGCCAGCGAGCAGATGGCATGCCTCCTTCTTGGTCAGCGCAGCCGCCCACGTTTCGATCCCCGGTCGGATCACCTCCTCGAGATGGTCGTACCAGCCCTGGGCGGTCGAGAGCCGGTCATCCTCCAGCCAGTCCGAGCGGCCGATGGAGGTGGCCAGACGCTCGAATTGGTGCACTCGGCCCACGTGTACGATGAACCACCCATCCCTCGCCCGAAATCCCTGGCTGATGAGCGGCGGCTTGGTGTCGCCGGTCACCTCCAGCCCCATCGACCAATAGTTCGGCACCATGTCGGCAAACGCCACCATGCAGTCGTACATCGCGATGTCGATGTACTGGCCCTCACCCGTGCGGTCGCGATGCCGCAGCGCCGCGAGAATGCCGATGACAGCGAAGACAGCGGCTCCCGTGTCGCCCAGCGCCCCTGCCGGTGAGATGATCGGTGGATCATCGGGGCCGGTCGGGAGTGTGTAGAGACCCGACATGCTCTCGGCCACCGGCGCGAATGCCGGCCAGTGGCGGTACTCGGACTCTCCGCGGTTTCCGAATCCCGAGACCGAGGCGTAGATCACACTCGGGTGTACCGCGGCGATGTCGTCATAGCTCAGTCCGAACTTGGCCATCGCCCCGGGCTTGAAGTTCTCGGCCACGACATCGAATCTGGGAGCCAGCTCGAGGAAGATGTCGCGGCCCCGGGCCGTCTTCAGGTCCACGCCGAGGCTGCGTTTGTTGAGGTTGTTTCGCAGATAGGTGCAGCCGACCGGGCGACCCTGCGGATCGAGCATGCACGGCCGCGATCCTCGGCCGAGTTCGCCCTCTATCGGGTGCTCGACCTTGACGACTTCCGCCCCCAGGCGGGCCAGCTGTTGCGTGGCGAAGGGAAGGGCCTGCATCTGCTCGGCCGTGAGAATACGGACTCCGTCGAGGGGCTTCCCGTACTTTGTGGCATTGGCATTGCCGACTTCTCCGAGCTTCACTTTGGCTTCTCCAGAGGTCTGGGCCAGGACACGAGCCGACACGAGGAGGCCGCGGGAATCCGCAGGCTCATTCGAAGAGCGAGAGGAGCTTTTTCTTGACGATCTTGTTCATGGCGTTCCGCGGCATCTCTTCTGTGAATCGGATCACATCTGGGACTTTGTAGCGGGCCAGCTCTCCCTGTGTGTGGCTCCGCAGCGCCTCTTCGCCCGCCTCCTGGCCGGGCTCGAGCTGGACGACGGCCACCACCCGTTCTCCCAGACGCTCGTCGGCCAGTCCCAGCACCGCCGCTGCCGACACAGATGGGTGCTGCTGGAGGATTCGTTCGACCTCAGCAGGATAGATGTTGGCGCCGCCGCGCAGAATCAGCTCATTGCGGCGACCGCGAATGTAGAGGTTGCCGTCGTCCGCGAAGAAGCCCAGGTCGCCGGTATGGTAGACGCCCTCCGCCAGCGCTTCGGCAGTCGCCTTGGGGTTGTTCCAGTAGCCGAGCATGGGCGTGTACACGCCCGCCAGCTCTCCCTGGCGCGCAGGACGTACGCAGATCTCTCCCACCTCTCCGGGGGACAGCACTTTCCCCTCTTCATCGTGGATCTCAATCTCGACCTGAGGGACGGGTCTGCCACAGAGCCCCGGGCCCGGCGGAACCTCGCCATCACTCCAGCTGACGGCAGTCGGTGCTTCCGTCATGCCGTAGCCGATGATCACCTCGCCACCGAAACGCTCGCGAAAGAGTCGCACGACCTCCGGCGGCGAATCGGCGCCGCCCATGATGGGCTCGGTCAGGGATGTGAGGTCCTCCTGCTTGACGTCGGGGTGGGTGAGGAGATCGTGGATGATCGTAGGAACACCGTCGAACGAGCCAATGCGTTCGTCGCGAACCCACTCCGCGACGCCGAGCGCGTCGATGCGATCCATGCACACACAGCAGCGGCCGTCGTAGAAGATGCAGATGGGTCCCAGGACCATCAGGTTCAGGATTGTGAGTGGCAACACGACGCCGTGCTGAAGAGGTCTCGGCCGATTCCCGGTAAGACGGGAGACCGCGCCCGGCATCAGGAGATTGTGCTGGCTGTGGACGGCTCCCTTCGGAAAGCCGGTCGTGCCACTCGTATAGGCGATGGCGCAGGGTGCGAAGGGGTCGATCTCGATCTGCGGGAACGAAGCGGCCTCGACTGCGCGCAGTCGCTCGCTCCACTCGGCGCCGGAGTCATCTGGGTCGACACCGATGACATGCTCCAACTCGGGAATCTCGGCCCGTGCAGACTCGACCTCGCCCCGCAGCTCTTCGTCACATAAATAGATGCGCGCACCGCAGTCGCGCAGAATGTGGGCCTTCTCCGGGCCGGCCAGGGGGCGGTTCAAGCCGACCCAGATCGCTCCGAGCCGCTGCGTTGCGAGGAATGCAATCACGATGTCCACATCGTTGGGCAGACACACGGCGACGCGATCGGTCGTCCCGATGCCCAGCAGGGCCAGCGCACCGGCAGCGCGATTCACCGCACGATCGAGCTCTGCGTAGGTGAGCCGGCCGTGGCGACCCACCAGGGCCAGGCGATCGGGGTGCTCCGCCACCGTCGCATCGAGCAGCTCCGCCACGCTCTGCGCTCCCCCGCCCGGAATCGTCGGCCTGCGCTCGGAGATGATCAATCCCTTCATTTTGAGGAATGCCTTGTTTCAAACATCCCGCGCGCCGCGCCGAGCGCGAGACCTCCATCGATTCACTCGCAAGGGTAGATCCTCCAACATCTTGCAGGCAGGGCGGCATGCAATCCCGCCCGTGGAACGAGAGATCATACACGACCGCTTTGGAGTCTGGATCCGCGCTCGAGGGATCGCGACGTCCCGAGAGTGCTGCTCGAGTACCGCATCCACGCGGACGCCGGGGTCGCAGAAACGATTGCGGCAGATGAGTCGGGCCGCCCGGATCTCCTGCCGATGGCTCCGACCCGTCCCGAGAATTCGGTGCCGCGTGGACAGACCGAGTGGCCAGACGCCGCATGCACACAGGCGAGCGGGTCTCGTCCAGACCGCCCGTGCGATCGGCCGAATGACGGAGGCGTCCACCGGCCGCCTATTGTTTCCTGGCCACGATCCCTTCGAGAGACTGGCAGTCTGGTTGTTGTGCGGCGGCGGCCTTCATGGGTGGTTCTGGGAGGACCCTCTCTCCGCCCCAGCCCTCAGCAGGGGCCGTAGAATCGCTCACTCAAAAAAGTATTTGACACATCGTCAAAAACGCGCTCAGATCACTCGGGAGCGCCGCAACCGGCTTCGGGCAGAGCCGGTTTCTCGCGAGCCATGGAGCGCGGGTGAAGGTCTCGGGCTGGATGTCGGTGGAGAGCGAAGACCTCGGGGCAATCTGAGGATTAGAGGAAAGAAAGAAAGAAGGAAGAGAGGGCGGGGATCGTGGAATACATCATCATCGACTGCGACCAGCATGTGATCGAAGCGCCGGATCTATGGGAGAAGATGCTCCCGAAGAAGTTTCACGACCGGGCCCCCAAGCTGGTCAAGGACGAGGATGGGGGCGACGCCTGGCAGCTGGGGGCCAACAAGGAGTCACTCGGCCTCGTAGCGGTCGCCGATGTCAAGCCGCGGGACCTCCGTTGGACAGGCGTCCGCTACGCGGACATGCACCCCGGAATCACCGACCCAAAGGCGCGGCTCGAGCTGATGGACGAGGATGGCGTGAGTGCAGCGGTCTTCTTCCCGCCGCAGCGCACCATGCTCTACTTCATGTCTGTGAAGGATTCCGAGTTTCATCTGGCCGGCATGCGCGCATACAACGAGTGGATCAGCAACTGGGTTTCACAGTGCCCGGATCGCCTGGGGTGCATCTGGCAGATGCCGGCGACTGGGATCGAGACCGCCACCACGATGTTGAGGGACGCGAAAGAGGCGGGTGCCGTCGGTGTAGGCCTGGCCACATGGCCGAGCGGCCAATCGCTCCTCTCGCGCGAGGATGACGCGTTCTGGGCCGTCGCCGAGGAGCTCGCCATGCCCATTCACGTTCACATTGGGTTGGTGCCGGCCAATTACACGACTCAGAAGATCACCGCCAGGAAGGGCGGAGCGCCGCAACTCGTCGGGCTTGCCACCACCATGAGCCGCATGCCCGTCCTCATCGCGGAGACGATCTTCAACGGTGTATTCGAGCGCTTCCCCGGGCTCCAGATCGTGGGCGGCGAGGTTGGGGCGGGTTGGGTTCCCTATCTGCTGCAGGAGATGGATGATCGCTATCGCCGAAACCGGTACTGGTGCGAGGTCAACCTCGGGGACAAGCTTC
>JAFDDH010000226.1 GCA_019310975.1 Deltaproteobacteria bacterium | reverse complement strand
TCCACGAAAGCACGCGCACGATCTCACCCGAGGAGCGTCTAGAGCAGATCCACATCCGCCAGCAGCACGTGCAGAGGCGCTACCGGGTCTTCTAGCGCTGTGCTGACGTCCTCGCGCCCGGGGCGCGTGCTCAGTACCCGAGCCGGAAGATCTCGTCCGAGATCCACATGAAGGAGCTCGGGCGATCGACGAATGCATCCTCGTCCTGGCCCGCACCGATCTTCGCGTTCTCGGCGGCGGCGGCGAGGAACGCCGCCATGCTGCCGATATGAAGCTCCGAGACCGAGTCGAAGCTCGCAACGCCAACGCCCGCACTGGCACACGCTCGCTCTGTGACCTCGAGATCGATCTGGAACTGGTAATAGCCCTCGATCCCCTTCGTGGCGAGGCCGAAGCGGGAATGGATCCCTTCGTAGCGCGCAAGGTACGCCGCGTGGGTGAAGTCGTGGCGCCGGCGCATGCAGTATTGGAATCGAATCGGAGTCGGCTCGCAGGCGACGAAGGGCTTGTGGGTGCCGATCTGGACCGCACAGAGATCCCTCTGAATCAGGTCCTCGAACTCGTCCGCCAAGCCGCAGACGGCGGCCTCGAGCTCTGCGTCCACTTTCGCAGCCGCCAACTTGATCTCAATGCTGGCATCAAACGCCCGGGTCGGCGTGCCAGCGCCGGTCAGCCGCATCGGGTCCTCGACGTGTGCACGCATCAGGGTCGCCTGGACCCGGTCCCCGCCGATTCCCTCCGACCAATCCTTGGCGAGCTCCTGGAGGTTCAAAATGAGCTCGTCCTGCTTCTCATCTTGCGCCACGAAGTGAGCAAGCAGCTTTCTCATCGACCCCACTCATCCCGCCGCTTCACCATGAAGTTCGTCGTCATCTCCATCACGGTCTCGTCGCGTTGATTTGTGAGGAACGATCGGGTCGTCACGATCCCGATGCCCGGCCGCGTCTTCGAGGCGCGCAGCGCCGTGCACTCGGTCGATAGCGTGATCTCATCGTCGGGTCGCAGGGGGCTCGGGAAGCGGAGGCTCTCCGCGCCGAGATTCGCCACCAGCGCCGACTGCTCGTCGCAGCGGGAGTGGATCAGGCTCATCAGCGCGAAGGTGTAGCAGGAGGATCCGGTGAGACCACCGAAGATCGACTCGCGCGCCGCCGCCTCGTCGATGTGGAAGGGCTGCGGGTCGAAGCGTCGCGCAAACTCGACGATCTCGTCGCGCGATACCTCGTAGCTGCCGATGTGACGCAGCTCCCCGACCTCGTAGTCCTCGAAGTAGCGCAATCCGTCCTCTCCAGATTGTTTGCGGCGGCCGGCCCAATGCCGGATCCCCGCTTGGGCGTTGCATGTGTCGGAGACGCGTTCGGCTACTCGCGGCGCAGCATTCGTCTCTGCTCGAATTGAAAGCTCGCCCCCCGGCTGATCTTCGCCAGCGCGAGCTCCTGCGGCGGCGGCTGTGGCTCCGCGTTCGGATCGATCACCACGTCCCACGCGAGCCGTGCGTCCCTCGGGCTCTCGACCGGATGAGAGCGAGCGCGCGGATTCACCGCGCCGGCGATCGCGTCGAGCGCCGGGTGTGGTGCCGCGCCGAGTCCCGCGAACCACGAGAAGGCGTCGCCCTCCGAAAGCGCCGGACAGTCGTCGATCGCAATGCGCGCGCTCCTCGACCCGGTGATCTCGACACGGAAGTCAACGTACGTGCGCGGATGGAAGCAGGGATGGAGCTGGAACGTCTTCGCGACCGCCTCGATGTCGTCGCCCCCGATCGCCATCGGCCCACGCAACCGCTCGGCCGTGAGCGCGGCGATGCCCGTCCACTGCGCCGCGCCAAGCTCGCTGGTCGCCGTGTCGCCGAGCCGCTGACTCACACTGAGCATGAAGGCGCGAGCCAACAGGTGGCTCTGGAGCGCGAACTCTTGACCAACCATGACGAGGGCTCGTTGCGAGAGGTCCTCGAGCTGGAAGCCGGGATCGAAGTGGCCCGAGTAGTCGGCCCAGCCGCCCGGCTCGGCATCCTCCCCAGGATCGACGATGCCGACGCTCGCCAGCTTGGAGCTGCGCACGATTTCGAGGTTGGGATGCTGCTCGTAGGGCTCCGCCTCATCACCGATGAAGACCGACCAGCGACAGTGGGGGTAGCGACCCGCGGGCACGCGCGGTGGCCGATGGATCGGCCGCATCTTCATAGAGGGGTGGGTCGCGGCGGCCGTCGCATCGAAGGTCGGATCCTCGATCGCGTGGCACATGAGCTTCACGCGCTCCTCGCCAAAGGGCTCCACGTCCAAGAGCGCGCCGCAATGCGGCAGCCAGAACTCGCCGTAATCCGGCCGGTCGAGGCGGAACTGGAAGTCCATGAACTGGTGGGGCGCGCCGATATCCAGCTGCAGGTTCTTGAATACGGTCCCGACGTCGTGGCCCTCGAAGTTCATGGTTCGCTGCATTCGCAGCGAGTAGATGGGGCTCGCCGCCATCCATTCCTCGATGGAGAACTGCACGTAGGCGTCGCCCCCGAAGCGCTTCGCGACCAGTGGGAGCCCGACGCGGTCCTGGAGGTGGCCATTCAGCAGGTACTCCCGTCCGAGGTGTGCCAGGGCCTGCCGGGAGAAGCCGGCCAGGCTGGCGTCGGGATCGAAGGCACCGGAGTAGTCGTCGCGCAGAGGCATCACTCGTTCCTCGCCGGAGCGGGGCAGGTTGCGCCCGAATCGAAGAGGATAATTTAGCTTGCGCTTGCATGGCAAATGCCAAGCAGTCAGCCGATCACAGCATGGACCTCGACGTCCGCTGCTGTCGCCTAATAGCCGATCACCACATTCGAGACTCCACGGGGTCGCGGGGGCATGGACCAGACGTTGGTCTCGTAGTCGGGGTGGTAGGGGGAGATGTTCACCGTCTCACGTCCCACCACCAGGGTGCTGCTCCCGCCCGGGTCGAAGCCGAGGGCGATGACGCAGCCGTGGCTCTTCATGATCTCGGCCATATCGACGTGGGTCGCGCCTACGGACTCTCGGATACGACCATTGATGGTGAGCACCACCAGCTGTCCTTCGGTGTCGAGCCCGACCGCGATCTTTGGGCCGCGCATGTCGAGATAGTCGAGGCGCGCCGCCTGGGTGCGGATCGAATTGTTGGTCTTCCAGCCCTCCAGCTTCATATCGATTGCGATTTCAGCGTTCTCGACCAGGAGTGGGCCCGCTTCGACCGCCTGCTCGACGCCGGCGAGGTCGGGGAGCTCGAGCTTGAGCTCCGCTCCCTCCTCGAATCCAGGCGGAAGCGGTCCGGCCGGGAACGAGAGCGTCAGGCCGACAGGAAACACGGGCACGTCCTTTCCGCGGCGGGTCTCGACGATCTCCATGATTCGGGTGCCCGCCAGACGCAGCAGCGTGCGACCGTCGCCCGGAAACGATTCGTCGGAATGGAGGAGGTCGTAATAACAGGGACCTTCCGGCGGAGCCGTGGGGTTGTGGGCCTCGGCGGGCAGGGACAGATCGCATCCATTCGTCACCACTCGTAGGCCACCCGCACACGTGATGCGGCGAATTTCGATACTGCCATCCGCCTTGACGATCAGGGCGGGCTTTTCGTAGAGCGGCGGGCAGAGGACGCGTCCGTCCGAGATGATGAGGCCCAGCGGCGTGCCGATGTAGGGCTCGGGCAGCCCGAGTTTGCCCACCAGCTCGGCGTTCAGGATGTAGCCGCCGTTCCAGGCGATACGCGCCGCCTCGCCCGACCGCGTCTCAAACTCGTCGATGAAGTCGACCACGGTGCGGGGGCCCGAATCGGATGAGAGAATCCGGTACCGGAGCGGACGATCACCGACCTCGACACGGGCCAGGTTACCCGACCACGGAGACCCGTCTTCCCGACTCGATCGTGTCCAGAATCCGCTCCGCCGGGGTACCGCGCTCGGCCGCATCCAGTCGCATGATGTCGAGGATCTTCGCCTCGCCGTGCTCATTGCACAGGTGCTTGAATCGTCTGCCCTCCAACGTCTGTGCCAGGCTGAGCCCGGTCTGGACCGGGGTCGGATACGCGAGAGAGAAACGCAGCCCGGCCGGAACCCACTGGACCAAGCCGTCCCCGGGCTGGATTCCGAGCAGGCTCGCGGCGAATGCGTCCTCGGCACGGCCGATGTGAAAGCGCTCGATGTCGAGGATGTCGGTCGTGGAAGCAGATTGCTCCGCGCAGGCGATGATGAATCCACCGTCGGCCTTCACTTCACGCAGCGCGGTGATGGCCCGTCGACCGAGCTCACGAACGTCGATCCCGAGCCCGAGCTGCTGGCTCGCGATGATGCGACCGGCTCGCTGGCGGAAGATCAGCTGCAGCTCCTCGTTGGAGCTCTCAGCGATCAGCTGCTTGACCGTTTCGGTCGTGGGCTGATCGGCGCAGGGCCGCTCCCGCACGATCACGTAGATGGGCGCAAAATCGACCTCCTTGAGACTGCTCTGTGTCAAATGCTCGTGCAGGTCGAGCCCCAACCGCACCCGCACAGCCCGCACGAGAAAGAGCTCAAACTCCAGCTCGAGGGAGGTGCCCGGAAAGAAGGCGATGGATCGATTCTCTTCGAGGCGGCTCATCAGGCGGTCGCGTTGATCGATGACCGGGGGACCGCCGCAGAGCTGCTCCACCCTGCGCCCCCAACCCGAGAAGTGAGGGGCGGGGTGCGGATCGGCGTGCGGACTCGGTGACGTACAAGCCTCCTGATGGAGTCCGTTGATCACGGCCCACAGCTCCTGGGGGGTGAGATCCCGGTATGGGTAGTGGAGCCGACTCCGATGTCGATAGGCGATCGAGTGATCGCAGATCAGGGGCAGCTCGCCGTCGTGATAGAGAAAGAGCGAGTCCACGGTGTCGTAGAAATCACGCCCTTCGCCCGGAGACTCGGGCAGGGGCGTGGGACCATTCTCCACCAGCCGGCGGGCGAACGAGAACGCCATGCCGCGGATGCGCTGCTCCTCGGCGCGGAAGTACGAAGGATCGATGAGCGACTTCAGCATCAGCATCAAACCCATGCGCCCGTAGCCGGGCAGGTACTCGCGATCATGCGCGTCGACGAGATCCGTGATGCGCCGCTCTGCCCCGCGCATGCGCCTGCGAAAGCGCAAGAGCGCATCCTGCGCGCGCTGCATCGGAAGCTCATTGGGCTGCAGCTGGAGATGCAGCCGATCGATCGATTCGCCGAGGTTCCGGTGGAGCGCGTTCATGCTGTAGCGCTGGCCGACGACCTTCCGGTTGTGCATGCTGACATCCAGGTGGTCCTGGGGGTGGAGCAGCAGCTCCCGCGTCTGCTCGATCGCCTCGCGACCGATTCGCTGGCCGCGGAACTCGATAACCTGCAGGCGGCTCTCCGCGGCCAGGTGCTCGCCGATCACGTGCGCGTAGACCTCCTCCGGCTGATAGCGCCGCACCAGAGCCGGGACCCCACAGGCCGCCGCCTCGATGATCGGGAGTCCACGTCCCTCCGTCTCACTCGGCAGACAGACGAGGGAAGCCGTACCGTAGACCTCGGCGATCTGGGCTGGCTTCTCGAATCGCTTCCGGAAGCTCATCGAGTCGATCCCCGCGAAGAGGGCCGCGAAGAAGACCCGATCGCGAACTGACTCCGGCAGATCCTCCAGAAACTTGCGCACGACCTCCAGCAGTCGATCGAAGTAGCGCTGCTGTCCTTCGGCCACAGGTCCCGTCACGACCACCGTCAGCTTGAGCGAGGGCGTAGCCTCGAAGGCCTTCGCAAACACGGGATCGTCGAAGAGCTGTGCCAGCATCTCGAAGAGCAGGCCGATCCGCTTCCGGGCGATGATCCGCGTGGGCTGAAGCAGGATCATGTTGTCGCGTGTGAAATCCACACGCAGACCTTCGGTGTTTCCCAGCAGCACCGGCGTGTGGGGCTCTTCGCTCAGCAGGCCCTGCTCGATGGCATCGCCGATGCAGCGCACCGGAACGATGTGCTCCTTGCCACCCAGGAGCGTCGCCACCTGCTGCAGGACCTGGCTGCGCCGTGGGCGTGAGAGCGGGGCAAAAGCCTCGGTATCGACGGCGGTCCCCACCTCCACCACGTTGATCGGATTGTGGCCGAAGGTCGAGATCAGCTCGTGGCATTGCAGCTTGCTGATGTTCAGCGAGATCCAGGTGCGGCCCTCCCACGGGCATATCATCTGGATCACCGAGAAGACCTCACCCAGATGCGCGTTGGTGAAGAAGTGGTCCCTCGGGCCCTTCGGGAGCCCGTGGGCGTCGCGCTCCACCTCGCTGTGTCCACCTTCCCAGTAGAAATCATGATTGTTGCTGATCACGGGTAGGCCGAGGTGCTCGGAGAGCAGGACCAACGCCAGGGAGAGAGCGGGATTGCCCGGGTTGGAATTGGTGTTGACTGCGAAGATCAGCTCGATCTGATTGGCCTCGAATAGGTGGCCGAGGCACTCCACGATCCGCAGCGTAGCTTCCCAGAACTCGGCGATGAGCCGATTGTAACGAGGACTGCCGCGCTCGAGTCGGCGGTGGAAGAAGGAACGATAGAGGGGACATCTATCGAAGCCGCAGAGGTCCTCGATGACGTGGCAGTCGATGGAGGGGTCGAGCACGGCGTCTACGCGGGAATCGAAGCGCCCCCCGACGAAGTGGATCTCGGGATCTGGAAGTACGCGTTGGATCGCGGCCGCATACTTCGCAATCTCCATCGTGACGCCATCGATTGCGAACTCATAAGTGACGAACGCCACCCCGCGCGCGAGCTTGTGATGAAACGCCCTGCGGTCCTTGGGTGCGCGTACACTGGGAACGGGGCGCCCATCCCGCAGGCGATCGAGGAGCAGGCCCAGATCGAACCACGTCTGGAGCTCCTCGCCCCGCAGATTCCGCACGATCTCGTCGGTTCGGGATTTTCGTCCGGCTGGCACGCCGACACACCTCCGTTGCGCCAGGATCCGAAGGCATCGGAATCCCTCGCCCCATCACAGCATTTACTCTCGCTTGGGGACTATAAGTACGAGCTCCTGGGCCTCAAGCTCGAATCGACGATCGGCGCAACTATACCCGTGCCCGCGGTCTCTTGCGCGCGCGGCGTGGCGCCCAGGCGCCTCGGGATCGCCTGGACTAGAAGGAAAAGAGCTCCTGCAGCTTCTCCTCGAGCACCTCGAAGGAGAAGTGCTTTCGAGCCAGCACGAAGTTGTGCTCGGTGATCTCGCGCCGGAGCTCGGCGTCGTGAATGATCCGGTCGATCTCGGCCACGGCTTCGTCGCCGAGCTCGCCCTTCTCGATCTGGACGGTCCGGAATCCCTTGCTGCCAATATCGGGCCAGTAGACCGGCTCGTAGTTGTTCACAAAGACGGGCTTGCGTGCCAGCACCGCCTCCACGAAGGAGTTCCCGAAGCCCTCGTACTCGCTGAAGTACGTCACTCCCACAGCGTTCGCGTAGGCGTCCTCGAGCGAGTAGATCTTGCGACCGTCGACGCCAAATTCGCGTTGGCTGAGGATCTTGTGGTAGGCGAAGTGCACCTGGTCCTCGAGCTGGCGCTCGTGGATCTGTGTCACCAGCTCCTTGAAGTAGCCCTTGCGATCGTCGTCCGCGGCGCTTCCCGTAATCACGAGCTTGACGCGCGGATCCTCGATCCGGTGCACCAGGTCGATGGCCGTTTCGATCCCCTTGCGCTTGACGATTCGGGTGATCTGGAAGAGCGGGATGTCGTCGTCATCGATCCCGATACTGGGCAATAGATCGTGGTTGTACTGATCCTTGCGCGCGTACTCGCGCTCGAAGTCCATTACGTTGGGAACGACGACCGACTCTTCGCCAAAACGCTCGCTCAGCTCCACCTGGGCCGCCACATTGATGACGGCTCTCTTCACGTGAGGCAGGCGTAGCGGGAAGGTCGACTCGACCAGTTCCTCGACCTCGTGAAAGGGTGTCGCATAGCGGTCACCTCGCTCCCACGCGAAGTCATGATCGTGCGTGACAATCGGAATCGACAGGCTCTCGGCCGCCAACCTGATCCCCAGCCCCATGGAGAGATGACACGGCAGCGCCGAGGCGTTCTCCGAGAGCAGCACGTCGATCTTCCTGTCGAGAATCCAGCGAAAGATCTCGGTCGCAACCGCCTGCGCATTCTCGTGTACGACCGTCAGGAGCTCGTCGGGATCGTCGGGAGGGAAGAAGAAGGCCCTATTCTGCTCCCACTCGCATTCCGGCGAGAAGAACGAGAGGGGACGAAAGGTCTGCACATGATCGAGATCGATCGGGTGATTCTTGATGCTCCCGCAGAGCACGAATGCCTCGTGCCCAATACGCCTGAGCACCTCGATCCACTTCTCCGTCTCGAGTGCCACGCCGTCGACGTCGCCAATCCGGCCGATGATGATCCCGACGTTCATACTCGCGCTGCCCTCGAGGTTTCATCGCCTCAGGTTCGCGGGGGGCACTCTAGCAGTCATCGTCCGCTCGCAGCGAGAGCTGGAGGGGGATGGACCGAACGACGAGAATCGGCGCGCCGGGCAGGTCTCGAGGAGAGGCCAGGGCCTCGCGTGTGAGTGCGCGACCCGCAGCCCTTCGGCTCTTCACCCACGTTGGAGCCGATCCGCGCCTCGTCTCTGCTTCCCTCGGGAAGATTCACGCAGAGGCACGGCGCGGATCGGCTCCGACGTGGGCTGGGGCGCTGGCCGGCCGCGATCTCAGACCGTTTCGAGCGCTGGAACCAGGGCAAGCTCGAGCTCGATCATGTAAACCTCTGGCGTGGCCCGCCTGCTCGGCCGACTGGTCCTCGGACTCGGCGCCATCACAGGGGTCGCCATCCTGGCGACCGGCGGTTTCCTCGTGTGGGGCGTGCAGAGGGTTCGGTCGTACGAGCAGCTCGACGACCCCGCTGCGCTCTCCCGCAAGGCGATCGAGCTGGCGCGGATGACCGCCGCTGCGACGGCCGCCCATGCAGAGCGTCCCAACGTCGTCTTGATCCTCTTCGACGACCTCGGCTACGGTGACATCGGCGCCTTCGGCGGCCGCGCGCTCGAGACGCCGCGCATCGACGCATTGGCCGCGGAGGGCATCGCGCTCGATCACTACTACGCGGCCGCGTCCGTCTGCACGCCCTCGCGCGCAGGTCTGTTGACGGGCCGCTGGCCGATCCGCACGGGTCTCTCCTATGCGGTCTTCCCGACCGGGCACGCCCTCGATTCGGCGATGCGCATGGCCGGACGCAACATCCGGCTTCCGGCCGACGAGATTACGCTCGCTGAGGCGCTGCGCGCGGCCGGCTACGCGACCGCCCTGGTCGGAAAGTGGCACCTCGGCGATCACTCTCCCTCGCTTCCGCGCGACCTGGGTTTTGACCGCTTCATGGGGCTCCTCTACAGCAACGATATGTCACCACTTCCGCTCTGGAGCAACGAGGAGATCATCGAGCCCGATCCCGTCGATCAGACGAAGCTGACGCCTCGCTATACCCGCGCGGCGATCAACTTCATCGAGGCGAGCCAGGACCGACCCTTCTTCCTCTATCTCGCCCACAGCTTTCCCCACATTCCACTTCACTCCACACCCCAACAAGCCGGCCAAAGCCGGGCGGGGCTCTACGGCGACGTGATTGCAGATCTCGACGAGAGTGTCGGCGCAATCCTGGACACGCTCGACCGGCTGCAGCTCTCCGAGCGGACACTCGTCATCGTGACGAGCGACAACGGTCCATGGTTCCAGGGCAGCCCGGGTGGCGTCCGAGGGCGCAAGGCTGGAACCTTCGAGGGCGGCATGCGGGTGCCCTTCATCGCGCGCTGGCCGGGCCGGATCGCGGCCGGAGAGCGCAGCGATGCCATCGTGGCAGGCATCGACGTATTCCCGACGGCGCTCCTGCTCGCCGGCGTGCCACTACCCGAGGATCGGTTGATCGACGGCATCGACATCATGCCGGCGTTGACCGGAAGTGGCGCACTACCAGAGCGACCCATCTTCTACTATGACGTCGAGGACCTGCAGGCCGTGCGCGTGGGCCGATTCAAGTGGCAGGATCGACGCGGCATCGCGTACGGCCGGATCCCGGGCGTACCACTGGCGCCACGGCTGCCACGCGGCCCATGGCTCTTCGATCTCTTGCGCGACCCGGACGAGTCCTATGATGTAAGCGGCCTCCACAAGGACGAGATGCTGCGACTCGAGGCGCTGGCTCGCGCCCACGAGGCCGAGATCGCCACCGATGCGCGCGGCTGGCGGCGCTGAGCGAAGACCGTGCCACCCGGGCCACCACTGACTAATATCATCCGACCGGGACTTCGGCCGAGTGG
>JAFDDH010000467.1 GCA_019310975.1 Deltaproteobacteria bacterium | reverse complement strand
TCGCTCTCGTCACGAGCAATACGACACCCACCGTGCAGGCGATTGCCGCCAACCGGCCACGCCGAAGTGAGTCGCCACCCGCCTCGAGGATGGCCGGCGGGACGAGTGCGTCGATCTGTCGCAATGCCTTCGCGGCGATCGCGCGGCCTGGTCCGCGGCCAAGAGCGCGGTCCGGCGCGCCCGGCGCGCCGTGACGATTAGCCCTCGTCCTCAGGCGTGGCCGCCGCGTAGGAGCCGGCCCGGCAGCGGCCCGTCTGCGGGGAGCTGGTCGTGGCCATCCTCGCCACCTCAAGGCGCGCCGCTGTGAATCCGAATCTTTGCGGCCCTCGGCCGCGAACCCGATTGCTCGCCCACCTCTTCCCTCGCCCAGCGGTAATCCGCCTTGCCGCTCGGGCTACGCTGAATGGCGTCGCGGAAGACGAACGCCTTGGGAAGCTTGTAGCGGGCGATGTGCTGGCCCGCCTCGGCGAGCAGATCCTCTTCACTGGCCCGCGCGCCCTCACGTAGCTGCACGACCGCCACGACCTCCTGCCCCCAGCGCTCGCTCGGCCGGCCCGCCACCACACAGTCGAAGACGTCGGAGTGCAGCTTGAGGGCGTGCTCGACTTCCTCGGCGAAGATCTTCTCGCCGCCCGAGTTGATGGTGACCGAGTCACGACCAAGCACCTCGATGATGCCGTCCGCGTGGTGAAGGGCGCGATCGCCGGGTACCGAGTAGCGCGTGCCGTCGATGGACGGGAAGGTCTCGCCGCTCTTTCTCGGATCGCCCAGGTAGCCGAGCGGTACGTGGCCCTTCTGTGCGAACCAGCCGATCTCTTCGCTGCCCGGCTCGAGGACTCGTCGCATATCCTCCGAGACCACGCATGCGCCGACGCCGGGCTTGAAGCTGCCTGTGGAGACACCCGATGCCTTGTTGCTGGGATTGGTCGCCTGGGCGCCCGTCTCCGAGGAGCCGATCGCATCCATGATGGTCAGGTTCGGCAGCTGGTCGAGAAACTCCTGCTTGTTCGCGGTGGAGAGCGGCGCACCGCCCGAGGCGACGAGGAAGAGGCTCTTGAGGTCGTAGTCGCCGCGCTTGATCTCGTCGAGGATCGGTCGCGCGAACGCATCTCCAACGATGGTCGCGGTATTGCAGCCCTCACGCTCGATGGTGGAGAGAAAGTCCACTGGATCGAGCTTTCTTGCGTCGTTGGCGAAGACGACCGTGTTGCCCATGCCAAAATTGATGAACGCCCCCCACTGCGCAGCCCCGTGCATGAGCGGGGGTCCGCAGAGCGATTTCATACCCGCACCGGCGGTCGCGAAGGCTGCGACTTCCTCGATCGACTCGAATTCCTTGCCGTCCAGCTTGCGTCCCCCCATGGCGGCGGGATAGATGTCGGCCGAGCGCCAGAGCACACCCTTCGGCATGCCGGTCGTGCCGCCCGTGTAGAGGATGTAGAGATCGTCCGGTGACGTCTCCAGTCCCGGCCCGCCGGGCGAGCCGTTGGCGAGGGCCTCCTCGTAGGGGATGGCACCGGGCAGAAGCGCATGGCCGGACTCGTCTTCGACCTGGATCAGAACTTCGAGATTCGGAAGCCGGTCGCGGATCGCCGCCAGGCGCGGTGCGAACTCCGCGTGGTACACGACTGCGCGTGAACCCGAATTCTGGAAGAGGTAGAGGAGCTCCTCCTCGACGTAGCGGTAGTTGACGTTGAGCGGCGCCACGCGAGCCTTGAAGGCGCCGAGCATCGACTCGATATACTCGTTGCCGTTGTAGAGGTAGATGGCCAGGTGATCCTGGCCCGACTCGTGGTTGGGCAGTGCGGCGCGCTTGCGCTGGACGCCGAGTCCGCAAGCATGCAGATGGCTGGCGAGACGCCGGCTGCGCTCGGCGAGCTCCGCGTAGCGGATGCGGCGATCGCGGAAGATGATCGCGAGTCGGTCGGGAAGGGCGGCCGCGATGGCCTCGCTGGTGCGAGCGAAATCGAACTCCACGGATATCTCCGTTGAAATATGCGAGTCGGACAGACTATCACGCTCCGCGCCCGGGTGGGTGTCGCGGGCGTGATGCCGGGTGGCTAGTCGTGGCAGCGCACCGACGACGATTCGCGCTGGATGCTGGAAGTGCATCGGCTCTCTGCCCCGGGCCGATTGCGACCGGGATCATCGATTCCGAGCCGATTCCTCGGGAGGATCGAGGCGATACGCGCCCGCTGGCGAATGATGCGGAGCGCGCCTTCGACGAGATGCTCATGCC
>JAFDDH010000063.1 GCA_019310975.1 Deltaproteobacteria bacterium | reverse complement strand
CGCGTGGGATGAGGCGCCCGGCTACTACGTGATGAAGCAGCGCTTCAAGGCGCCCGACGGCGCGACCTGTGAGCGCATCGGCTTCTTCGCCGAGCTCGGGCTGGCCGAGTATGAGGAGCGCCAGGTATTGCCGCATGAGCGCACCCTGGCGGGGCCCAAGGCCGATCGTCTCAAGCTCCTGCGCGCCGCCGAGGCCAACCTCTCGAGCGTGTTCCTCCTCTATCAGGATCGCGAGGCCGAGACCAACGATCTGCTCGCCTCGGCGTTCAGTGCGGCAGGCGAGATCCTGGGTCACGCCGTGGACGACGCCGGCGTGGAGTACGAGCTCGCGCGCCTGACCGAGCTCGCCGCTCTCGAGAAGCTGCAGACCTTTCTCGCCGCGCGCCCGTGTGTGATCGCCGATGGACACCACCGCTACGAGACAGCGCTCGCATACCGAAACGAGCGCCGCGAGGCCGCCGGCCGCGTTGATCCGGATGCGCCCTTCGAGTCGACCTTGGCGTATTTCGCCAACGCGTATGCGCCGGGCAGCCTGCTGCTGCCGATCCATCGGGTGATCCGAGAGGTGCCGGCACCGAGCAGCGACGATTGGGCGCAGCGCCTGCCGGGCTGGACGAGTCGCTGCATCGAGGCGGACGGCATCGAAGCGATCGCTGCTGCTGTCACCCAGGAGCTCGGCAAGGAAGAGGGTCGCGCCGCCTTCGCGGCCGATGCGGGCGACGGCGTGCTGCGCATCTTCACGCGCATCGCGCCGCTCGGCGAGGAGCTGATGGTGCGCGTGCTCGAGCAGGACGTGATTGGCGATGTCTTCGGTCTCACGATCGACGCCATTCGCAACGGCGCGGTGAGCTTTCCCAAGAGCGCGGAGCGGGCGGCGCGCGAGGTGCGCGAGGGCAAGGGCACAGTGGCTCTCTACCTGAACGCGCTCTCGCCCGACGATGTCTTCCGCGTGACCGGCGAGGGTGATGTGATGCCGCAGAAGTCGACGTTCTTCTATCCGAAGGTACCGACCGGCATGGTGTTTCGTCTGCATGCGGAGCCCGACTGATGGCCGGTCGCGGAGCTCGCCGCAAGAGTCAGCCGACCGCCATCGGTGGCGTGATGGAGCGCGTACTCAGTGATCTCGGACTGGAAGCCGCCGCGCAGGCGCTGCGTGTCGGCGAGCGTTGGGAGGAGGCGGTTGGCGCCGAGGTGGCCCGCCACGCACACCCCGCCGGAATGCGCGGCGACGTGCTCGAAGTCGAGGTGGATTCCCCGGTCTGGGGTCAACAGCTGCAGCTCTGCCGGCCCGAGATCCTGGCATCGCTGCGCGAGCTGTTGGGCGAGCAGGCGCCAACGGATCTGCGCTTCCGGGTCGGCTATACTCGGCGCCGATGACGGACTCCCACCAGACTCTGCCACGCCGAGATGGCGACGACGGCGGCGAGTTGCGCTGCGACTTCTGCGATCGGGTCGTCTCCGGCGTGCGGCGCGTGGCGCTCGACGGCGACTACGAGCGGCTCCGCACGCCGCACGCCGAGCGGTACGCATGCCGGACGTGCTTCGAGAAGAAAGACCACGAGCGCCTGACTGGCGCCCTGGCGCTCGCTTCGAGCCGTTGACCCCGCCGGGGCGATCTCCTAGGCTTGCGCGCCGCTCCAGCGGGACGCCTGGCCGGGTCCCCCGACCACCCGCCCATGAGCCCATTTTGCTCTTTGATGTCGATGAGTTCGCCTCCGGCGCCGAGCGGGCGTAGGATCTCATCTTCGCGATCACCCGGCCCCGCGTGGGTCGGCGATACCAAGGATTGGCCGATCATGGTGAAGATTCGTCTGACGCGCGGCGGCTCCAAGAAGCGCCCCCACTACCGCGTCACCGCAATCGACGAGCGCAAGCAGCGCGACGGGCGCCCGCTGCAGTTCCTCGGCTACTACGACCCGAGGCCGGACGATGAGCTGATCAGGATCGACATCGAGGGCATCGAGGCCTGGGTCGCCAAGGGCGCGCAGATGAGCGACCGGGTCAAGAGTCTGGTCAAGCGCGCCCGCAAGCAGGCCGTCACCGCGGCCGGAGCCAGCTGATGTCCGATGCAACGGATCGCGGCGCCGAGCTGATCGAGTTCATCGCGAAGTCGCTGGTCAGCGAGCCCGAGGATGTGAATGTCATCACCACCTCCGACGGGCGCACGCTCGAACTCGAGACCGACGCCGACGATCGTGGCCGTGTCATCGGCCGCCAGGGTCGCGTCGCCAAGGCCATGCGCGCCTTGCTCGCCAAGGCTCCCGGCTGCCGCGATCTGCGTCTGGACATCGTCGACTGAAGCGATGAGCTGACGTGGCGCCCAAGCAACGCGTCGAGCTGGGTCTCGTCGTGGGTGCCCACGGCTTGCGCGGCGAGATTCGCGTGCGTTTCTACGGCGACGGGCCGAAGAATCTGGCTCTGCAGAGCGACGTCTGGCTCGGCGACGATCTGCACGATCCGGGCGCACGTCTCTACGCCGTACTGGGCTCGGGGAGCGGCCGCGGCGGCGAGATGAGGCTGGCGCTCGAGGGCGTGGACAGTCGCGACGCCGCACAAGCGCTGCGCGGCCAGCACGTGCTCACGCTGGCGGATCAGCTCGAACCGCTCGAAGAGGGTGAGTTCTACTGGCACGAGCTGATCGGATGCCAGGTCGAAACCGGCGCTGGCGAGCTGCTCGGCAAGGTGGCGGAGATCTGGGATGCCGGGCAGCACGACGTGCTTGTCGTGTGCGGGAAGGACTCGCGGCAGATTCTGGTGCCCACGGCGCGCGAGATCATGCGGGAGGTGGACCGGAAGGCGCGTCGCATCGTGATCGACGCCATCCCCGGTCTGATCGACGCCGACGAGTGAGCGCCGTGTCGGCGAAGAATCGCGGAGCATAGAATGCTCGAGATCGACGTCCTCACCATCTTCCCAGAGCTCTTCCCGCCCGTGCTCGACGCCGCCTTCGTCGGGATCGCGCGCGATAAGGGGCTCGCTCGGATCGACGTCCACGATCTGCGCGACTGGGCGACGGACCGGCATCGCAGCGTGGACGATGCTCCCTACGGGGGCGGACCGGGCATGGTGATGACCCCGGAGCCACTGATTCCCGCCATCGAGGCGCTTGCAGGAGAGAAGGGGCCCGCGCGCGCGGCCCACGTGATCGCCCTCTCGCCCCAGGGTCGGCCGCTTCGACAGGCGCGTCTCGAAGAGCTGGCCGCCGAGGCCCACCTGGTGTTGGTCTGCGGTCGCTACGAGGGGATCGATCAGCGAGTTCTCGATCTGGCGGTGGACGAGGAGCTCTCGATCGGCGACTACGTGCTCTCGGGCGGCGAGGTGCCCGCGATGGTGCTCGTGGAGGGGCTGGTGCGGCTCCTGCCCGGGGTGTTGGGAAATCCCGAATCCGCGCTCAGGGACTCCTTTTTTGAGGATCTTCTGGAGGGTCCACACTATACTCGGCCGCCCGTCTACCGAGGACAGAGCGTGCCCGAGGTCCTGCGCTCCGGCGATCACGCGGTCATCGCGCGCTGGCGCAGGCAGCGGGCGCTCGAACGGACACGGGAGCGAAGGCCGGACCTGCTGCCCGGCGACATCGACCGGAAGGATCGAGCGGAAGACGTCGAGGGCGATTAGGGGGACGGTCGGGTCCGCGGCTCGAAGTGGCCGCGGGTGGATGATCGCGCGACGCGAGCTCGAACTGCGTAGAGCCGGGTGCGTGCGTACAAGATGACTAGAAAGGTTCTGACATGAAGAGTCTGGACTTCGTCGAGAAGGAATTCTTGCGTACCGATCTGCCGCCCTTCAGGGTGGGCGATGCGGTTCGTGTGCACGTGCGGGTCAAGGAAGGCGAGAAGGAGCGCATCCAGATATTCGAGGGTGTCGTGCTTCGCCGCCGTGGGGGTGGGCTGAGCGAGACGTTCACCGTGCGCAAGATCGCGAGCGGCGTGGGCGTCGAGCGCATCTTTCCGGTTCAGTCGCCGCTGGTGACCAAGGTCGAGATCAAGAGCCGGGGCTTCGTGCGCCGCTCGCGTCTCTACTACCTGCGCGACCTCACCGGCAAGAAGGCCCGACTGCACAGCAAGGTGCGCGACCTGTCGGACGTGCTCTCGCCCGACGAGGCGAAAAGCCGCGATGCAGAGCCCGAGGAGGTCGTCGTCGAGGGGCTCGAGGGAGTCGAGGGGGTCGAGGGAGTCGAGGGGCTTGAGGGAGTCGACGGGGGTGCGCCCGAAACCGCCGAGACGACCGGCAAGGCGCTCTCCGGCAAGGCCCGAAAGCGTGCCAGGGCCAAGGAGAAGGCCGAGCGCAAGGCCAAGATCGACGCCGAATCCGCCAAGCAGGCCGCCGAGGCGCCCAAACGGCCCAAACGGGAAGCAGAGCAGGATCAAGAGCCCGACGCGCCGGCTGCCGATGAGGCGGGCGTCGAGGAGGCTACTCCGGAGACCGAGAAGAGCTGAGCGGGCCCGGCCGGCGTCGGCAATTTGCCTACGGCTCGGAAGTCCCTTCGCGGGCGAAGTCGTCCTCCAGACGGACGACGTCGTCGAGCTCGGGCGTGGAGACCTCGACCACCTCGACCGTCTCGTCGAGTGCCTCGAAGCGGTGCCGCCTTCCAACACGCACACGGCAGTGCTCGCCCGGTTCCAGGTCGTGGATCTGCATTTCGCCGGATTCGTCCTCGAGGTGGAGACGCAGGGTGCCGCGCGTCACGAGCACCGATTCGTCCTTGCGCTCGTGGTACTGCAGCGACAGCCGCTTGCCCGGATCGATGCAGATGATCTTGCCCACGTAGCGCTCCGTCTCGGCCCAGACCAGCTCATGGCCCCAGGGCTTGTCGACCCTGCGTGCGTCGTCTCCCGCCACGTGTCTTCTCCGCCTGCCCAGTGGCAGGACATGAGATCGTAGCGAGGGGCGGCCGCGTTTCCAGCAATTCGACGGCGCTCCTAATCACCGGCGTCGAATGCGCCCTCGAGGTGCCGGATGTGCCAGCGGGGCGGCGACCCCGGACCGACCTCGCAGGCCACGACATCGAAGCGGATGTGTGCGCCGCGGCTCCCATGCTCGTGGAGCCAGGCGGCTGCGCCACGCACGAGACGCGCACGCTTGTGGGCGTCCACGGCCAGCTCGGGTGCGCCGAAGCGGTGCGTGCGGCGCGTCTTCACCTCGACGAAGACCAGCACGCTTCCCCGCCGTGCAACCAGGTCGAGCTCGACGCCGCCGGCCCGGACGTTGCGATCGACGATGCGATAACCTTGGCGCGCCAGGTGCTCTGCGGCGCGCTGCTCGCCCTCGGCGCCGAGCGCCCGGTGCCCGGATCGGGTGTGGGAAGAAGAGGGTCCCATCGGGCCTGCCTCCGCGGGACCGCGGTGGTGTGGGGCGAGGAGATCGAGGGTAGCCGATGGGAACGCTCCACGTGGTGGCGACGCCGATCGGCAATCTGGAGGACATCACGCTGCGCGCGCTGCGCGTGCTGCGGGAGGCCGGCCTGCTCTTCGCGGAGGACACGCGCCGCACGCGCGTCCTGCTCGACCACCACGGCATCAAGGCCCGACCCGTCTCGCTCAATGCCCACAACGAGCCCGGCCGCATCGCGCAGGCGCTCGCTGTGCTGGCCGATGGCGGGCAGGTGGCGCTGGTCTCGGATGCCGGGACGCCCCTGGTCTCGGATCCGGGCGCGCGACTCGTGGCTGCGGCGGCCGAGGCCGGCCACGATGTCGAGGCGGCGCCGGGACCCTCTGCCGTGCTGGCTGCGTTGACGGTGTCGGGCTTGCGGGCCCACCCCTTCGCGTTCGCGGGCTTCCTGCCGCGCAAGGCCGGCGCGCGCCGCAAACTCCTCGAGACATATTGCGCGCGCCGCGAGACCGTCGTGTTCTTCGAGTCGCCGCACCGCGTGGCGGAGACGCTGCAGGACATGGTCGTCGTCTTCGGCGCCGATCGCCGCGCCTGCGTGGCGCGCGAGCTGACGAAGCTGCACGAGGAGGTGGTGCGCGCCCGGCTGGACGAGCTGGCGGTACGCTTTGCCGAGGGCGCGCGTGGCGAAATCACGATCGTGGTGGAGGGCGCGTCCGGTCGCCGCGGGATGCGGGCCGAGTCGGAATCGGCGCCGCCCGACATCGACGCGACGATCCGAAAGCTCGCCGAGGAGGGACGTCGTCCGCGTGAGATCGCCGCCCAGCTCGCGCGTGGTAGCGGCGTCCCGCGCCGCGAGATCTACGCCCGCGCCGTCGAGGTCTGCCGGGCGCTCGACGTCGCGAGTGACGACGCCGATGTGGACGGGGCCGCCGAGCATTGAGCCGCCTTTCCCGTCTGCCCCGCATATGGCGCACCCTGCGTCCGCTGCGTTCGCGCCAGATGATCGCCCAGGCCGCGCATGCCCTTGTCGGCATCCGTCCGCCTCGGCCCTGGCACGGACCGACGCCGGGGCTGCGCGTGCGGCGCGTCGATGTCCCCTTCCTACCGGGGCCGCGCCACGCGCATCTCGAGCCGGGGCTGAGCCTCCAGCTGATCAATCGCCGCATTGCCCTCGACCGTCCGATCGACTGGGCGAGCACCGGGCAGGGTCGGCTCTTCGCCTATCACCTCCACCAGCACGATTTCCTGCGCGCCGAGCGGGTCGTACCGCGCGCGCGTGCCGAGTGGATGCTCGACTGGATCCGTCGGCATCCGCACGGTGTCGGCTGGGATCCGCATCCGATCAGCTTGCGCATCGTGACCTGGGCCAAGCTGCTCGTCACTCCGGCGGCGCTCACGCTCTCGGACGACGAGGAGGCCGAGATTCGCAATTCGATGGCGCGGCAGCTGGATGCGCTCTCCCGCAATGTCGAGGTGCGCCTGCAGGCCAACCACCTGCTCTCGAACCTGATCGGGCTGTGCTCTGGGGGCGTGCTCTTCGACGGGCCGCACGCCGACCGCTGGCTCGCCCGCGGCGCCCCGCTCCTGGGTGAGCTGGCGGAGCAGGTGGGCGACGACGGTCTGCACGTCGAACGCAGCCCCATGTACCACGCGCTGCTGCTGGAGAGCGTGCTCGATCTGATCGGACTCGCACAGGCCGCGCCGAATCGTCTGCCCGAGCCGCTCACCACCGCGTTGCACGACACGGCCGGCCCTATGCTGGGCGCACTCGACGTGTTGGCCCATCCCGATGGCGAGATCGCGCTCTTTGCGGACTCGGCGTTCGGCATCGCACACGCGCCCGACGTGTTGCACGGCTATGCGCAGGCACGCGGTATCACGGCCGTGGCGCCGGCCCGACCCGGCGTACTCGACACCGGGCGCTACGTGCGGCTCTCGGGCGGAACCTTCACGCTGATTGCCTCGGTGGGCGGGCCCGCGCCAGCGTGGCAGCCGGGGCACGCACACTGCGATGCGCTGGGATTCGAGCTCTCGTGCGGCGATCAGCGGGTGGTGACGGATACCGGCGTTTTCGAGTACGTGCCCGGAGAGCGCCGCGATCGCGCCCGCGCCACGCTCGCCCATGCGACCCTCGAGGTGGGTGACGCCGAGCAAGCCGAGACCTGGGCTGCACACCGCATCGGTGGCAGGCCGTGCGTCGAGCTCGACGAAGTCGAGCCGGGCCGCCACCTGGTGGCGAGCTGCGCGTCGTGGTCGACGCCCGACACGCTTCACCGGCGCACCTGGACGATGCGCGGCGGGGATCTGGAGATTCGCGACGAGATCCAGGGCGCCCGTCGCCCGATCCGGCTGGCGCTGCCCCTCGCACCAGGTCTCGAGCCGCGTCTCGCACACGACGTCGACGGCGGCACCGAGGCCCACTTGCCCTTGCCCGGCGGCCGCCGGCTGGTCGTCGCACTCCCGGTATCGGCGCGCTGGCGGATCGAGCGCGCCGCCTACTACCCGGAATTCGGCCTCGACCAGGAGCGCGCGTGTCTGATCGGCGAGTCCGACGACTTCGAGGACGGCACATGGTGCTTTCGCTTGGCGACCTGAGCGAGCGCCGCCGGCTGCGCCTCTAGAGCAGCTTCTCGAGCCCGGCCTCGTCGAGCACCTGGACGCCGAGCTCTTCGGCCTTCTTGAGCTTGCTGCCGGCGCTCTCGCCGGCGCTCTCGCCGGCCACTACGTAGCTCGTCTTCTTCGACACCGAGCCCACCACCTTGCCGCCGGCCGCCTGGATGCGCTGCTTGAACTCGCTGCGGGGTGCGCTGAGAGTTCCCGTCAGCACGAAGCTCTTGCCGGCCAGCTTGCCCTCGACCTTGCCCTCGGCCATGCTCGCGGCCGCCCCTCCGGCCGGTAGTTCGGCCGGTAGTTCGGCCGGCCAGCCAATCCCGAGCTCGCGCAGCCGTTTCACCTCGGCTCGGTTCGCCCTGTCGCCGAAGAAGCGGACCACGCTCTCGGCGATCGTCGGGCCCACTCCCTCGATGGCCTCGATGTGCTCGATCTTTGCATCCATCAGCGGGTCGAGGTCGCCGAAGTGGGCGGAGAGGATCTCGGCCAGGGTCTCGCCGACATGGCGGATCCCAAGGGCAATCAGAAAGCGCGGCAGGCGGGTCTGCTTTGCGCGCTCCAGGCTCGCGACGAGGTTGGCGGCGGACTTCTCGCCCATGCGCTCGAGGCCCTCGAGCTCATCCTGGGTCAGTGTGAAAAGGTCGGAGAGCTTGGCGACCAGGCCCCCTTCCACCAGCTGGTCGATGATCTTCTCACCCAGCCCGTCCACATCCAGCGCTCCGCGCCCGGCCAGGTGGCGCAGATTGTTCTTGAGCTGGGCCGGGCAATCGAGATTCGGGCAGCGCGTGACGGCTTCGCCCAGCAGCCGGACGCTGCCCGCGCCACAGACAGGGCACTTCGCGGGCAAGCGGTAGCACTCGAGCGTCGCGCCCTCGGACACCGCCTTTGCACGCGCGTCCAGGTCGACGCGCACGAGCTGTGGGATGACGTCGCCCGCGCGCTGGATGACCACGGTATCGCCCACGCGCGCGTCCTTGCGGTCGATCTCGTCCTGATTGTGGAGCGAGGTATTCGACACCGTCACGCCCCCGACGCGGATGGGACGCAGCTTCGCCACCGGAGTCAGTGCGCCGGTGCGGCCGACCTGCGCCTCGATGCCCTCGAGTCGCGTCGTCGCCTGCTCGGGTGGGAATTTGTATGCGATGGCCCAGCGAGGCGAGCGCGAGAGCGCGCCGAGCTCGCGTTGTAGCTCGAGCTCGGCGACCTTGATCACACTGCCGTCGATCTCGACCGGCAGCTCGGCGCGCTTCTCGAGCAGGGCCGCGTGGAACGCCACCGCCTCGTCGATGCCGTGGCAGGCCCTCGACTCCGGCGAGACCACGAATCCCCACGCGCGCAATCTCTCCAGGATCTCCCACTGGCGAGTGGTGCCCTCGGGCGCCCCCTCGGCCAGCGCATAGGCACGAAACTCGAGGCTGTGCAGTCGATCGAAATCGATGTCGTGGATCTGACGCAGCGAGCCAGCGGCCGCGTTGCGCGGGTTGGCGAAGGGCTCCTCTTCGCGCGCTTCGCGGCGGGCATTCAGGGACGCGAAGGCGGCCAGCGGCAGCACCACTTCGCCGCGCACCGATGCCGACTCGGGGATCGGTGCGCCCTCGGGTGCCAGCAGAGCGGGGATGCTGGGCACCTCGCGCAGGTTGTGGGTGACGTCCTCACCCGTGTGTCCGTCCCCTCGGGTGAGACCGCGTAGGAGCCGGCCGGCCCGGTAGATCAGCTCGACCCCAGAGCCATCGAGCTTGGGCTCGCAGACGAAGTCCAGAGTCGCCGCACGACCTCCGAGCATGCGCCGTATGCGCTCGTCGAAGGCGCGCAGCTCGGATTCGTCCATGGCGTTGTCGAGCGAGAGCATCGGGGAGCGGTGGGGAGCGGTCGCGAAGCCGGTCGCCGGGACTCCGGCCACCCGCTGGCTGGGCGAGTCCGGGTGGACGATCTCGGGAAATCGACCCTCTAGAGCGCGCAGCTCGCGCATCAGTGCGTCGTACTCCGCGTCACTGATTTCGGGCCGATCCCGCTGGTAGTAGAGGCCGTCGTGACGACGGATTTCGGCGGCGAGCTGTGCTGCTTTGAGGCGTGCCTGGTCGCGCTCGGAAACCGCCAAAGCCGGTGTCCCCGAAGGAGAATCCCCGTTAAAGACTGGCCGCCAACGGGGCGATGAGAGCTAGGCCCCCGAGTCTTTCGACCCGGGGCTGCCGGGACCATACCACGTGGCTTCCGGTGCTTTGGCGGGAGGACTGGGTGGCGCAGGCGATGCTCCCCGACAGCGACAGGTTCGAGCCCGGGGAGGAGCTTCGCTCTCTATCCGACGCCATCCCCAGTGGGGTTGCGATCTGTCGGCTCGGTGTGGTCGTCTGGGCGTCCCCGCGGCTGGCCGAGCTATTGGGGCGCCAGGGTGGAGTCGGAATCGTCGGCGAGCGGCCCGAGGAGCTGCTGCTCGACCTCGGCGACGGATGGCCGCCCGCGAATTCTCAGCGCGATGTCCTCTGTGGCGTGCGCGGGCTCGAGGAGACCGGCCGCCGCGTCCGCATCCGGCGCCACGCTCCGCTGGCAGACGATGGCCAGGCCGAGATCTGGATATTTGCCGACGAGACGCGTCAGGTTCGGGCCGAGGCCGAGCTGATGCGCCACGCGCAGCGTCTGCACGAGGCCAATCGCGAGCGCGTCGCGCTGCGCGAAGAGCTCTGCCGTCAGGCCGACGAGCGAGAGGAGCTACTCGGCATCGTGAGTCATGAGCTGCGCACGCCCCTGACCGTGATCTCCGGCTACACGAAGCTCTTGCTCTCCGGCGAGGTCGGCCCGCTCGACGAGACCCAGCGCCGCTATCTGAAGGAGAGCGCCCGCGGCTGTCGACAGCTCGACGCATTCATCGCGAGCCTGCTCGAGTCCGTCTGTGCGGGTGCAGTCGAGGACTCGCTGGATCTGCGCGACGCTGCACTCGGGCCGGTCGTGCTCGGTATCGGCCGCCTCCTGGGCCCGCTGCTCGGCGAACGGGAGCTGGGCCTCGAGATCGATTTGGCACCCGACGCGCAGGTCGCGCGTTTCGACCCGACGCGCGTCGAGCAGGTGCTCACCAACCTGGTTGGCAACGCGATCAAATACACGAAGCGTGGCGGCGTGATCCGGCTGCGAAGCGATCGTCTCGTCGCCGCGGGGCGTCACTATGTGCAGATTTCAGTGGCCGATCAGGGGCCCGGCATCGCTCACACGGATCGCACGCGCATCTTCGAGCCCTGGGTGCGCGCGACCGAGCCGGGTGCTGCGGCCGGGCTCGGACTCGGGCTTTCAATCTGCAAGCGCATCGTCGAGGCACACGGGGGTTGTATCTCGGTGCACGACGAGCCGGGCGGCGGCAGCCGCTTCGTGTTCACGCTTCCAGCGCAGGCGGGTGCGGACGCTGGAGAGGAGAGCTGACGGATATGTCGCCGGCACGCAGGAGCAGACGATCCGCCTCCGACTCGGCTGGTCGCAAGAGGCAGCGCAGGCCCCGCGTCCTGGTCGTCGATGACGCCGAGGGCATCCGCACCTATCTCGAGAATCTGCTCGGCAGGCGCGGCTACGAGATCCACACAGCCGAGGACGGCGAGAGCGCACTCGAGGCGCTCGATACCGGTCCCGAGCTCGATCTGGTTCTGCTCGACATCATGATGCCCGGCATGGACGGCATCGAGACCCTGCGCCGGATCCGCGAGCTCGCGCCGGCTCTGCCGGTCGTGATCGTCTCGGTGATTGGCCGTGCACCGACGATCGTCGAGGCGATGCAGCTCGGCGCGTCGGACTTCGTCAGCAAGCCCTTCGAGGCCGATGAGCTCGAGGAGATTCTCGAGCGGCTGCTGGGGCGGGACGACGAAGCGGTGGGAGAGGCTGGCGGCCACGACTCCGTCCGGCGCGCCCTCTGGTCGAGTCGGGCGATGAGCGAGATCCGCGAGGTGATCGAGCAGATTTCGGACACCAACGTGACGGTATTGATCCAGGGCGAGAGCGGTGTCGGCAAGGAAATCGTGGCGCGGGCCATCCACGAGATGTCGACGCGGGCGGACGGTCCCTTCGTCAAGGTGAACTGCGCCGCGCTGCCCGAGGACCTGCTGGAGAGTGAGCTCTTCGGCTACGAGAAGGGCGCCTTCACAGGCGCCCACGCGCGCAAATTCGGCAAGTTCGAGGTGGCCAGCGGGGGCACGATCTTCTTGGACGAGATCGGCGAGATGAGCCCTGGCCTGCAGGCCAAGCTGCTGCAGGTGCTACAGGACAGCCAGTTTGCGCGCCTTGGCGGCAACCGCGAGGTGACGGTGGACGTCCGCGTAGTCTGCGCCACGCATCGGCCGCTGCTCGAGATGGTCTCCCAGAATGACTTTCGCGAGGATCTCTACTTTCGACTCAACGTGGTGAACGTGCAGATTCCGCCGCTGCGCGAGCGACGCGAGGAAATCTCCCTCTTCGTCGAGACTTTCATCTCTCGCTATAGCGCCGAGTACAGGAAGCCGGCGCCGGTCGTCTCGGATCGGCTGATGGCGGCCTTCAGTCGTTACTCTTTCCCGGGCAACGTGCGCGAGCTCGAGAATATGGTGAAGCGCATCGTCGTGCTGGAGGGCGAGGAGTCGATCCTGAATGAGCTCGCCCGTCGCGAGGCCGGAGAACGCGGACGACGCAGCCGCTTCCACGAGCTGCTCGCCGAGGTCGAGGAGACGGCGGGCCAGATCCCGCTGCGCGAGGTCGGTCGGCGCGCCGCCCTTGAAGTCGAGCGCGAAGCCATCGATGCGATGCTCCATCAGACTGGCTGGAACCGGAAGAAGGCCGCCAAGCTGCTCGGTGTCAGCTACAAGACGTTGCTTCAAAAGATCCGCGAGTGCGAGCTCGAAGCCGAGGGCTGAGGGCGGGGCGCAGCGCTGCTTTGCGGCCGTCGAGCGCGCCTCGGGCGGGCAAGCGCGGTGCGGCGCGTGTACCCTCTTCCTCCCGCGGTTCGCACGCACGCCGCGGCGGGCCGGGTGGATGACTCTCGAGGACAAACGCGTCCTGATCGACGCTTCCATGGCGCGGGCCGGGGGCGGCTTCACCTTCATGGTGAATATGATCCCGGCGCTTGCCACACGCGCCGCGGGTGCCCGCTTCCGCGTGCTGCTGCGCAGCACGAAGCTTGCCGAAGCGATCCCGGCGCATGCCAACGTCGAGATCGACCTGCTGCCCGAGCGCGGACTACTCGGTCGCTTCGCCTTCCTCTATGGCCGCGCCGCCGGGATCGCGCGGGAATGGGCGGCCGACGTCTACTTCTCGGTGGCCGAATATGCGCCCTCCGGTACGGCGTGTCCGACGGTCGTCTGTCTGCGCAATCCGAACGTCTTCACCTCGCTCGAGCAGGGCTGGGGCCTCTATCAGACGCTGAGACTCGGGCTGCTGCGGCAGCTGGCAACACGTTCCGCCCATCGTGCGGCGCGTGTCGTCTTCGTCAGCAGGGACTCGGCCGGCTGGATCGGGGAGGCCGCGGGTGTGGCGCCCGGGCGCCGCGCCGTGTTGCACCACGGCATCGATCCGGAGGCATGGCGAGCGCGGGCCGGGCCGGCCGCCGGGGTCGATCACGGGATCCTCTCGGTGAGCACCATCTATCGCTACAAGAACTTCGTCCGGCTGATCGAGGCCTACCGCCTGCTCGCCAGCCGGCCCGAGTGGTTGGAAGAGCCGGACGCGCTGCCCGATCTCACGATCGTGGGCGATGACCAGGATCCTCTTCACAGTGCGCAGATGCGTGCAGCCCGCGCCGCGGCGGGCGACCTGGCTGCGAAGATCCATCTCGTGGGCACCGTTCCCTATCTGGACGTCCCGGCCTGGTACCTCGGCTCAAAGATATTCGTCTTTCCATCGTATCTGGAGACCTTCGGTCATCCGATGCTGGAGGCGATGGCATCCGGGCTGCCCGTGGCCGCATCGGATCTGCCGGTCTTCCGCGAGATCGGTGGTGATGCGGTGCACTACTTCGACGCGCAGGACGTGACGAAGCTTGCGGATTCCATGCATGAGTTGCTCTCCGACGAGGGCCTGCGGCAGAAGCTCGTCGAGCGGGGGCGGCGACGGATCGCCGACTTCACATGGGATGCGTCCGCGGAGAAGCTGCTCGCGGTCCTGGCGGAGGCTGCAGGGGGGGAGGCATGCGGGTGAGGAGCCAGGCCGGGCGCGTCGAAGCGAATTCCCTTGGATCGCGCGGGTGCGCGGGAGTATCCTGTTCAATCACACGTGGGTCGGATGGTCATGGGGTGGCCCAGGCATGAGATCTCTCCAGCGGCGACGATGGGTCGACACGACGCTCGACTACTACCGCGCGCCCGACGACTATCGGGTGCGGGTAACCGCCCTCGCCAACATCGAGCAGCTGACGGATCTCTACTTCGTCCGGCCGCGCAGTGCGCGACTGATCTGGAACTACCTCTCGCAGGTCGGGCCAGTGGGTGTGTGGCGAAAGGTCGCCTCCCGCCTGCAGGAGCGCTTCCGCAATGAGAAGTACGTGTCTTTCGGCTATGGCGAGGTACTGGAGGCGCCCGAGCGCGGTCGCTTCGGACTCGGCGAGCGCGTGGTCTTCTTTGCGCCCGGCTTCCCCGCCTGCGCGGAGCGCGTCGTATTGCCGGAACACCTGATTGCGGGGCAGGAGGACGTGGTCGAGCATCCCGGCGAAGGGAATGAGCTTCTCCACCTGGAGCTCTCGAATGAGCTGGCACCGAAGGAGAGCTGGTGGCAGCTCGTGCGGGGCTACGACCGGAACTCGGGCCGCATCATCCCCGAGCTCGCAGCCCGGGGGATCACCGAGGGCCTCGGGCAGCTGGCGCAGAAGATCGACTGGACGAACGCCGAGTGCAGATCCATCGATCCACCTTCGCCGATCGCCGAGGTCCACGCGCGCCCCACGCCCGTGGCACCCGCCGGGCTGAAGAAGGCCGTCTTGTTCGGCTACGGCCACTACGCGAAGACAAACATTCTCCCCAACGTTCGCAGCAGCATCTGGGTCGACACGGTCCACGAGGTGGATCCGGCCCAGATACCGAGCGACCGGGGTGGAATTCCACTCTGGGATACGGCACCGAGCCCTCGCAGGTGAGAGACCTACGACGTCTACCTGATCGCCAGCTATCACCACACGCACGCACCGCTCGCCATCGAGGCCCTCCGGCGTGGCGCCTATGCGGTGGTGGAGAAGCCCATCGCAGTGGATCACGCTCAGCTCGATGCCCTCATCGATGCCGTCCAGTCGGCGGATCGGGGCTACTTCGGCTGCTTCCACAAGCGCTACTCGGCGCTCAACGACTTTGCGCTCAACGATCTGCGTCAGCCTCCGGGCGGCGCCATCGACTACCATTGCATCGTCTACGAAGTACCTCTGCCCGATCTCCATTGGTACCGTTGGCCCAATTCGAAGAGCCGGCTCGTCTCCAACGGCTGTCATTGGATCGATCACTTCCTCTACATGAACGGATTCTCGGAGGTGGCCTCCTATAGGCTGGAGCGAAGCCCCTCCGATGTGGTGAACTGCTCGATCACGCTGGAGAACGGCGCGTACTTCACGATGGTACTCACCGACAAGGGCGGTGAGCGGATCGGCCTGCAGGACTACGTCGAGATGCGCTCCGGTGACGTGACGGTCAAGATCGTCAACAATGCGAGCTATGTGGCCGAAGATTGCGATCGTGTGATTCGGCGCCGACGGATCAACAAGATCCTGCCCTACAAGCAGATGTACCGCACGATCGCCCACCGCATTGCGAACGACGAAGGCGGCGATACCGTGCAGTCCATCCAGGTATCCACCAAGCTCGTACTGGACTTGGAGGACGAGCTCAAGCGACTCAGTGCCGAGTTCTGGCCACTCGAAGAGAGAGAGTGAGCGGTCGCTAGAGACCCCCGCCATGCGTGTTCTGATCAATGCAGCCGGCTCCAATATCGGTGGTGCCGTCACCTACCTGACAAATCTACTCCCGCAGCTGGCTCGGCTGCAGGTCGATGCCGGACGGGACGATCACTTCATCGTCGTTGCGCCCAGCGAGACGATCGACAAGCTTCACGCCACTCTCGAAGAGAAGTGCTTCAGCGTGGAGCACTACCGGGAGCCGCCGGTCCAGAACCTCAAGCGCGTTGTCTTCGACCAGATCCGGATCCCCAGGCTGATTCGCCAGCACGCGGCGGATCTGCTCTTCTCGGCCAACGGCTTCGGAACCCTTCGCCCCGGCTGTCCCGAAGCACTGCTGATTCGCAATCCGATCTACTTCTGCCCGATCTACGAGCGCAGGCTGCGTGAGCTCGGCCGTTCGCTCCGGGCAATCCGGCTGCGCCGCTATATGAGCCTCATCTCGATCCGGTCGGCCGACCTCATTCTCTTCCCCACACAGGCCATGCTGGATCTGGCGAGACCCTATGGCGGCCTGCGCTCGCGCGACGCCCGCGTGATCCACTACGGCTTCAATCGCGAGACATTCTTTCGCGAAGGAGCCGGCCGGCCGGCCATCGCCGATGCGATGCGCGAGTGGAGGGCAGAGGGCAAGCGCGTGCTCTTGGGGGTATCTGCGTTCGCGATCCACAAGAACTTCGATACGCTCGTCGAAGCGATGCCGGAGCTGATCGAGAGGGGGTGTGAGACTCGACTCGTCCTCACGATCGCGCGAGAGCAGACGGGAGATGTAAAGGACTTCGATGACCTGCTGCGCCGCATCGAGACGCTCGGGCTCGACGACGCCGTCCACCTGCCGGGACACGTACCCTACGAACAGCTCCAGCACCTCTATGCGGAGTCGGACCTATTCGTCTTCCCGTCCTTCGCCGAGTCCTTCGGCCACTCGATGGTCGAGGCCATGGCCTGCGGTCTACCCTCCGTCGCCGCCGACATCCCAGTGAACCGCGAGGTGCTGGCTGGCTCCGCGAGCTATTTCGAAAGCTTCGATCCGAAGAGCTGCGCTGCGGCGATCTCGGAGGTTCTCTGCCAGACCGACGTGGCTCGAACGCTGCGTGCCGCCGCCGAGCTCCAGGCGAGAAACTTCTCATGGAGCGCCTACGCGATCAGCCTACTCGACGAGTTCGAGCAGCTCCTGGGCGGCCCACGGTAGTGGCGCACGGTCGCGGGCGGGCTTCATAGCCTGATTCCATAGTCTTCGATGAGCACGGTCTTCACGTCGACGCCGCGCTCGCGAGCACGCCGCTCGATGTCCCATACCTTCGCGTCCACCAGGAAGCGGTACCAGAATCCCTGGAGGAAGTGGAAGAAGAAGCCCTGTGTGCCGTCGAGGAATCCCAGCCGAAGGAAGTATCGATAGGCGGTGTAGAGGCCGGCGCGGATACCCCGCGGGATGCGGGCGTAGACGTTTTCCTTGATCCAGCGCTTACCACCGGCCTGTCCGCCGAGCAGAGCGGGTGCATCGTCCAGCATACCGTATTTGAGATTGAGGAGATCGACGGCCTCGCGCGTCGCGTAGCCGTTGTGCTTCTCCGTCCACCAGGTCAGATCGTGGAGATTGTCGTCGACGAAGTCATGCTCGAAGATGAGGGCGCTGCCGCCATCGAGCTGGATGTGCTCGTCCATCCACTTGTCTTCGCAACGCCCACGGCCATTGCGCCAGATTCGGAGCAGGATGGTCGGGTAGTAGCTCCCGTAGCGGATCCAGCGTCCCATGAAATGGACGCGTCGCCTCAGATTCACCCCCGTGACTTCCTCCCCGAGGCCGGGCAGCCGCTGCTGGATCTCCTGCGCGAGCTCCGGCGTCGCGTACTCGTCGGCGTCGATGCGCATCACCCATTGGGTGTCGATGGGCGCGTTGTCGATGGCCCAGTTGAATTGCTTCGCGTAGTTGATCCACTCGTTCTCGAGCACGACGGCGCCGAGGGATTCGGCGATCTCCCGCGTTGCATCCGTCGAGCCCGAGTCCACGACGAAAACGTCCTTGCAGAAGCTCTCGATGCTGCGGATGCACCGCTCGAGGTGGAGCTCCTCGTTTAAGGTCAGGATGATGGCGGATACGAGTCTCTCTTCAGGCATGCATGATTCCATCGAAGGCGCCCGAGGATTCGGCGCCGACGAGATCCCGTTGGCCAGCGGCAAGTCGAGCGTAGGCGGCCCGGTAGCGCTCCGCGACACTCTCGATTGCCATATGCTCGCGCACCCGCCTGGCCATCGCGTCGCCCA
>JAFDDH010000009.1 GCA_019310975.1 Deltaproteobacteria bacterium | reverse complement strand
CACCAGGTTGAGAACACAATTCGATACGACGATGTCGACGCTCTGGTCCGGGATCATTGGCTCGTCCCTGCGCAGGCGATTCGTCTCGTTCTCGAGCCGTTCGAGGCTCGCGAGGTCCGTCACCGGCTCGCGTACCAGCCACTCGGCAAGCCGATCGCTATCGAGCGTGAGATCCTGGATGCGGCCGCGCCGAAATTCGACGTTCGCGTACCCGAGGCCCTCGGCCACCGTGGGTGCCGCGGAGCGTGCGAGCTCGAGCATGTCGTCGTTCGCATCCACGCCGATCACATGGCCCTCCGATCCGACGATCTGGCTCGCAATGAAGCAGACCTTGCCACCGCCGCTGCCGAGGTCGAGCACGGTGTCGCCCGGACGAACATGGCGTGACGGGTCACCACATCCGTAGTCCCGCTCGATGACCTCGTCGGGTATCACTTCGAGGAGTCGGCGATCGTAGTCGACCGGACAGCAGAGTGCCGGCTCGCGGTCGCGCGCGGCGGCGCTGTAGCGGCTCCGTACGGCGTGCTCGGACGAACTGGGCTCAGACCTCGCGGACCGGATGGCCTCTGACATCGGGACTCCCTTCGACTTGGACTTGGACGGACTAAATGCTCACGCGTGCGCTCCGCGCGAGTAGGCGGACTCGCAGGGATACGCTGCCACTCTCGATGCGGTTACGGGCTGCACTCGAAGCGGAAGTCGGCGAAGAGCGCCTCGGCGGTGTCGCAGACCGCGTCACTGTCCGTCATGATCGCGAGCGCGAGAACGCCTTTGGGCTCCGATCCGCCCATCAGGCGAAGGTAGTCCGCCCGTACGTCGACGCGCTCGCGTACCCAGCCGGCCTCTTCGCCGGGCCCGCGGGCGCTTGCGTCCGCCTCGGACCGGATCGCCAGCATGCGTGTCGATGCTACGGACGGATTGCGCCATGTCTCGCCCTCCGCGATGCGTCGGGTCCATACGTAGTTGAGTGTGACACCCGGGGCGGGGCGACGCAGGAGTCGCGACAGGAGGCCGTGTGCGACCCAGGCAGGCGCGGAGGCAGCCTCCTTGTCGAACCGAAAGAGCACGTAGACACGCGCCGCGAAGTCGTCTCCGGCCGCGCTTCGCTCGTCGGGACCACCCGGCGCGCGCACGATCTTCCAGCTCCAGCTGAGAACCGGTGTCCGCTCCAGGTCGATATCCGGCAGCGGCAGTAGCAGGCCCGAGGCCGAGCAGTCGGCCCGAGCGTGATAGGCCGGGGTCGATTGGCTGGAGCCGCCCGGAATCGTGATCAGGACGCGCTCATAGCGCGTGTGCCGATCGATGTTGGGAAAGATCTCCGGCTTCCATTCCGGCTCACCCGGCTGCGCGAGCCGGACCCCGTGCGCGTCCGCCCTCGCATCGCACTCGCTTGCCGGGCCGGCCGCAGCGGTTTCGGCGCCCGCAAGAGCGATCGCGGCGCTCACGAAGAGGCTGGCTGCCCGCGGGGCGAAGCGCGCGAGCCGGCCGCGGCTTGGGGTCGCGATCACGCCTTCGCTATGGTTCGCGGCGTTCGGCCGACGGAGTGGGCCCCGACAAGGCCGCGTCCGAGGGTCGTTCTCTCCAGATGACATTTCGGCCGAGCCCCCACTTGCCTGCTTTGGCACCCGCTCGCGTCGAAGCGAGTTGATTCGCGAGTCAATTGGCCGCCCGCACCCGGTCGACCTCGGAAAGAGCGTCGGAGGGGCGGCCTCCACAGCCTGATTCATACCCTGATTCACACCCCGAAAGGAGTTACGGCAATGAGCGAGATTCGTTTCGACGAGCGTGTCGCGGTGATCACTGGTGCGGGCGGCGGTCTGGGCAAGACCTACGCATTGGAGCTGGCGCGGCGCGGCGCGAAGGTGGTCGTCAACGACCTCGGCGGCGCCTCGGACGGCACGGGCGGCAGCAGCAGCATGGCCGATCAGGTCGTGAAGGAGATCGAGGAGGCCGGCGGCACGGCGGTGGCCAACTACGACTCCGTCTCCACGCCCGAGGGTGGAGAGGCCATCATCAAGACCGCCGTCGACCACTACGGGCAGGTGGACATCGTCGTCAACAACGCCGGCATCCTGCGCGACAGGTCTTTCGTGAAGCTCAGCCCCGAGGAGCTCGAGATCGTCATCGACGTCCACCTGAAGGGAGCGTTCTTCGTCTCGCAGCCGGCCTTCCGCGTGATGAAGGAGCGCAGCTACGGTCGCATCGTCCACACGTCGTCGGGTGCCGGCATCTTCGGCAACTTTGGCCAGTCCAACTACGGCGCGGCCAAGATGGGACTCGTTGGCCTCTCGAACGTGCTCGCCGTCGAGGGCGCCAAGTACAACATCAAGTCCAACGTGATCGCGCCGATCGCGAAGACGCGTCTGACCGAGGAGCTGCTCGGGCCGATGGCCGACAAGCTGGAGCCCGGACACGTCACGCCGCTGGTCGTGTACCTCTGCTCCGAGCAGAACGAGGAGACCCACTGCATCTACGATGTCGGCGGCGGTCGCTACGCCCGGATCTTCATCGGAATGGCGCCGGGCTGGACCAAGAAGGACGGCACCGCCACCGCCGAGGAGATCCAAGCGAACTTCGCTCAGATCCAGGAGCCCGGGGACTACATCATCGGGACGAGCATCGCGGATGAGATGAAAGCAGTCATGGCGGCGCTCTCCGACTGACATCCACACGCCCGTCTACTTGTGCAGCAGGGCTTCCAGATCCGGCCAGTCGATGGAGTTCTGAGCGGCGAAGGCCTGCAGCAGGAGCTCGCGGTCGAGGTCGTCATCCTTGGCCCGGTAGGCGGCCACGTGCTTCTCGAGCTCGGCCGCGGGTGGGCTCGGCGGACTCGCCACTTCGAGCGCGCCCTCGTCGTGGGCCAGCCCGATCAGGTCGAGCCACTCCACGAGCACATCCCTGCGGCATTCGAGGAAGTAGACCGCGAGGATCTCCTCGGCGACCGCCGCTGAGGACACGCGGGCGAGCGCGCGGCGCACTGCGCTCGTGCGGCGCTCCATCGGCTGCTTCATCAGGAACTGGGGCCGGCTCTTGAGCGCGATCGCCGCGGCGTGCACGGCCTGCAAGAACATCGCCGGCGATTCCTTGGCGAGCCGCCGGAAGACCGCCTCCGCGTGCTCGGGCGTCATCGAGGCGAAGATCTCGTGCGGGCGCATTTCAGAAGAACCTCTCGTCGGAGACGTGCCGCTGCAGGCGACGCCGAGAGTATTTAGCACTGCGGTGGGAGCGTGGCCGAGGCCTCCAGGCCGAGCGTGGGGCGTAAGGCCTCGGCCCTGCGGGGTCGTGTGCAGCTCGTGGGTCCGCTCTGCCTCCGCTCTGCGCGCCCGTGCAGGGCCTCGGTGCGCGGCGCGGCGGCTGTCTTCAGATTGGCCGAACTGACGTCGATAAGGCCGGTGTTATGTTCGAGACGCTCATGTCAGGCAGCAGCATCGATGATCCGCGCAAGCTGAGTGCGCTGATCGAGCGGGTCTGCGACCTCGCGGTCACACACTCCGTTCCTTCGGTGGTTGCGGGGCTGGCCGCGGCGGAGGGGGATCTCGTCTTCCCCGAGTACCTGAACTTCCTACAGGCGGCTCTGCGCGTCGAGGACGCCATCTTCCGCATGACACGGGAGCGCGCCGTGATTCACCTCGCGGATGTGGACGCCACCCGTGCGAGCGGCGTGCTGGAGCGGCTCACCGGCGACTTCTGCGACGAATTTCCGAGCATGAGCCGGCCGAACTTCGAGCTGCGCCTCCTCGAGGTGAAGCCGGACGCGGGTCCCGTCCGCGTAAAGGACGTTCTGACCGAGATCTTCGCGCCACGCATGCTTCACTGACGCGCGCCGCGGCCGCATGGTGACGAGCCGTAGTGAGCGAAAAGAGTGAGCGAAAAGAGTGAGCGAGAAGAGTGAGCGGAAAGAGTGGCCAGCGAAGCCTAGCCTCCGTGGCGATTGCAGCGCCGGCCGGTTGGGGTGTAGATCACGCCTCCATCTGCGTCGTATACGCAGGAGTCGTACTTGCTGGATGAGCGCCTGCGGACCGCCTCACCGCGTGTGGCTCCGCACTGGACGCCGGCGGGCTGGTGGAACAGGATCCCCCCCTTGCCGTACATGCACGCTGGCCCTGCCGCGGGCACGCTGATCTCGACCGCGCGATGCTCGTCGCGTGAGGCGCTCTCGGCCTGCGCCGGCCCGATGGCGTCCATGAAGTCGATGGACTCGCCGCGTCCAATGGCCTGACGTAGCGCCATCGCTTTGAGGCGGTAGTACTCCTCCTGCCAGGAGCCCGCCTGGGGACCGGCTCCCGGTGCCGGCGCCGCAGGGTGGGTGTCGCCGCCCGTCGCCTCTGGCGCTGGCGCTTCGCTCGTGACGCCGGTCAGGATCAGCCCCGGGCCCCGGGGCTCATCCGTGGCCGGCTGCGCACGAATCCGATCGATGTCCTCGTTGGTGAGAACGATCGGCCGGGCGTCGTCCTCGGCACTCGCGGCCGGGGCCGACACCATCCATGTGAGCGCGATCGCCGCGAGCAGGAATCCGGCGGCACTCTGCCACGCATATCGGTCGGGGATGCAGCAAGCCACGCCCCAGTCATCGGCACGACCGGTCCAGAATTTGAGGTGGACCCCAATAGAGCTGATATTTCGGCTATTTGGGTGCCATCCGCAGGGCGCCGTCCAGGCGGATCACCCCGCCATTGAGCATTGGATTCTCGACGATCTGGCAGGCGAGGGCGCCGTACTCCGGCGGCTTGCCCAGCCGCGACGGGAAGGGAATCGAGGCGCCCAGCGCGTCGCGGGCCGGCTCGGGTAGACCCATCAGCATCGGGGTGCCGAAGAGCCCGGGTGCAATGGTCACAACGCGGATCCCGCTGCGCGAGAGGTCCCGCGCGATCGGCAGCGTCATGCCCACGACGCCGCCCTTCGAAGCGGAGTACGCGCACTGCCCGATCTGTCCTTCGAAGGCCGCGATCGAGGCGGTGTTGACGATCACGCCGCGCTCGCCCTCATCGTTGGGCTGATTGTCCGCCATGCGGGCCGCGGCCAGGCGGATGACGTTGAATGTGCCGACGAGATTCACCTCGATGGTACGCCGGAAGAGGTCGAGGCTGAAGGGTTCGTTCCCCCTGCCGAGGGTGCGCCCCGCCATGCCGACTCCCGCGCAGTTGACCGTGACGTGAAGTGCGCCGAACGCTTCCCGGGCGTGGTCGAGGGCAGTGGTGACCTGTTCCTCGCTGCTGACGTCGGCCTCGAGGAAGAGCGCAGCGTCCCCGATATCCTTTGCGACCTCGGCCCCCTTCGAGCGCCCGAGATCGAGCAGGCCGACACGTGCGCCGCGCGCCGCCAACGCGCGTGCAGTGGCCTCGCCGAGCCCGGATCCTCCGCCGGTAATGACCGCGCCGATTCCTTCGATGTCCATGGGGTCTCCGTGATGTGCGGTGAGGTGGGACGGGACGCTAGCAACTCGCTCCGGTCGGCGTTGCTCCTCGATCGTCGCCCCTCAATCGAAGTGGTAGGCCGCGCCCAGCAGCACCTGCACGGTATCGACGCCCCCATTCGGTCGTCGCGTATACGCGTTCGAGATGTGTTGCAGGCGCACGCCCAGCTCCAGCGAGACGCGTTCCCAGGTGCGCCAGGTGACACCGGCGCCCGCGGTGGGAATGAATGCGAATCCATCGATCTGGTCGCGAATATCGAGGTCGATGTAGGCAGGACCGGCGCCGAGCTCCAGATAGGGAGCCACCGATTCCCAGCGCAAGAAGCGATAGCGAAGCAGCATGTTGAGGCCGATCAAGTAGCCCGAGCGAGGGCGAAAGTTGACCCCGAATGTGGGCTCGAGGCGGATCGCCAGGCTGCCCTTGTACCAGGCCGGATGCAGGGGGGGGCGTGTCATGTCCATCTGCCAGTGGGGCACGACCAGCAGCATACGCGCACCGCTGCTCTCGAACTCGCCCGCCGCGATGACCGAAACGCCGTGCCCGTAACCGAGCGCGAGACCCGCAGTCCGGGGCCCGACGACGAAGAGGGCGGGTGGACTCTCCTCGGCTTCGCTCTCGGCGCGTGCCGGTCCGAGGGGCCCGAGCGCCAGCCAGAGCCAGACGAGGAGAGCGGCACCCACGCGCATGCGGCGCACGATAGACTTTCGTCGTCGGCTTCGCCGCCGCGGCAAGGTGGCGAGCCCTGAGCGGATCGTTCACGCTTCCCGCATGCAGTCGCGACTCCTCTCGCTCGGCTTCGCTCCGAGTGTCGCCGTCGCGGCGAGCTCTTCCTTCATCCTTGCACTGGGTGCACCACCGAACGGATGGACGCTGGGGCATTGGCTCGGCTGGGTGCCGCTGCTGGTGATCGTGCGCCGTGAGATCGTGAGCCTGCGCCAGGCTGCGTGGCTGGGCCTGGCCGGCGGGATGGGTGTGGGTCTCGGAGGCTTTCCCTGGATCGCCGAAATGCTCGTGCGCTTCGCCGGCCTGCCCTGGGCGCTGGCGTGCATCGGACTGCTGATCTTCTCGATCTGGATGGCCATCCCCTATGTGATCTGGTCCGTCGGACTTCGCGCCGGCCCGCGCGAAGGCGTCGCGTCCTTCGCCTGGGCGATCGTGCTCTTCGTCTCGATCCAGAACCTGTGGCCCAATCTCTTTCCCTACACACCCCTGCTCGGTTTTGCGGAGCGGCCCGAATGGATGCAGCTGGCCGAGGTCGGCGGCGTCCACCTCGTCGAATCGATCGTGATCGGGGCCGCGCTCTTCGCGGCGCGTGCAGTCGTTGCGCGGCCGGGGCGCGCGATGGCGCGGGACTTCGCGATCGCCGTCGTGATTCCGAGCCTGCTCTTTGGCTATGGGAGCTGGCGCATGGGTGTCCTCGTCGCCGAGGCCGAGGGCGCACCGTCGCTGCGTGTCGGCATCGTGCAACCGAACCTGCCGGTCGGCGGTGTGCCTTCGGGCATCAAGATGGCTCGGCTGACGGCTCCGTCGGCCCGCGCAGAGCGCGTCGGCGTGGATCTGATCGTCTGGCCCGAGGCGGGCGCCTATCCCTACCGAATCGAGCGGCCCTTTCGACACGATCGCGACCTCGGACCGGGCCGGGTGCTGGTGCGCCACCGTACTGCCACGATCTTTGGTGCCAACACGCGGGCGCCCGGTGAGCGATTCGGTTGGAACACCGTCTACAGCCTCGCCGCCGACGGTGAGGTGCTGGGCGAATACGACAAAGTGAACCTCGTGCCCTTCGGCGAGGTGATTCCCATCATCGATCCGGAGTGGGTCAGCGACCTGATCCCGTACATCGGGCACCACGAGCGGGGCGAGGCACCGGTGCGCTTCGTGCTGCCGGTCGAGACGTCACCGCCCCGGCCGGAGCGGACCTTCGCCGCCGGTCCTCTGATCTGTTACGAGGACATCATCCCGAGCTTCGTGCGCGAGGTGGCCGCGCTACCCGGTGGTGTCGATCTCTTCGTCAACGTGACCATCGACGCCTGGTACGGCGATAGCGCCGAGCCCTGGGAGCACCTGGCGTTGGCGCAGTTCCGCAGTATCGAGCACCGTATTCCGATGCTGCGCAGCGTGAGCACCGGCGTGAGCGCGGTGGTGGACAATACCGGTCGCGTGGTGGCGCACATTCCGCTCCGCCCGGTTGCCCTGGACACGCTGGCGGAGTTTCCCCCAGAGATGCTCGTGGAGCGCATTGCGCTGGCGCGCAACACCGAGCGCGATCCCACGCCCTTCGCACGCTTCGGATGGCTCTTCCCTCACGCCTGTCAGCTTGCGACGCTTGCGATCGGAATCGGAATCGTGAGGCGAAGGGGCCCGGCCGGTACACTCGAGGGCGCGAGCGAATGAGCGACACAGAGAGGACGATGCATGCTGGGGCCCGATGACCTGCTCGTGACGGCCTCCACGCTGGGCCATCCGCCCCTGCCCGAGCTGGTGGAGGCGGCGCGGGCCGGCGGTTTCACGGGGCTCTCGATCTGGCCGCACGAGACCTGGCTGGGCGCCCGGCGCGATGGGTTGTCTGTCGCCGACATGCGCTCCCTTCTCGACGACCATGGCCTGGTCGTGAACGATGTGGACGCGCTGGTCTGTCATCTGCCTGCTGCCAAAGCGTCCAGCGTCTTCGAGGGCGAAGCCCTGATGTACGAGGCCGGCGAAGCGCTCGGTGCGCGCTACATCAACGTGGTGATGATCTCCGAGGGTGAGGCTCCGCTCGATCAGATGGCGGAGGTCTTCGCCGGCGTCGCGGGCCGGGCCGCAGAGCACGGGCTGAAGGCCTATCTGGAGTTCGTCCCCTTCATGTCCGTGCCCGATCTTCGCACGGCCTGGCAGGTCGTAGAGCGATCCGGATGCGAGCGCACGGGAATCATGGTCGATACCTGGCACTGCCATCGCGGCGCGACGAGCCTCGACGATCTACGCGCGATTCCGGGTGAGCGTGTGCTGGGCACGCAGGTGAACGACGCACCTGCCGAATCGATGGACGATCCGGTCATCGAAACACTGCACCATCGCCTCGTGCCGGGGGAGGGCGATATCGATCTCGACGGCTGGCTCGGCGTATTGCACCAGATTGGCAGCGTCGCGCCGCTCTGTGCCGAGATTTTTAGCGATGAGCTGCTGGCGTGGGGCTCGCCGCGGCAGATCGCCCGCCGAGTAGGGGACGCAATGCGCGCAGTACGAGCGCGAGCGAGAGGGGCCGCGTGATGGGCTTCGAGCCAATGAGGAGAGGATGTTGACGAAGGTTTCAGTGGTCTACCACTCGAAGGACGGCCATACGAAGATCATGGCCGAGGGCGTACTCGAAGGCGCATCGTCGATTCCGGGAGTCGAGGCGAGCCTGCATGCCATCGTGCCCGACGACTTCGAGGCCGGAGTGTGGACGAATGCCCAGATGCTCGCGGAGCTCGACGAAGCCGACGCAATCATCTTCGGCTGCCCGACCTGGATGGGCTGCATCTCATCGCCCCTCAAGGCGTTCTTCGACGCCACCCTGGATCGTTGGTACCCGCGCGTGTGGAAGGACAAGGTCGGGGCGGGCTTCACCGTCTCGGCCACGCCCAGCGGCGACAAGCTGAACACGCTCTCGGATCTGCTCTACTTCGGCCTTCAACACGGCATGGTCTGGGTCGGAATGGAGCGTACCCCGATGAATGACGAGGGTATCAACCGTCTGAGCGTCTTCCTGGGCGCGGTCGGTCAGGGCGTGTTCGGCAGTACCGAAATCACGCTCCACGATGGCGACCGCAAGTCGGGCGCGGAGCTCGGGGCGCGCGTCGCCCGCATCGCCTCGGAGCTGGGCGCGGGTCGATCCGCATCGGCCCACTCGTGAAGTCACGTGTGCGGCTCGCGCGATGAATCGCGCGCGGGACCTGCGGCGGGTCACACCTCAGCGCGACACGCGCCGCCCGCCAAGCCAGCGGAGTCGCCCGGGTCCGCTCTGCCACGACAGCCCCGGGCCTGGCTCCGGAACTCGGATTCCACAAGACCTCGAAAATCTCGCTCTGCTCGAGCACGCAATAGATCGCGCGAGAGATGCGAATCAAGCTTCTCGGGCTCGAGCGGCCGCCAATCCGCCCCGGCCAGCGGGAGGCCTTGCGAACAAGAAGGATTCCAACTCTCTGCGGAAACCGGTACAGATCGTCTACTCTTGAGCCCGGATCCGCGGCGTCGGCCGAGGGAGGCGCATGCAGGGGCTGCGACGCGAGACGAGATCATCACGGTCTGGCCCGATTCGCATGGCGATCGCGCTGGCAATCGTGCTCTGTGCTGCGCCCGGATGGGCTGATCAGGGCGGGGCCGGTGACGACGAGCCGCGAAACTGGAAGATCATGCGCGATCGAATGTTGGAGCGACAGATCGAGGCGCGCGGCATTCGCAATCCGCGCGTGCTGGCGGCCATGCGACGAGTCGAGCGACACCGATTCGTGCCCGATTCACTGGCCAATCAGGCCTACGAGGACCATCCCCTACCGATCGGCGAGCAGCAGACGATCTCGCAGCCCTTCATCGTGGCCGCCATGACGGAGGCGCTCGATCCGCAGCCCGGCGACAGAGTGCTCGAAGTCGGCACCGGATCCGGTTACCAGGCTGCGGTGCTCGCCGAGCTCGTGGAGCAGGTCTTCAGCATCGAGATCATCGAGACGTTGGCCCGTCAAGCCAAGAAGGTTCTGGCGGCGAATGGCTATGAGAACGTGCAGGTGATCGTGGGCGACGGCTACGCGGGCCTGCCCGAGGAGGCGCCCTTCGACGGCATCATCGTCACCGCCGCGCCGGGCAAGGTGCCGCCGCCCTTGCTCGAGCAGCTCGCCATCGGCGCCCATCTCGTGATCCCAGTGGGCGAGGCGTGGCAGGAGCTTCGCGTCTTCACGCGCACAGAGAGCGGCCTCGAGAGCAAGACACTGATGCCGGTGCGATTCGTGCCGATGACTGGAAAGGCAGAGGAGTAGTGCGAATGGCTGCGATCAAGGAGGGGTTCCGATGACGAGGATAGCCACAACGGTTGCGCTGCTGCTGGCCGTCGCCAGCTTGGGCGGCTGCAGCAGCATGAAGATCCACTCGGACTGGAATACCGGCTTCGATTTCACATCGCTGCGCACCTGGGCGTGGGCCGCCCAGCCGCATCGGTCAGAGGGTGATGTGGTGCTCGAGGCGGACACACTCTTCGAAGACCGCGTCAAGCGCGCTGTCGAGCAGCAGCTCGCTTCGAAGGGTCATCAGCAGGTCGACCGAGCGAGGGCGGACTTCCAGATCTCCTTCTTCCTCGTGGTCGAGGACAAGGTGGACGTCACAACGATCAACAATCACTACGGATACGGGTACGGACCGGGCGGGCCCGGCTATCACACGGGTTGGGGCTACGGCCCCGGTGGCTTCGGGTCACAGACGGTGGTCGATCAGTACAAAGAGGGAACGCTGATCCTCGACGTGACGCACGGGGATCCGTCCGATCTGGTCTGGCGCGGTTCGGCGACGACGCGCCTGGCGAAGAAGACCACGCCGGAAAAATCCAAACAGACCATCCACGAGGCCGTCACGAAGATCCTCACAAGATTCCCGCCCGACCCCGGCAGCGAGAGCCACTAGCCGCGATCGTGCACGGCGCACCGGGTGGACGTTCCGCCTACTTGGCGCGCTCCTTGGCGACCTCGGCGATCTTGCCCTCGGTCTCCGCGATCAGACCCGCTACGCGCGGATAGCCGGCATATTGCGACATGTGGATCAGGATCTCGCGCACCTGCTCCGGCGTGAGCTCGTCGTTCTTGAGTGCGGCTTTGACCTGGATGCCGAAGGTCATCTGCTCGCCCAGCGCGGCGATGGCTCCCAGCATGACCAACCGGCGGTCGCGCTGGCTGAGCTGTGGACGCGTCCAGACATCGCAGAAGAGGTTCTCCATCATCAGATCGAAGAAGTCGTTCGTGCCGCGCGGTGGGGCCACCACGTCGCCGCAGTAGACCTGCTGAAACTTTTCGTATCCTCGCTCCCAGCGATCCTTCTCTGCCAATGAGCTGCTCCTCTATCACATCATCACATCGTTTCGACTGCTCGTCGTTTCGTTGACTTCGGCCACGCGCCTCAGTCGTTCACGGGCGCCTCGGGCTGGACCTCGATGGTATCCAGGTGGACACCCGGCGGCGTCGTCAACGCCAGCACGACGGCACGCGCCACGGCGTCGGCGGGCATGACGCCATTGTGCCGCTGTAGCCCGAAGTGTTTCCAGTAGGGCATGATCTCGGCGATCGTCCCCGGTTTCCACGAAGCCGCGTACTCCGAAAGGGTGGGACCGGGGCGGACGATCGTCGAGCGGATACCGGTTCCCTCCAGCTCCATCGAGAGTGCGCGCGAGAAGCCTTCGAGCCCCGCCTTGGTAGCGGTGTACACGCTCTGTCGCGGCCGAGGCTGGCGAGTGGCGTCCGACGTGATGAAGACGACGTCGCCCCGAGCGCCCTGCTTGAGGAGGGGCGAGAGCGCACGGCGCGTCACCTGGATCGCTCCGAGCAGGTTGACCGAGATCTCATATGCGATGTCCTTCGGATCGAGATCCTGGACACGACCAGGTTGGCTGAGGCCGGCGTTGTTGACCACGACATCCACGCGGCCAAAGCGCTTCTCCACCGCATCGAAGAAGAGATCGACGGAGGCGGGGTCGGCGACGTCGAGCCGGTGCGCGAAGGCCTCGCCGCCGGCCGCTTCGACATCCCGTGCGGTATCGGCCAGACGCGTCTCGCGTCGCGCGCCGACGGCCACGCGCCAGCCAAGCGCGCCGAGTGCACGCGCGATCGCGACGCCGAGACCCGAGGAGGCGCCGGTCACCACGGCGGTGCGGGCGGGTGTGCTGGCCGGAGTCTCAGTCATGGAGGCCCTGTATAGCAGTGGCGCCAGGCGGCGCCACGGCCGTCAGGCAGCGTTCTCCAGGTGCCGTAGCATCTCGGCGCGCGGCGGCCCGAGCTGCATCGGCTCGCGCTGTTCGCGTCGCTGCCACACGGCCAGCACCCGCTGCATCAGCTCGGGCTTGGTCAGCAGATCGGACGGTGCGTCCAGCATGTTGAAGACGCGCATGAAAGCGCGCAGCACCACGATGTCCTCGCGCATGGCCGGCATCAGCCCGTCTCGGAGGATCGAGCGCATATAGCCCTTGGGATCGATCGTGCCGTCGGGACGTTGGAACGCGAAAGGGTCTATGCCCTCGCTGGTGAGCTGGCTGGTCTCGCGTGCGCCGCGATCCTGCTCGCGCATGCTCTGATACCAGGGTACGAGCTCGCGCTGGACGCCGGCATCGAGCTCGAGCGCAAAGGCGAGGGGGTCGCCGGGGTGGGTGCGGAGCGCGCTCGTGAGTAGCTCGGCACCGATCCACGCCGCCGTGCACCCGCGCCCCGAAATCGGATTCATGTGCACCAATGAGTCGCCCACGGGGTAGAGGCCGAGGGCCAGAGGCCGTCCGTCGCGCACGAAGAAGCGCAGCGTGTTCTTCAGGTTCGCGTAGGTGTAGACGTCGGTGATCGGCGCCGATACGGCGGGATCCACCCAGGCGCGGGTGCTGGGCAGGGCGGTGGCCGCGGCCTGGAAGACCTCGGATCTGCGCACTTCGCGTAGGGCATCGTCGCTCGGTGCGGCGGCCAGTGTGATCGAGAAGATACGCGAGTCGCCGAGGAAGATCGCGTACTTCATATAGCCGAGGTCCGCGCCGATCGGCCCGTCGATTGCCGGCGTGGGCGCGTCGTCGAGCAGACGATAGAAGCGGGAGCAGTAGAAGATCCCGCAGCTCTCGGACTCCTGGGTGAAGGGTTCAGTGCCGATCTCTTCGAGCCACTCACGTAGGCTCGAGTTTCGCCCGGACGCATCCACGACGAGATCCGCCTCGATCTCTTCCTCGGAGCCGTCGTCGCGTTGAACGCGTACGCCGCGCACCCGCGGCAGATCTGTCGACGGATCTCGGTCGGCCAGCAGCCCCCGCACCTGGACTCCGCTCTCGTAGACGGCGTCGGTCTCGCGCTCCACGTAGCGGCGCATCACCCAGTCGTAGGTAATACGCCGGCACGCCAGCAGTGTGATCTCCTCGTCCTCCGGGATCAGCTCGGCCTCGTCGAAGACCTCGCGCGCCATGTCGCTGAAGCGTAGTGTGTCGGCGCCGGCTTCCATCAGGTCCTGGTAGAGACGCGGAACCCGGTTCTTGATCGCGTTGTGGAGGCGCGCCAGGAAGGCGTGAGAGTGGCGCGATTGCGGCGAGCCGCGCCGTTCCCAGAGCTCGAAGGCCTCGAGTGGTGTCGCGCACTCGGGCAGCCTCTCCTCTTCGAGAAGCCTCACGGCGTGACCGTCCTGCGAGAGCAGCAGGGCAGTCGCCAGGCCGGCCGCGCTGCCTCCGATGACCACCACGTTGCATCGGCTCATCGCGCGCGTCCCACCCCGATCGGCGCGGGCCGAATTGCCCGCTTGCCCGATGACTCTACCCGGCTTCGGGGGTGGGTCAAAGCCGTTCGCTGGCCCGAATGGTCTCAGCGCGACCAGCTCTCGTCGCTGCCGTCCCACTCCCGGATGTAGACTTTTCCGAGTGCGCTCAGAACGACCGCATAGTCGCTTCCACCGCTGGTGAGATAGATCGCCCCACCCCCGCTTCCCGCTGCGCCGGTTCCGGCTTTAGAATGGTCGAGATAGGCGCGCGGGTTGCCGTCGAGACCAAAGGCCACCCAGTTGGCGATCGAGCCATCGGGCTTCTGAAACGTCACGGCAGCCTCCGGGGGCCCACCCGCCGATCCGCGAGGATCGCCCCGTGCGCGCAGCGTGGCCTGGCTGTGGCCCCAGGACAGAGAACCGGCCGGCGCGTAGGGGACGTCGGCGAGGCGCTCGCCCGGGTCGATGCGTCCGTTGCCGTTCAAGTCCCGGATGCTGAGAGCGGCGACGGCCTCGTCGTCAGAGCCGATCAGCGGCTGGCCGTCCCGGTCCGTGTCGAAGAAGGCAACGACCGTTTCTCCCTTTGCGAACGCATGACCCCGTGCGGCCATCAGCAGCTCAGCGAAGTCGTGGGCCATCTCGGTACTGTGCTGATCGCGCGTCCACTGACGGAAGCTGCTGAAGGCAAGCAGCACACCGGCGGCGACGATCGCCGTCGCGACCGCCACCTCGATGACGGTGAATCCCGCGCTCTGCCCGCGTTCGCGCATCCGCCCCCCTCATCGGACTCATTCCGGAGCGAGCCGGCCCCGGGTCGATCGGCCGGTGTCTTCCAGGTAACGGTGCCGCAGGACACATGCTTGAGGCGGGACGAGGCTGTGGTCGCTCTCCTGCTCGTCTGTGGCGTCTGCACTCGTTCACTCATGTGAATGCAGCGAGCAGCTCGTGCGCAACAGGGGCATGGGCTCGACGGCCAGGCTCCTGATCGGGAGCCCGTCGACTCATTCTGGGTCATCCGGCTAGTCGAGCCAGAGCCCTGCCTCGTCTTGTGCAAGCGCAAGGCCGCGGGCGTGTCCCGCTCTCTGGGCGGCCACGGCTTGCCCCGCGTCCATGAGATTCGGACCGAAGGCCTCGAGGTCGGTCCCGTCCGGGAGTATGCAGCAGACGCGTGTGCCGGCCGCGCGCAGCTGCGCCACCTCGTCGTCGAGACAACGCTCGGCGAGTGCGCCGAAGCTGGCGGTGGCTGCACAGATTGGTGCGATCACGATGGCGACATCCGGCTCGTGGTCGAGCGCCACGTCGGCGCTCGTAGCACTGCGTACACCGCCATCCATGTAGTCGCGTCCGTCGAGAGTGATGGGAGGAAACATACCGGGCACCGCGCACGAAGCGGCGATGGCGTGGTGGAGCGGTGCGCCGGATTCGCGGCAGTGCACCTCGAAGCCGCCGCTGTGAACGTCCACCGCAGTGATGCGCATCCCTTTTTCCGGCCAATCGTCGACGCCGACGCTGCGCCCGGTGTTGGCGATCCAGGCCGCCTGGTCCACGGTGCGGGCCTCGCTGGCGAGTTGCCCGATGCGGGCGCAGAGCGTCTCATCCATCCTGCTGGCCTGCGACCAGAGTCGGAAGATCTCCGTGACCTTGGGCAGGTCGATGCCGCCTTCGGGGATCGGGACGGCGGCCGGGCTCTGCTTCACCGGCTGCGACAGATCGTGGCCAGCGGCGAGACGCGTACCCACCAGGCTGCCCGCCGAGGTGCCGACCACGAGATCGGCATCGCGTAGGTCGATGCCGCCCTGCAGGAGCCCAGTCGTCAGGCCCGTCTCCCAGGCCACACCGATCACTCCACCGCCGCCCAGAATGAGTGCGCGCTTCAAGATTCGTCTTCCTCCGCCATGCCGGCCATCAAGGCTCACCCAGCCGACAGGCACGCGCCACCACTCGCTGCGGGTACATGACAGAGCCCGGGTGGTAGACTCTGTCTCGCGTGTGAGGCCGCGGGCTGGGCTGCTTCCAGCTCGGCGGTGTTGGCGCGAGCGGAGGCTCTGCGAGGCGATGCAGGAAGTCGCGGAGGCCAGGCACAGCGTGCTGTGGGATGGAGAGTGCGGCATGTGCCGCCGCTTTGCGGCGTGGGGCGAGCGCAAGGACAGCGGGGGCCGCCTGTGCTTCATCCCCTACCAGGAGGCGCCTTCGCCCCCCATGACACCGGAGCTTGCCGAGGCGTGCGCGATCGCGATGCACGTCGTGTGTAAGGACGGCACGCTCCTGCGTGCCGGCAGGGCGACACTCTTCATCCTGAACGAGCTGGGCTGGCGTTGGACGGCGCGCATTCTGGGCCGACCGCCGCTGATTGGGCTCGTGGAGTTTGGCTACGGAGTGGTGGCCCGCAATCGCCACGTCATCAGCCGCTTCTTGTTTCGACGGGAGCCCGGCTGAAGGTTCTGTACACGGCCCACCCGAGGGCTCCATGATACGGCCCAGCCGAAGAATCTTCCGTCGCGAGCCCGGGCTAGGGCCGCGCGCGCAGCACCTTTACGCGGTCCTCGACGATGGTGTAGAGGGCGCGGACGCGGACGCGTTCACCGGCCTGGATGCGCTTCGAGATCATTGTGATCGGGAAGAAGAGCTGGTCGCTCTTGCGCCAGCGCAGGCCGCGGCTGTGGCCGTAGTCGTCGTCGACCACGATCCAATCAAGCCCCAGCTGGGCGACCATCACGTCAGCGAGGACGACGCCGAGCGCCTGTTGACCCAGAACATCGTTGGCTCGTATGTAGTCGTCGTCGAGCAGCCGCTGGAGGGCGTCGAGGTCGCGGGTGTCGCCGCGCAGCCGCGTGCCGAGATGGCGCCGCACCATGTCATCGACGCTCTGGCGCTGGCGTCTGCTCTTGGCCTCGTCGGCTGGACCTGGCTCCGAGACCGTGCGCTGGTGGAGCTGCGCCACGGCCGGGTGGACGATGCTCGAGAGCAGCGCGAGGGCGAGCGGGATCCCGGCGAGCGCGCGGGCGGTCCGGGAAGGCGTCGATTGACTGGAAGAGGTCGTCACTTCATTCGATGGTACGCAATCGGCCCATCTGTGGGCCGCGCAGCGAAGTGGCAAAAGTGGCATAGGATGGGGTTGTGGAGCGCAGATTGTCCCTGGCACGGAGTCTGCTGGGGTGACTACCCGCTACCCGCCGATCTGGAGCCACGGCGCTGGCGACTCCTAGACGACTCTGACCTCGATCGCCTGCTGAGCGAGAGCAGCTTGTAGCCGCGCGTCTCGCGCAGTCTCTCGAGCGTGCCGAGGTCCGAGAGGTCGCGCTCCCAGGGCAGCGTGCGATTGGCGACCACGAGCGCGCGGCCCCTGGGCGCGAGTGCCTCGCCGACTCGCTGGAACATCGCGCGTGCCGGAGCCAGGTCGACGTGTTTGCCAGTGTGGAAGGGCGGATTCAGAAGAATCAGGTCGAAGTCGATCCCGGGACACGGCTCGCGGGCGTCCCACCAGACCAGATCGCAGCGCTCCGATACACCGAGAGTCTGCGCGTTGCGGCGTGCGCACGCCACGGCGCGCGCGTCGCCATCGAGCAGTGTGGCGCGCGCATCCGGCCAGGTCGCGAGTGCGGCGAGGCCGAGGGCACCGATCCCGCAGCCGATATCGAGCACCTGCTTCGGGGCGGGTTGCCCGGCGAGCGCCTCCAGCATGAGCTCGGTCCCGACGTCGAGTCGCTTCGCACTGAAAACACCCGGCACCGCCTCGAGCGATCGCATCTCCCCGTCTGGCATCGGCAGCGGAACGCGCGTCGATCCCGGCACCTCCGGCCCGGCCCCCTCGTCCTTGTGGAAGAGCACGATGCGTGCGTGGCGGCGATTGGCGAGCACGCGGGCGCGCTGATCCAGCTGCTGCGCCAGCCGCTTGACGGCGGAGACGACGCCCAGCTCGTTGCCGCCGCAGAGCAGCAGCCGTCCGCCGAGCTCCAGCCGCTGCCAGGCGTCTCCGAGGTCCAGCCATGTGGCCGAACGGCTCTTCTGTAGGTGCACGAGGCATTGCGCGAACTTCTCCGCTCGGAGCGAAGCAACCGCCTCGACGGCACGCACGCCCGATCGATCCGCCTCCAGCCACTCCGCGCGCCAGGGCACTACGGCCGCGCCACCGGTCCTTTGGGCGCCGGTGTATCCCTGGTACTCGAGCAGCGGCGCTTCGTGGAGAACGCCCGGGTCGGGGATCAGCTCGTCGGCAGCCATGCTCGGAGCATAGGTGCGGTGTGACGCGCAGGCGAAGGGTCTCGGGGCCTCGGCTGATCATCATCTCTCTCGCTCATCCTGGTCGGGCAGGCGCGCCACCAGCAGGGGCAGGGCGAGCGCCAGAACCAGGCTTGCGATGCCGGCGACCTGAGCCGGCGCGCGCGGCCCGACCCACTCCACCAGGAAGCCGGCCGAGATGTTCGAGAGAAGGGAGCCAAGGCTGATGCCGATCATTGCGAGTACGCCCTGGGCGGTGGAGCGCAGCCGCTCCGGCACCACACGGTCCACGTAGAGGGGGATGCCGAGGATGATCCCCCAGACGGTGATGCCATGGAAGATCTGTGCGGCGTGCACGACGAATAGATTCGTCGCGAAACCGCTCACGCTCCAACGCAGCGCCGATGCCACGATGCCCACGGCGATCACGCCGCGTGGTCCAATTCGGACGACGCCCGCTCCCAGCTTGTAGACCAGTGGGATCTCGAGCGCGATCATGATGATCCACATCTGGCTGATCGCCTCGACGCCGCCGCCCTGGGCGCGCACCAGGATTGGAAAGAGCACCATCGAGCCCTGCGTGAAGAGATAGGTGAGGAAGGTGAAGACCAGCACGCGCACGAAGTAGCGGTTGCGAATCAAGAGTCGCCATTCGCCGCGCTCCGCACGCGTGGTCACCGAGCCGCTGGCCCGCAGGCGCAGCGCGGCCAGCGCGGCCAGCCCCACGAATGCGCCAGCCAGCAGGAAGGCCAGGCTCAGCCCCGGCGCCGAGGTGCCCTCCGCTTCGGGTGAGAGCCCGCGTGCCGACTCCCATGCGCGCAGCACGAAGGGGAAGAGGGCGACGCTGGCCCCGAAGCCGAGTGTGCCCATCACCCGCACCCTGCCGAACCTCGCGCTGCTTGGATCGGGAAGCGCCGCCAGGCTGAGGGCAATCAGCCCGGGATTGAGCGCCGTCGAGAAGAGCGCGAGTGCCGCCGTGCCGAGTACGAAGGCGGCGAATTGCGTGGGCAAGGCAAGCGCGGCGTAGCCCGCCGCGGTGCCCAGGCAGAGCACGCCCACGACACGCGAGCGGGCGCCGCTGCGATCCGCGATCTGGCCCCAGAGCGGCTGTGCGACCAGACCGACGAGGGGCAGCGTCGCCATGACGACGCCGATCTGACCACCGCGCAGGCCGACGTTCTCGCGCAGGTAGAGGCTGTAGAAAGGGAAGACGAGGCCGAGTCCCGAGAGCACGAGCCACCAGATCAGCGCGAGCGTCCACGCCGGGTGCCCGCTCGAGTCGCTCTCGGCCGAGGGCTCCACGCCGGGCCGCCTGCTCAGGACGGCCCGGGCACGCGGTCGAATTGCCGTGAGCCGGGCCGCAGGCGGGGCAGCCAGGCCGCGAGGCCGGTGAGGCCAGTCATGAGGACGAAGGTCGTGATCTGCTGGCCGGCTGTGGTCATCTGCAGGGCCGGTGCAGAGGAGTAGTCCACGGTGAGCAGAAAGGGTGCCACCGCGCAGTAGGCGAGCGCGCTCACCACGAAGAGCTCGAGCAGAAGCGCCAGCCGACCCGGCGCCACGGCTTCGGGGCGGGTGGCAGGGGTTGCCCAGCGCACGCGCACGCGACGCGCCAGCGGATGCAGAGCGAGGGTCAGCAGCAGCTGCGGCAGCAGCCCCTTCAATACGACGACCTTGTAGTAGATCGCGATCGGGATCTGGCCGTGTGCCCTATTCTCGAAGGCCCCGATTGCCATGGCGAGGAGGTAGAAGCCGAAGATCACGGCCCCCGAGCCGACGACCAGGAGTGAAACCGAGAGGGACGGTGCCAGCAGGGCGCGCACGACGGGATGACTCACAGGGCGCGGTCCTCTCTTCGGCTCGAGCAGATGCGCGGCGAGTCTACGAGAAGAGCGCGGGCCGGGCCAATCGCATCGCCGGCTCCTCGGCCGAGCGCCTACGCGCGGTCGCGTAACGCCTCGAGGTGCTGGTTCAGGAAGTGGCCAGCCGGATCGGCGGCGTCGGGCACCCGCCACCAGTCCGCCCAGCGTGGATGCATTGCCGCGAGGTCGGGCCCGCCCCGGTAGTCGACTCTGGCCCAATGCGGTCGACCGGCGTATTGGAGGAAGATCGCCTCACAGGCCCGGAAGAGCATTTCGTCGGGCTGGTCGACACCCTGGTCGACGGAGATTGCCCTGCTCCGTTCGCCTGTCCCTGCGGCGTCGCTTAAGCTCTCGGTCTTCATCCCGCGTGGCTCTCTGTGCGCCGGTCCGGCGGCAGCCCCGCCACCCCAATTCAGGACGGAATCATGCGCTTCTCCTACGCCGAATCCATGTGCGACCCGAGCCAATACATGCCCCTCGTGATGGCGGCCGAGGAGGCGGGCTACGCCTCGTTCTGCGTGCCGGACAGCATCTGCTACCCCGAGGTCTCCGACAGCAAATACCCCTACACGCCGGACGGCAATCGGGAGTTCCTCGATGGCAAGCCCTTCATCGAGCCCTTCGTGCTGATTCCCGCGCTGGCGGCGGTCACGGAGCGCATCCGCTTCACGACTTTCGTGGTCAAGCTCGCCATCCGCCAGCCCGTGTTGGTCGCCAAGCAGGTGATGTCGATTGCGGTGATGAGCAACAACCGCTTCGGGTTCGGAGTCGGGCTTTCGCCCTGGCCGGAGGACTTCCGCGTGGCCGGCGCGGAATGGAAGGCGCGCGGCAAGCGGATGGACGAGATGATCGAAATCATTCGCGGTCTCGCCCGCGGCGAGTTCTTCGAATTCCACGGTGACCACTACGACATCGAGAGCATCAGGATGAGCCCGGCGCCCACGCAGCCCATCCCGATTCTCGTTGGCGGTCACGCCGATCGGGCTCTGCGCCGCGCCGCCCGTATCGGTGATGGCTGGATGCACGCCGGGGGCGACCCAGAGACGCTGCTGCAGCTGCTCGGTCGTGTGAAGGAGCTGCGCAAGGAGTACGGTCGGGAGAATGACCCGTTCGAGATTCACGTGATCTCGATGGACGGCTTTACGCTCGACGGTGTGAAGCGGCTCGAGGACCTGGGCGTCACAGACACGATCGTGGGCTTTCGCAACGCCTACGAGGCCGATACGACGACGCTGGACCAGAAGCTCGGTGCGCTGCGCGCCTTCGCGGACAGCGTCATCGCAAAGCTCTAGCTCTACCACAGCTCCAGGCCGACGACGAAGAGCACGCTGTCGATGCCGTTGTTCGGTTGGCGCAGCTGCGCGTTCGAGATGTGGTGCCAGCGCACGCTGCCGATCAGCGAGAAACGGTCGTCGATTCGCCAGCGCGCCCCCGCACCGCCCTGAAGGAAGAAGCTCACACCGTCATCTTGGTCGGCGAGTCCGAATGAGAGCGAACCCACGCCGACACCGCCCTCCACGTAGGGTTGCAGCCGGTGATGGCGGAGGAAGCGGTAACGCAGGTTGAAGTTCACTCCGCCCGCCCAGCCGCTGGCTGGCTCGGTCTCGATCAGGAATGTGGCCTCGACGATCCCGTCCAGATCGCCATGGTACCAGCGCTCGTCCGCGCCCGGATGCGCCAGCAGCACGCGGACGTGCGGGCTCACAGCGACAAAGCGGATGTCGGCGACGTCACGACCGCGCTGGCGGTCGCGTGGTGCGATGCCGAGCCCGTAGCCCAGGTGGAGTCCGAAACCGAAGCGGTGTGGGTGCTGTGCCGGAGTGGACCGCGCGGTCGCTGAGGCAGAGGCGGCGTCCGCCATTGCGACCGCCGCGTCGGGCGCGGCGAGCGCGATCGCTGTGCTCGCGAGCGCACACCGCCAGATCCCTCGTCGGTCGCGGATGCGCGTGCTCCCCACTGCTCAGAAGGGCCGCACCACGACGAGGATCACGATGCCGATCATGATCAGTGTCGGCACTTCGTTCATCACACGGAAGAACTTCTGCGAGCGCCTGTTTGCGTCGGCTGCGAAATCGTTGCGCCAGACCAGGAGCGCTCGGTGCACGGCCAGCAGCCCGAGCACCAGCGCCAGCTTGAGCCAGAGCCATAGGCTGGCGGCGGCCAGGTAGCCCGGCATCGCGATCAGCGCGAGCCCGCAGCCGAGGCTGACCAGCATGGCGGGGAACATGATCAGCCTGGAGAGCTTGTCCTCCATCACCTTGAAGGTCTCGGATGTGGGCGAGCCGGGGGCTTCCGTGCAGTGGTAGACGAAGAGACGCGGTAGGTAGAGGAGGCCGGCCATCCAGCTGATCACGGCGATGATGTGGATCGCCTTCAGCCAGAGGAAGACGAGGGCCATCCAATAGGACATGGGTCTCTCGTGGGCGAGGTGGGCGGGCGCGCCCAGTCTAGCTCCCCTTGGACTGAAAAAGGTCGGAAGATCATGGGGTTTGGGCGACTCGGCTGGCGCGCCGACGGGCACTGGTTATGCTTCGAACGGACGTTTCGAACGATCGTTCCAATTGGAGCCCGCTTGCCGCCGCGTACCGCCCCAATCCCCGCCCCCGCCGCCCGCACCGAGCGGTCCTCCGACGACACCCCGGCACGCCTGCTGGAGGCCGCCGAGCGTCTCTTCGCGGAGCGCGGCTTCGAGGGGACGTCGATGCGGGCGCTGGCCGAGCGGGCGGGTACCAGCGTCTCGGCGGGCCACTACCACTTTGGCGGCAAGCTCGAGCTGGTGCGCGCGGTCCTGGTGCGCCGGATCGAGCCCATGAACGCCCGCCGCCTGGAGCTCTTGGGCGCGTTGCAGGGTCGCTCGGCCCCCGCTTCGCCCGCCCTCGACGAGGTGCTCGACGCCTTCCTGCGGCCGAGCGTGGAGGGATGGCGCATGTGGCAGGCCGCCAGCGGTCGGCGCACCCGCCACATCCTGGCGCAGCTCCACACCGATCCCGATCAGCGGCTCGCCGACCTCAAGGTCGAGCTCTTCGGCCCGGTGGTCGATCGCTTCGTCGACGTCTTGGCAGAGATCCTCCCGGATCGGAGTCGCGAGGAGATCGCCCTCGATCTCCAATTCGTGGTGGGGATGCTCGTCCAGGTGGTCGGCGGACAAACTCAGCTGTGGGCGACGAAGTCGACGGAGGCGACTCCCCGCATCGACGATGAGATGCTGCTCTATCGAATGGTCGCCTTCGCGGCCGCCGGGCTGCGCGCGAAGACGTTTGCCGGAGCGGGGCGCATCTCGGGAGCGGAGGGGTCGGGTTGACGGATCGAATGCGCAAGACGCTGCTGCCGCTTGCGGTGCTGGCCTTCGCGATGATTGGCGTCGCGATATTCGTCACGACGCGGCCGACCACGGAGCCGGCGACGCGAACGCCACGCTTGCCATTGGTGCGGATTCAGGGAGTCGAGCCGAAGCCGCTCGATTTCTTCGTGCGCGCGCATGGAACGGTGGTGCCGCGCCGCGAGGGCGATCTGGTGCCGCAGGTTTCCGGGCCGGTGGCCTGGGTGTCGCCCGCGCTGGCGTCGGGTGGCTTCTTCGAAGCCGGCGAGGCGCTCGTGCGGATCGACCGCGCCGACTACGAGGTGGCGCTCGAGAGTGCCCGTGCAGCGGTGGCGCGGGCCGAGAGCGAGGTGCACCACGCCAGCAAGGAGCTCAAGCGCCAGAAGCGCCTGGCGGCCCGCTCGGCAGCCAGCCAATCGGTCTTCGACGACGCCCAGAATGCGGATCGCGTGGCGTCGGCCAGCCTGCGCGAGGCGAAGGCACGCCTCGACCAGGCCACCCGCGATCTCGATCGCACGGAGCTGCGCGCCCCCTACGTGGGCCGCGTGCGCAGCGAGAACGTCGCCGTGGGGCAGTTCGTCACTCGCGGCGCCGCCATCGGCCGGATCTACTCGGTCGACCAGGCCGAGGTGCGGCTGCCGATACCGGACTCCGAGCTCGGCTACGTGGACCTGCCCCTGCTGGGTCTGCGGGGTGCCGAGGAGGGTGGGAGCCCGGGTCCCGTCGTGTCGCTGCGCGCGACCTTCGCCGGCCGCGAACACGAGTGGATCGGACGCGTGGTCCGGACCGAGGGCGAGATCGATCCGCGCAGCCGGATGGTCCACGTGATCGCGCGGGTCGACGATCCCTACGCGCGGGACGCCACGCCCGAGGAGCGCCACGCCCGGCCGCCACTGGCCGTCGGCCTCTTCGTCGAGGCCGAGATCCGGGGCCGACACATTCCTCTGGCGACCGTGCTGCCGCGTGTCGCTCTGCACCGCGACGGACGCGTATGGGTGGTCGACGGCGAGAATCGAATCCACCCGAGGGAAGTGGAGGTATTGCGCATCGAGGCCGACCAGATCGTCGTCGGCAAGGGCCTTGCGCGGGGCGAGCGAGTCGTGGTCTCACCGCTGGCGGCCGTGATCGACGGCATGTCGGTGCGCGTGGTCGATGCATCTGGCGGCGGGCATGCCGGCGCGCCGGAGCCAGATGAGCGGCCGGTCGGAGGCGGGCGTTCATGAGGGGCATCATCGCCTGGTTTGCCCGCAATCACGTCGCCGCCAACCTGGTGATGCTGATCATGATCATCGGCGGCTTCGTGGCACTGCCGGCGATGCAGCAGAAGAGCTTCCCGGACATCAACGTCGAGGTCATCCAGGTCACCGTCCCCTACCTCGGTGCGGCGCCGGAGGAGGTGGAGCGCGGCGTCTGCCTGCGGATCGAGGACGAGCTCCAGGGCATCGACGGTATCGAGACACTCAGCACAGTGGCCGCGGAGGGCGCCTGCAACGTCGGGGCGGAGCTGATCTCCAACTATCCCATCGCTCGAGCACTCTCTGAGATCAAGAACGCCGTCGACAGCATCAGCACCTTTCCGGACGAGACCGAGAAGCCGATCGTCAGCCACTACCAGATTCGTCGCACGGCCATGCGCCTCGCGCTCTCCGGAGACACGGACGAGCGCAGCCTCAAGCTGTTTGGTGAGCGGATTCGTCAGGACATCTCGGCGCTGGACGGTGTGACCCAGGTGGAGCTGCGCGCCGTGCGCGCCGATGAGATCTCCATCGAGGTCTCTGAGACATCGCTGCGGCGTCACAATCTGACCTTCGACGATGTTGTTCGAGCCGTGCGCCGCTCGTCCCTGGATCTGCCCGGCGGCGCCATTCGCACCGCCGAGGGGGATATCCTCGTGCGCACCAAGGGGCAGGCGTACGCGGGCTACGAGTTCCAGGAGATCGTGGTGCTGACCCGCGCGGACGGTACGCGTCTCCGTCTGGGCGACATCGCGAACGTCGTGGACGGCTTCGAGGAGGATCACCGCTTTGCCCGCTTCGATGGAGATCCGGCGCTGCTGATCATCGTGTATCGGGTTGGCGAGCAGAAGGTGCTCGATCTGGTCAAGACCGTGAGGGCCTACGTCGAGGACGTGCGGCCGGACCTGCCGGAGGGCATCAATCTCACGGTTTGGGCCGACGGCTCACGCAGCCTGCGCGACCGACTCGATATCCTGACTCGCAACGGGATCCAGGGTTTCGTGCTCGTCTTCGTCGTGCTTTCGTGCTTCCTGCGCCTGCGGCTCGCAGGCTGGGTGAGCCTGGGCGTTCCGGTCGCCTTTCTGGGGGCGCTCGCAACGTTTCCGGTGCTGGGCATCTCCATCGACGTGATCTCGATCTTCGCGTTCATCCTGGTGCTCGGTCTGCTCGTCGACGATGCCATCGTGGTCGGAGAGAACGTCCACACCCATCAGCAGCGCGGCGAGGATCCGCTGGACTCGGCCATTGCCGGCACCCAGGAGGTCTCCGTTCCGGTGATCTTCGGCGTGCTCACCACGATCGCCGCCTTCCTGCCGCTATTGCTCGCGCCCGGCACGATGGGACAGATCTTCAGCGGCATCGGGGTGGTGGTGGTGCTCTGCCTGATCTTCTCATTGCTCGAGAGCCAGATGGTGCTCCCCTCGCACCTCGGCCATGTGCGGATGGCAGAGCGCTCGGAACCCTCCAATGCGGTCAGCATGCGCTGGCGCCGATTCCAGGACACGATGTCGGGCGGCATGCAGCGGTTGATCGATGAAAAGTATCGGCCCGCCCTCGAGCGCGCGCTCGAGTGGCGCTACACGACCGTCTCCGTCGGGTTGTTGCTCCTGCTATGGACTCTCGCCATCGTCGGCACCGGGGCGATCCGTTTCTCGTTCTTCCCACCGGTCGAGAGTGACTATGTGAGCGCGTCGATCACGATGCCGATCGGTACGCCCGTCGCTCGTACGGCGGCGGTCGTGCAGGATGTCGAGGCCGCAGCGCTGCGCATGCGCGAGCGATTGAACCAGGAGTACGGCGACCTCGACGAGCCAATGGTCAAGCACGTGATGACGACGGTCGGCGCACAGCCGTCGACGGGCGGTCGTGGTTCGGGCTCGTCCTCCGGCGGCAGCCATCTCGGAGAGGTCAGCATCGAGCTGCTCTCCGGGGAGGGTCGTCCCATCGAGTCCGCTGCCGTCGTGCGTGTCTGGCGCGAGGAGGTGCCGGAGATCCCCGATGCGGAGTCCGTGACCTTCAGCTCGGCGCTCTTTCGTGTCGGTGATCCGATCTCGCTGCGGCTGCAGTCTCCAGACGTCGAGGAGCTCGTGCACGCCGCCGAGGCGCTGAAGGAGCACTTGCGCGCCTACCCCGGCACCTTCGACGTGAAGGACTCCTTCGAGGAGGGCAAGCGTGAGCTGCGATTGGCGATTCTGCCCTCGGCAGAGGTCCTCGGGCTCAGCCTCGAAGACCTGGCGAGGCAGGTGCGGCAGGCCTTCTACGGCGAGGAGGCGCAGCGAATCCAGCGAGACCGCGAGGATGTGCGTGTGATGGTCCGCTTCCCCGCGGCAGAGCGCCGCTCGCTCGGCGATCTGGAGAATATGCGCATCCGCACGCCGGATGGTGGCGAGGTGCCCTTTCACAGCGTGGCCCGGGTCGAGACCGGCCGCGGATACTCGACGATTCGTCGCATCGATCGCCAGCGCGTGATCACCGTGGCCGCCGACCTCGATCTCTCGAAGGGCAACGCCAACGAGATCATGCGCGATCTCCGGACGAACTTCATGCCACAGCTGATGGCCGATCACGCGGGCCTCAACTTTGCGCCCGATGGAGAGCAGCGCGAGCAGCGCAAGGTTCAACAGGGCATGCAGCGGACGCTTCCACTTTCGCTGATTCTCATCTTCGCACTCTTGGCGGTTCCGCTGCGCTCGTACAGTCAGCCGCTGATCATCATGTCCGTCATTCCCTTCGGACTGGTCGGCGCCATCGGTGGCCACCTGCTGATGGGGCGAAGTCTCAGCATGATGTCAGTATTCGGCATCGTTGCGCTCTCGGGTGTGGTCGTGAACGCGAGCCTCGTCATGGTGCACTATGTGAACACCCGGCGAGCGCTGGGGGCCTCCGTTCGTCAGGCTGTTCGCGAGGCGGGCGCTGCTCGCTTCCGGCCGATCGTACTCACGTCCATGACCACCTTCGCGGGCCTCACGCCGCTTCTGCTCGAGCGCAGCGTGTCGGCGCAATTCCTCATCCCGATGGCGATCTCGCTCGGCTTCGGCGTCGCCTTCTCCTCGCTGATTACGCTCTTCCTGGTGCCGAGCGCATATATGATCCTGGAGGACCTGAGGCATCTATTCTCGCGCACGCCCCCCGACGAAGAGGGCGGCGAGGTCACGGACATCCGCCTTCGCGCGGCGGGCAGCGGTCCCGGGGGCATTCGCAGCGCGGGCTAGCCGCGATTGCTAGGGTCGGTCCCCATGTACAACATCCTGATCTCCATCGCGCTGGGCATCTTGGTCGGTGTGGTCTACACGCTGCTCGGCTTCTGGAAGACGTGGGCGATGGGCATCATTCTCGCTGTGCTGATCGCGATCACCTGCTTCGTCGTGCTCTCGCGCATTGTGGCACGCCGCATCGAGCCGAAGTTCTTGCATGCTCAGAAGCAGCTTCAGGCGGGCGCCCAGCCTCTGGCTCTTCAGAGCCTCGAGGAGCTGCTCTCCTGGGGCCGCTGGCAGGTGATGCTCACCGGGCAGATCTACGCGCAGATGGGAGTGCTCGCCCATGCGATGGACAAGGAGGACCGCGCCCTCGAGTATCTCGAGAGGGCCGGCCTGCGCGTCCCGGACGCGCAGCTCGCCCTCGCCGCCATCCACTACCGGCGCAAGAGCTACGACACGGCGTGGGATACGATGGACGTCTGCATCAAGGCCAACAAGAAGCAGATGCTCCCCTATAACGTCTACGCCTGGATGCTCGAGAAGCGGGGCAATCGCGACAAGGCCATCGAGCAGCTGCAGCGCTGTCTCAAGGTGGAGAAGAGCAACGAAGCCACCAAGGACAACCTTCTGCGCCTTCAGAACAATCGCAAGCTGAACATGAAGCGCTTCGGTATGCAGTGGTACAGCCTGAAGCTGGAGCGACCGCCCGCCTCCATGGCGCAGATGCCACCGGGCATGCGGAAGGGCTTTCGGGGCAAGCAGCGCAAGCAGAAGAGACGCGGCTGAGCTGGCTCTGACGCTGGTTGATTGGTGGTGGGGGCTGGCGGAGTAAGGTTGGTGGGTTGCCAGGGCCGGGGGGATGGACGCCTGGCACGAATGGCTCGTGTGGGGGGCACCGCTGGTTTGGCGTGGGTGGCCGTTGGGTGTGCGGGGCCTTGTTGGGGACGGTTCTACTGCGCTTGATTTCGTGCCAGGCGTCCATCCCCCCGGCCACGGTCGTCGCGAGGTAGATTCTGTTCCGCTCCCTGCGGCTTTGCCAACTCTGGTGTGGTTGGGTAGGCGGCAGGTCAGGGTCCCGTTAGGGGGTGGGGGGCGGGTGTTGTTCTTGTAGGCGGGAGGCGACGAGCTCGCCGACTGCGCCGTGGGTGCGTGGTGTGTAGTGGCCGCTGGGTCCGTAGATCTCACGGAGTGCGCCGAGTCCGCCGAGCGAGTCCACCGCGCTCTTTGCGTCGACGACGGAATGTCGTAGGTCGAGATCGACCAGGAGCGCTGCCAGTCCTCCGATCACGTCGGGATGGACGAAGCTGCCCAAATTGGGGAGTACGACGACCACGAACTCGGCACCCGTGGCTTGGACCTCCTCGGCGAAGGTATCGATGATTGCGATCGTGAGCGCGCCGCCGATGGTGCTCGGCGAGTACATGTCGATGCTTCGGATGTCGCGTTGGAGCGTGGCCTTTGCCTCGATGAAGCTGAGGAAGCGGCTCCGGCGCAGCATCGTCGATCGGTAGTCGGCCGGGTCGTAGTAGAACTCGTAGCGAGCCCACTTCCAGCGCTCGAAGTCGATCAGGTGCTTCACGAGTTCGTCGGGGCCGTCGGCCGGCGAGTTGACCAGGCGCAGGTCATCCCCGGCCAGAACGAAGCGCGGCTTCGAGTAGGGATAGCCGTGGCCAGGAAATAGAATCTCGCGGATCAGCGAGAGGTTGTTGAGAGTGTTGTCGGGTTGGAAGCCGAGCAGCACCACATCGGAGTGAAGCGACCGGCCGTGCTTGCGCCAGCGCAGCAGCGCCTGGTCGACGCCATAGCCCGGAACGGCGAAGTTCAGGACCTCCGCCGAAAGTCCCGTCTCCTCGAGGGCCTGCCCCATGACGGCGGGCCAGGTCTCCGCGTAAGTGACTTCTCTGCCGTGCGTGAAGTCGTCGCCAAAGACGGCGAGGCGTAGCCGTCCGCGTTGCGCCGAAGATGCGACAAGAGCATCCGGATCTTCGGTGCGATTGCCGAGGTGGCCAGAAAGGGCGAGGCCGTCCTTGCTACGAGCGTTCGGTCGGATCGACCAGCCGAGATCCGGATCCGACATGAGATAGCTGTCGTCCTGGCGGGCCTCGATCGCGCCGATGGTCATGCTCGCCACCGGTAGGTGATAGGGCTTGAGCCGGGTGTCGCCGAAGTATTCGTTGCCATTGCCATCCAACTGCGTGACCAAGCGCAGCGAGATCTCGGCCGTGCCCCAGAGCACCGCCAGCACGAGGAGTGGGATGCCCAGCCTTCTTCCCCACTTCTGATGCGGTGGCATGCTCGGACGGATGATCCAATCGGGCTCGCGCTCGGGTCGGTTTCTGAGGCTCTTGAGGAAGGGGGATTCTCGCCGCTCCAAGTCACGTCCGATCCCGGCTCTGCAACCGGTGCTGTCACACCATCGTGGCGCCTCGACTGCGTGGTATAGCCACCGGGGGCCGCCGAGTCGACCCGACCCCGATGGCACGAAGCTGGTTTCCGAGGCAACGCATTCGCGTGCCAGTCTCGACACCTCCACGGCCCCGTGGTTCCCTCTCGGGCATGCGCCTCTTCCCCCTTGGCCGTCTGCTCACGAGCGTGTGCATTCTGCTGCTGCTCCTGCCGTGCGTGGGCCAGGCGTCCGGCACGGACGGCCGAATCGTGGTGGGCGTGAGCTGGTCGAACTTCCAGGAGGAGCGCTGGAAGACCGACGAGGCAGCCATCCGCGACGCCCTCGATGCAGCGGGGGCTCGTTATCTCTCCAGTGACGCACAGAGCTCGAGCGAAAAGCAGATCGCCGACATCGAGGGATTGATCGCGCGCGGTGCTGATGTGCTCGTCGTGCTTGCGCAGGACGCGGATGCCATCCACCCGGCGCTTGCGCTGGCTCGTGCCGAGCGAATCCCGGTGATTGCGTACGATCGGCTCGTAGAGGCGCCCGGTGTCTTCTACATCTCATTCGACAACGTCGAGGTCGGGCGGCTGCAGGCGCGCTCGCTGCAGGCGGTGCGCCCGAACGGCCGCTACGTATTCATCAAGGGTTCGGCCCAGGATCCGAATGCCGACTTCGTGCATGCGGGACAGTTGGAGGTGTTGCGTCCGTCCATCGACGCGGGTCGGATCGAAGTGGTGGGCGAGCAGTACGTGGATGGCTGGCTGCCCGAGGTCGCACAGCGCGTAATGGAGCAGATCCTGACAGCCAACGACGATCGCGTCGATGCGGTGGTCTGCTCGAATGACGGGATGGCGGGCGCTGTCGTGGCCGCGCTCTCCGCACAGGGTCTGCAGGGGGTGCCGGTATCCGGACAGGACGGCGACCATGCCGCGCTCAATCGGGTGGCTCGCGGACTGCAGACGGTGAGTGTCTGGAAGGATGCTCGGGCACTCGGCAAGATCGCGGCGCATGTGGCATTGGAGCTGGCGCGCGGTCGTCCGGCCGGCGAGATCGATGCCGCGACGATCTACCGAGACGGCCCGCGCGGGCTCGGCATGGACGCGATCCTGCTGCGGCCCGTTCCGATCACGCGGGAGAACCTCGAAGTGGTGATCGATGCCGGCTGGGTGTCACGCGAGACGGTCTGCCGAGCTGTGAGTGAAGATCCGCCGCCGGCCTGTCGCGCGGACGCAAGGTGAGTAGCGCCACGCCTTCGCTCGTGGGGCGCGTTCTGCGCCGCATCGAGATCGACGTCCGGTTGCTGGGCATGCTGAGCGCTCTGGCGTTGATCGCGCTCGCATTCAATCGCGCCAGCGACGGTGTCTTTCTCACGCCCCGCAATCTCTACAACCTCGCCGTGCAGAGCAGCGTCGTCGGAGTCATGGCCTGCGGGATGGTGCTGGTGATCGTGAGCCGCCACATCGATCTCTCGGTGGGATCGCTGCTCGGCTTCGCGGGCATGCTGGCTGCCCTTCTGCAGGTCGATGGGCTGCTCGCTGGAAGCCGCCTCAGCTGGCCCTCTGCGTCGCTGATTGCCCTCGCATGCGGCGGGCTGATCGGTGCCGCACAGGGCTGGTGGATCGCCTACCGCGGCGTGCCCGCCTTCGTGGTTACACTCGGTGGGCTGATGATCTTTCGCGGCAGCGCTTATCTGCTCACCGACGGCCGCACAGTGGCTCCCCTGGACCCGGGATTCGAGCGCCTGGGCGGCGGTATCGAGGGCTCCATCGGCGTGGGGCCGAGCTGGGCGCTGGCCGGCGTCGCGATCATCGTGATCGCCCTGCTGACATTGCGCACGCGCGCCGAACGCAGGCGCCACGGTGTCACGGTTCCGCCGCTCTGGGCCGAGGCGATTCGGGTGGGGCTGCCCGTGCTGGGTGTACTCGCGTTCGTGGCCGTCATGAACGCCCACACCCTGCCGCGCAGCGATGTCGGGCGAGGCCTTCCGATTCCCGTGCTGGTGCTGATTGCCGTCGGGTCGTCGATGCACGTGGTCTCGCGCGCCACGCGCTTCGGCCGACACGTCTATGCGATGGGCGGCAGCCCGACGGCGGCCGCACGCGCGGGCATCGATCTGCGGCGGGTCACGCTGGTGGTCTTCACCGCAATGGGTCTGCTCGCGGGCATCGCGGGTGTGCTCACCAGTGCGCGACTGGGTGCCGGCACGAATTCGATGGGGACACTCTCGGAGCTGGCGGTGATCGCCGCGGCCGTGATCGGCGGGACCAGCCTCGCAGGGGGTGTCGGCAGCGTCGCGGGCGCCGTGCTCGGGGCGGTGGTGATGCAGAGCCTCGAGAATGGCATGGTGCTGCTCGGTATCTCGAGCGCGGTTCGACAGGTGGGCATCGGTGCGGTGCTGGTGCTGGCAGTATGGCTCGATACGGTTTGGACTCGCCGAGGAGATGCCCTGTGACGGCCGCAAGGGTGGCTCTGTGTGGTGTTTCCAAGGCCTTCGGCGGTGTCGTCGCCGTGGACGCAGTGAACCTCGAGCTCACGGCGGGTGAGGTGCTCGGGCTGCTCGGCCACAACGGCGCCGGCAAATCGACGCTGGTGAAGATGCTCTCAGGCGCGGATCCCTGCGATCGTGGCGAGATTCGAATCGACGATCAACCGGTTTCGATCCGGACCCCGCGCGATGCACGCCGTCTCGGAATCGAGACCATCTACCAGGATCTGGCCCTGGCCGACAACCTACCCGTGCCCGCCAACGTATTCCTCGGGCGCGAGCGCACGACGCGCTTCGGTCGTCTCGACGAGGCCGCCATGGAGCGTGCCACGCGCGACGTGCTCGAGCGCCTCAACCCAGCGCTGAGCGATCTCCACCGGCCCGTCGGACAGCTCTCCGGTGGGCAGCGCCAATCCGTGGCCATCGCGCGCGCCCTTCTCTTCGAGGCGCGCGTACTGATCATGGACGAGCCCACAGCGGCGCTCGGTCCGCAGGAGACGGGGCAGGTGGCCGAACAGATCGAGCGCCTCAAGGGCGAGGGGATCGCGATCCTCTTGGTGAGCCACGATCTGCACGACGTCTTCGACCTCTCAGATCGCATCGCCGTGCTCAAGAACGGCCGTCTGGTGGGCCACGGTCCCCGCGAGGCACTCAGCCGCGAGCGCGTGCTCGAGATGATCATCGCTGGCTCCGTTGTCGGTGGAGACTTGCCGCCGCGGTGAAAGTCGGCCCCTTCAAGTCCACGCTCGTCCACACCGATTGGAAGAGTTCGGTGAGGCGGCGGGGGCCGTCCCCGGCGCATCATTACTCTCATCACCCACATCACTCACATCGCATGAGCGCGCGACGGGTAGGGCGAATGGCGATCGAGCTGACCAAGAAGAACGAGGCCAGCGACGAGGGTGAGGACGATCGCCGACGCGCCGAGGCCAGGGCCACGCGCGAAGAATTTGGCATCGAGACACTCACGGACGATGAAGAGCTGATCGACAACGTCACCTTCTCGCAGATTCACGACCGCCTCGCGATGGCCCGCGACGACCGCGAGGCGGGGCGGCTCGCGCGGGCTGCCGAGCCGGCGTCGGGAGCGCCCGCTGGAATGCCCGAGGAGGACGAGCTCCTCCTCGAGGAGATTGCGACCGAGCTGCCCACCCAGTCGCGCGAAGCCCTAGAGGCCAGCCGTCCTCCCGCGGACGCCGCCGAGGTGGCTGTGCTCGAACGGATGCTCTTGGCTGCCAAGGACCGCAGCGAAGTCTCCGAGCTCACCCTGCGTATTGCACTCCATTACGCGCGCGTAGCCGCTCTCTTCGTCTATAGCCGCGGGCTGATCGCCGGGTTGCGCGGTGCGGGCCAGGGACTCGAGGAGCGCCTCGAGGGCATCATGGTGCCGGCCGATGCCGAGTCCATGTTGTCGGCGCCCCTCGAGGCCGGCCGCATGGTGCGTGGCCAGCCGCCGCCACAACCGGTTGACCAGCGATTGCTGCGCGCCATGGGGCGCGAGGGTGCGAAGGAGATCGCGGTGTTGCCGATCGCGATTGGCCGACGCGTCGTCAACCTGCTCTACGTCGACAACGGGCTCGAGGCGCTCTCCGATACGAGTCTCGGTGCGCTGCGGGTGCTCTGTTCCGGCGTCGGTCGTGTCTATGAGCGGCTCATCCTCGAGGCCAAGCAGGCGAGCCGAGGTGGCGCCGAGCAGGGCGGAGCGGGCTGAGCGGGGCTGGGCGACGGAACCATCACATGCCACGGCCGTCGCGCAGGCGGCCACGCTCGCACGCATCGGCTCAATCCAGCACCTCGTTTGCGAGCATCTGATCCAACGTCTGCCGCCGGCGCACCAGGCGCGGCGTGCCGTCGCGTGAGATCAGCACCTCGGCCGCCTCGGGGAAGCTGTTGTAGTTCTTCCCGGCCAGGCTGGAGCAATAGGCGCCGGCACCACCGATCACCAGTGCATCGCCCACCTGCGGCGCAGCCAGCTCGCGCGGCAGCAGGCCCTCGGGATCGCCGGGCCGCGGCGTAATTACGTCGCCGCTCTCACAGCAATGGCCCGCTACCAGGTAGTCGCTGATCTCGCGGTTCTCGTCTCCGTCGGCCGGCACGATCTCGATCGGATGCTGCGCGCCGTAGAGGTTGGGGCGCAGCAGCTCCGTCATGCCGGTGTCGGTCTTGATGAAGCGGTAGCCATTGGCGCCGGTATCGACGACGTCGATCACACTGGCAACGATCCAGCCCGCGTTCGCGACCAGATAGGTGCCGGGCTCGATCTCGAGGTGCAGCTCGCGGCCGTGGGCGTCCGTGAAGGCCTCGAAGTCGGGCAGGAGCGCCCGACCGATGGCCTGCAGATCCGTCGGCGTTTCGCCCTCCGCGCGCGCCACCTTGAAACCGCCGCCGAGACTCAGGCGCTGCACGCCCGGCAGCTGCGCCGCGATGTCCAGGCTCATGCGCGCACAGCGCTCCCATACGACGGGATCGCTCCCCGAGCCGATATGGGTGTGCATGCCGGTGAGCCGGAGGTCGAACTCGCGCTGCAGGGCGAGCACTTCGTCGAGGTGCTCGTGCCAGATACCGAAGGAGGAGGACGGGCCGCCCACGTTCGTGCGATTGTTGTGGCCGGAACCGAGGCCGGGATTGATGCGCACCGAGATCTCGCGCCCTGGGAAGATCTGACCGAACGCCTGCAGCTGGCGCAGCGAGCAGGCATTGAAGCCGACGCCACGCTCGACGAGGCCCTTCAGGTCGGCCGGCAGCTGCTGCGCGGTGATCTGGATGCGCTCCGGGGCCACACCGGCGCGAATCGCACGCTCAGCCTCGTAGCCGCTGCTGGCGTCGATGTGCAGGCCGGCTTGTGCGAGCACACGGATGATCGCGCCGGTCGAGAGCGCCTTCATCGCATAACGCGCAGTCAGCCCGTAGGCGTTCGGGAAGCCGAGGACCTCGCCTGCGGCGCGTTCGAGGCTGCTCTGATCATAGACGTAGAGCGGCGTGCCGAACTCGGCCTGCAGGGCGCGGATCTGATCTTGGGTCGGAAAAGTCATCTGGGTTGGGCATCGTCTATTCGTCTGAGGTCTATTCGTCTGAGGAAGCGGGTCCTCCGAGGCAGGGGGTCGCTCTCGCCGTCGCAGACCGATGGGAAAGGTGAGAATATAGCAGTATGGCCCGATTCACATTTCCTGACGGATTTCACTGGGGTGTCGCCACGTCCTCCCATCAAATCGAGGGGGCCTGGCGGGCGGACGGCAAGGGCGAGTCGATCTGGGACCGCTTCTCGCACACGGCGGGCCGTACCGTGGGAGGTGCCAACGCCGACGTCGCCTGTGACCACTACGACCGCATGCAGGAGGACGTCGACCTGATGCGCGAGATCGGGCTCACCTCCTACCGCTTCTCGATCGCATGGCCGCGCATCCAGCCCGAGGGGCGTGGGCCAGTAAACGGCAAGGGAATGGACTTCTATCAGCGATTGGTCGATACATTGCTCGAGGCGGGGATCCGGCCGCTGCCGACTCTCTATCACTGGGATCTACCCCAGGCGTTGCAGGATGCGGGCGGCTGGCCGGAGCGCGACCTCGCAGGCTACTTCGCCGAGTACGCGGAGCGCTGCGCGGCCGTGCTCGGAGATCGGGTGGAGCGCATCGCGATCTTCAATGAGCCATGGATCTTCACATTGCTCGGTCACCTGCTCGGCACCCACGCGCCGGGCATCCGCTCATTCGAGGCCTTTGCCCGCGCCAGCCACACCGTCTGTATGGCCCAGGGCGACGCCTTCCGTGCCATCAAGAGCGTGCGGCCAGACCTGCAGATCGGCACGGCATTCAGCATGAGCGCCTGCGAGCCGGCACGAGACGAGCAGGAGGATCTCGAGGCGGCGGAGCGCTACCACCGCTTCGCCAACGTCTTCTTCCTGGAGCCGGCACTTCTTGGCCGCTACCCCGACGCCTTCGTGGGGGGGCTGCCCGAGGAAGCAATGGGGATCCGGCCCGACGATATGGAGCGCTGCCGGGCACCGCTCGACTGGATCGGCATCAATCTCTACTCGCGCACCCGGGTCGAGCACCGTGACGACACCCCGATCGGCGCCATGCCTGGCGGAGAGGCCATCGGCCCGTTGACCGATATGGGCTGGGAAGTCTGGCCGGACGCGCTGCACGATATGGTCATGCGCATCCATCGCGACTACGACGGTCCGTCCATCGAGGTGACCGAGAATGGCTGCGCGTACGACGATGCGCCAGATGCCAACGGTCGTGTGCAGGACGGGCGGCGCGTCGAGTACCTGGAGGGCTATATCGCGGCATTGGCTCGGGCGGTGGAAGAGGGAGCGCAGGTCGAGGGCTACCACGCGTGGAGTCTGCTCGACAACTTCGAGTGGGCGGAGGGCTACGAGAAACGCTTCGGTCTGATCTACGTCGACTTCGTCACGCAGACGCGGACCCTGAAAGACTCTGCGCGCTGGTACGCGCGGGTCATTCGCGAGCACGGGCTCGAGATCTGAAGCGGCCCGGCCGGTCTTGAAGAATGCGGCGAATGTCCATCCCCGGCTGGACGCCGACCCGTTCGGATCCTCAGCCGATGGGCTCCAGAAAGACGACCGGGATCGTTCGGCCCGCTCGCGCCTGGTAGTCGTCGTAGGGGGGGTAGAGCTCGGCCATATGCCTCCAGATCTTCTCTCGTTCTTCGCCCTCGACCGTGCGTGCGCGCGCCAAGAGCGACTGGGCCCCGACCTGGAGCCGACAGTCAGGGGTCACCAGGAGATTCTCGTACCACAGCGGGTGGCTGGGCATTCCACCCTTCGACGCGATGACCGAGTAGCCTGCTTCGACCTCTTGATAGATCAGCGGGATCGGACGAGGCTTGCCCGATTTGCGTCCAATCGTCGTCAGCAGCAGGGTCGGAAGCGGTCCGGGGCCCCCGGCCACGCTGGAGTCCCACATATGCGCCTTCTCGGGATCGGTCTGGTAGAGCTTGATGTGCTCCGCGATCCAGGGCACATCGGCAAACGTCGGCATGGACTCCTCCTTCGCCTCGCAGCCATGGGTGGGAGCGAGGTGCTGAAACTATGGCCGAGAAAGCCTCCGATGACGACCCGGTCTAGTCGCCTGGCTGCCCGCGCAGAAAGAGCTCGGCGCGCTCTGATTCGCTGAGTGGCGAATCTCCCCAGACGTCGTGACCCGCCGCCAGCCCACGCACCACGGCCGGGCGCGCGCCAAAGGCCGCGTACCAGCGCTCCACCTCGGGATAGCTGGAGAGCTCGATCTGATGCACAGCACGGAAGTGGACCCACGGTGCAATGGCGATGTCGGCGATCGAGTACGTGTCGGCCACCCACTCGCGGCCCGCCAGCCGGTGGTCGAGCACGCGATAGAGCCGATCGGCCTCGTCGGCGTAGCGGGCCGTCGCGTACTCGATGCGCTCGGGTGCGAAGGCGCGAAAGTGGCCGAGCTGACCCAACATTGGACCGAAGCCCGCCATCTGCCACATCAGCCACTCGAGTACCTTGGCCTCGCGGCGTGGCTCGCTGGGCACCAGTCGGCCGGTCTTGCGCGCCAGATAGAGGAGAATCGCGCCGGATTCGAAGACGGGCAGCGGCGCGTTGCCATCGACCGGGTCCAGATCGACGATGGCGGGAATCCGGTTGTTGGGGCTGATGGCCAGGAACTCGGGCCAGAGCTGGTCGTTGCGGGCAATGTTGATGGGCACGATCGTGTAGGCGAGGCCCAGCTCCTCGAGGGCGATACTGATCTTCTGGCCGTTCGGCGTCGGGAAGCTGTAGAGCTCGATCACACTGGTCTCCCGTTTGGAGAGGGCGGGATGCTACGCTCGGCAGCCATGAAGGCAGCAGTCTACTACGAGACCGGTTCGCCCGACGTCTTTCGCTACGAGGAGGTCGACGAGCCCGTCTGTGCCCGGGATGGCGTGGTGATTGACGTGAAGGCCGTGAGCATCGAGGGCGGCGACACGTTGAATCGGCTGGCTGGCGAGATGGCGGGAAAACCGCACGTCGTCGGCTACCAATGTGCGGGCGTGGTCAGCGAGGTCGGACCCGACGCACGCGATCGCCAGGTTGGAGAGTCGGTCGTCTGCATCGGCTTTCACGGATCGCATGCGCAGCGACGCGCCGTGCCGGCCGCCACGACCTGGACCTTGCCGGAGGGACTCGACGTCGAGCGCGCCGCGTGTGTCCCCATCCCGGTGGGCACGGCAGATGACTGTCTCTTCGAGTTTGGCGACTTGCAGGCCGGCGAGACCGTGCTCGTACACGCCGGTGCCGGCGGTGTCGGCCTCGCGGCCATCCAGCTGGCCAAGCAGGCGGGTGCGACCGTGCTCGCCACCGCCTCGAGCAAGGAGCGCCTTGCCCGTCTCGAATCCTTCGGGATGGACCATGGCATCGACTATACGAAGAGCGACTTCGTCGCCGAGGCGCGGGCGCTGACTGGAGGCCGCGGTCCCGACCTCGTGGTCGACTCCGTAGGCGGACGCACCCTGGAGCAAAGTGTCGAGTGCGCGGCCTATCGCGGTCGCATCATCACGGTGGGCGACGCTGGGCGAGGTAGCGTAGTGCCGGACGTCTCCGGGCTGCGCGCCAACAACAAGCGGTTGACGGGCGTCTTCCTGGGGGCGGAGGTCTTCTTCAACCCGAGCCGCGTCAGGCCCATGATCCAGCGCCACCTCGATCGCGTGCTCGCAGGCGATCTGCAGATCGTGATTGATCGCACCTATCCCCTGGCCGAGGCCGCCGAGGCGCACGCCTACATCGAGAGCCGCCAGGCCTTTGGCCGAGTCCTGCTCATCCCCTGATTAGAGAGATTGCCGCACCGTGTCATCGGACGATTCGACGAAACCGAAGGACTTCATTCGCGCCATCGTCGCGGAGGACGTCGCCAAGAAGAAGAATGGCGGCCAGGTGGCGACACGCTTTCCGACGGAGCCCAATGGTTGCCTTCATATCGGGCACGCCAAGTCCATCGTGCTGAACTTCGGCATCGCCAAGGAAAACGAGGGCGGAATCTGCAATCTGCGCTTCGATGACACCAACCCGACTACTGAGGAGACACAGCACGTCGAGTCGATCGTCGAGGACGTTCGCTGGCTGGGCTACGACTGGGGTGATCGCATTCACTTCACGTCGGACTACTTCGATCAGCTCTTCGAGTTTGCCGTTCGGCTGATCGAGAAGGGCAAGGCCTTCGTTGACGACCAGAGCGCAGAAGAGATCCGTGCCAACAACGGCAGCCTGACGCAGCCCGGCAGAAACAGCCCCTCTCGCGATCGCTCCGTCGAAGAGAATCTCGATCTCTTTGCGCGCATGAAAGCGGGTGAGTTCGATGCCGGCAGGAAGACGCTGCGCGCGAAGATCGATATGAGCTCGTCGGTCCTCACTCTGCGCGATCCGATCATGTACCGGATCCAGAAGAGCCACCACCACCGAACCGGTGAGGACTGGTCGATCTATCCGATGTATGACTTTGCCCACGGGCAGTCGGACGCCATCGAAGGCATTACGCACTCGATCTGCACGCTGGAGTTTCAGGACCACCGACCGCTCTACGATTGGTACATCCAGGAGCTCGGGCTCGAGCCGGCACCTCGGCAAATCGAGTTCGCACGCCTGAACCTCACGTACACGGTGATGAGCAAGCGAATGCTCCGGCGCCTGGTGGACGAAGGTCACGTCGACGGTTGGGATGACCCGCGCCTGCCGACTCTGCGCGGTCTGCGCCGCCGTGGCTACACGCCGGATTCGATCCGAAGCTTCTGCGAGGGCATCGGGGTCGCGAAGCGCGACAACATGATCGAGCTGGCACGACTCGAGCACAGCATCCGACATGATCTGAATCTACGCGCCAAGCGGGTAATGGGGGTCCTGCGTCCGCTCAAGCTGGTGATCGAGAATATGCCGGAGGGAGAGGTCGACGAGCTCGACGCGATCAACAATCCCGAGGACGACTCCGCCGGTACTCGCAAGGTCCCCTTTTCGCGTGAGCTCTATATCGAGCGTGACGACTTCATGGAGGACCCGCCGAAGAAGTTCTTCCGCCTGGCCCCGGGGCGGGAGGTACGGCTTCGTTACGCGTACTTCGTGACCTGCACCGAAGTGGTGAAGGACGTGGACGGCGAGGTCGTGGAGCTTCGCTGTACCTACGACCCCGCGACGCGTGGCGGGGACGCGCCAGATGGCCGTAAGGTAAAGGGCACCCTGCACTGGGTCTCGGTCCACCATGCAATCGACGCCGAGGTGCGTCTCTACGACACGCTCTTCAGTGTCGAGGACCCGACTCGCACCCTGCCCGGCCAGGACTTCACCGATAACCTGAATCCCAGCTCGCTCGAGGTGTTGAGGAAAGTGAAGGTTGAGCCGAGCATGGCGGGTGCCGTGCCCGGTAGCGTCTGCCAGTTCGAGCGGCAGGGTTACTTCTGCGTAGATCCGGACAGCGACGAGCACCGGCTGGTCTTCAATCGCACGGTGACTCTACGCGATACGTGGGCGAAGGTTGCGAAGAAGGAGAAGCGCTGATGGCTCGATACGGCATGACGATTCCGTTGGCGGGGGTTCCGCTTCATCAGCATCGGGACTGGCTCAAGGAGATGTCCGATATCGGCTACACGGACTTCTGGTCCTCCGAGGCCAACGGCCACGATGGCTTTACGCCGCTCGCACTGGCGGCGGCGTGGGTGCCCAGCGCTCGCCTCGGCATCGCGATCATTCCCGCCTACACGCGCGGCCCCGCGCTGATGGCTCAATCCGTCGCCTCCCTGGCGGATGCCGCACCGGGGCGCTTCGTCATGGGCATCGGCACCTCGTCGGACGTGATCGTCGAGCGCTGGAACGGGATCCGATTCGAAGAGCCCTACAAGCAGGTGCAGGCCATGGTGCGCTCCCTGCGCAAGGCCCTGGCTGGAGAGAAGGTGGACGAGGACTTCGGCCGCTTCCGCGTTCGGGGTTTCCGTTTGGGGGTGAAGGTCGAGCAGCAGCCGCCGATTCTGATCGCCGCTCTGCGCGAGGGGATGCTGCGCCTGGCTGGCCGCGAGGGCGACGGTGCCATCCTCAACTGGCTCTCGGCAGAAGACGTGAAGCAGGTCGTGCCGCATGTGCACGCCGGCGGCGAGGGCAAGGAGATCGTCGCGCGCATCTTCGTGCTGCCGGTGGCGGATCGTGAGACCGCACTGGCGATCGGTCGGCGCGCGGTGGCCGCATACCTCAACGTGCCCGTCTATGCGGCCTTCCACGAGTGGCTGGGGCGGGGTGATCAGCTCGCCGGGATGTGGAAGGCGTGGAAGGAGGGCGATCGCAATGCCGCCCTGGAGGCAATCCCAGAGGAGGTGGTGGACGCCCTCATCGTCAACGGATCGCCCGAGGCCTGCCGCGAACATATCGGCCGCTACATGGAGAGCGGCGTGGACACGCCGGCGCTCGCCATCCTGCACACGGGCGACCTGCGCGAGACGATCCGTGCGCTGGCGCCCCGATAAAGCTTTCGGCGGCGCGCAGGTAGAGG
>JAFDDH010000225.1 GCA_019310975.1 Deltaproteobacteria bacterium | reverse complement strand
CTCCCCCCAGAGCGCCACCAGGCTGGCGAGCGCTACCAACTTCTCAGATTGAGGGGCGGGGATCGACCCCCCGAGCCAGTCAGTCGCTGACTCGACGCGGGCCATCAGGGCCTCGGGGGACAGGGAATTGGCGTATCGTGAAGTCGAAATGGCTGCGTTCCCCGTGGAACTTTCGGCGCGCAAAGCGCGCCGACAACGATCAGGCCTTTTCCACCATTCTGCCACCTTGGGAGTCTGAGAATTGGGCGGGCAGGATCTCACCGTCCACACACTCAACGGACCAAAGAGGTGAGGGCCGGGGGGCGTCGATGGTGCCTTTCCTGATCCGATTCTTCGATCGGGCTGAAGGCATGCGGGGGCGGGCTCACGTAGTGGCCGTTCCCGGATTGCGGGCGGGTCCGTTCCACATGGAACGGACCCCATCACGGCAGATTCTCGAGATCAAGTATGCGAACAGGTTCGCGAATCCCAAATCGACTGCGCAACCCGCTGGTTGGAGGAGCCGGTAGAACGTTGGTCGGTGGGGCTCGTCGGTGGGCTGGTCGGTGGGCTGGTCGGTGTTAGTCGGAGGCCTGGGAGGCCTCTGCGGCTTCTTCGTACTCGGGAGCACCCTCCGGCACCACGAGTACCTGCCGGTAGCGACCCTCGCCAATGCTCATTGTCGCGATCTTGTCCTGGTCGCGCAGCTCGACGTGAATGATTCGCCGGTCATGAGCGTTCATCGGATCCAGGGCAACCGCCCGCCCGGTATCGAGTGCACGGCCTGCTGCTCGACCCGCCAGCTTGCCGAGCGAATCCTCGCGATTCTCGGCGGCGCCCTCGACGTCGACCACCACGCGCGGACCATCCTCGGAGACCCGGCGCGACACCTGATTGGCCAATAGCTGCAGGGCATCGATGCCCCGGCCATCACCCGACACCAGCGCGGCCGCTGCGTCACCGCGTAGCTGACAGACCAAGAAATCATCCTCGTCGGTCACCTTCAGACTGAAGTTTCCGAGTGCCAGCCGCTCGACGGCGCCCAGCACGAACTCGCCGACCGGACCCAGCTCGCCCTCAGAAGTCCCCTTCGACTCGACGGCCTGCCTTGTCTCACGCGGCGCAGCCACGCGCTCCCCGCGACCGCCACGCTCACCCCGCTCACCCCGATCGCTGCGCTCGCCCCGATCGCCCCGATCGCCCCGATCGCTGCGCTCGCCGCGGCCGGGCCGCTCGCGACGTCCACCGCGCTCTCGCCGACCTTCACCGCGGCCACCGTCGCGCTCGGCGCGGCGCGGCCGTGCACCCGCCAGGCTCTTGGGGACTGCGACCACCACGGCACGACCCGTCGCACCCGAGACTTCGCCGAGGTCGGGCACCACCACCTTGAGCTCGTCGACTTCCACTCCGAAGAAGCGCGCCGCAGCAGCGGTCGCGTCCTCGATACTCTCACCCAAGAACTCGTTCACTTCGTTCTTCCTGTCGTACATCGGACTCCCTCGATCCTCCGCTCGATCTAGCTGGACTCGGCTTGCATCCGGGATCGCACGTAGAGCTGGTGTGCGATACCGAGCACATTACTCACCATCCAGTACAGGACGAGGCCGGAGGGGAAAGTGTAGGAGATGACGAGCATCATGCCCGGCATCATGATCAGCATCATCTTGGCCTGCGCGGGGTCCATGCCGGTCTGCGGCATCATCTTCTGTTGAATGAACATGCTGGCACCCATCAACACCGGCAGGATTCGCACCGGAAAGTCGAGACCGGGCAGCGTAAACAGAGTCGCGGGTGCGGAGAGGTCGTTGATCCATAGGAAGAAGGGCGCATGGCGTAGGTCGATGGAGCTCTGCAGCGCGTAGAAGAGGCCGATAAAGACAGGCAGCTGGAGGACCATCGGAAGACAGCCGCCGAGTGGATTGACGCCGGTCTCGCGATAGAGCTTGAAGGTTTCCTCGGACTGCTTCTGCCGATCGTCCTTGTACTTCTCCTGGAGTTCCTTGATACGCGGCATGAGCTCGCGCATCCGCTCGGCGGATTTCATCTGCCGGGCCATGATCGGCCACGTCGCCATGCGAACCAGAATCGTCAGAACGATGATCGCCAGGCCATAGTTTGGCACGAAGTCGTGGACGCGGTGCAACGCCCAGCCGAAGAAGCCGGTGAGCGGTGCGACCCACGAGTAGCCGCGGCTGACCGCCTGATCGAGATCGTTGCCAAGCGCGTCGAGTAGCGCCGGCTGCTTGGGTCCAAAGAACGCCGTATAGCGGCGCGCCTGCGATGCTCGGGGCGAAATTTCGACCGGCCGCCCTTCGAGCCGCACGAAGCCAACCTTCCCGGGCTCCAGCACATCCATCGTCAAGCCAGAACCGTCCGCATCGACGGGCCACACCAGCTTCGCGAAGTAGCGGACATCGATACCGCCCCACTGAACGGCCGAAAGCGTAATCGGTCCTTCCCAGCCACCGAAGAGCCCGCCCATGAAGCCGGGTGTACCCAGACTCTGCACCAGCTCCCGCGTCACATCGGAATTCGCGCGTGCGATCAGCGACAGCTCCTTCCAATCCTCGCGATCATTTGCGACGCCCGGAACAACCAGTCCGAATCGAGGTGAAAGGATTCGATCGGTCTGGTTGGTGATCTCGATCGCGAGCTGGATCTGAAACTGCTCATCCAGCTGCTCGTAGGTCTTGCGTACCACCACGCCGTCGCGGCGCAGTGCAAAGACGATGCGCTCTTCGCCCGATTCCTCGACCTCGTACATGGCATTCGAGAGATCGCCCAGACCCAGCTCCACAAGGGGCGTCGACAAGGTGGTCGGAACCCCGTCGGGCAGATCGACGAGCTCGACCGGGACCTCCTGACGAGGACTCTCGAACCAGCCCTTCAGCTGCCAGCCGGTGATGACGCCGCCGCGGTTGCTGAATGTCGCCAGCACGGCCTCGTTCTCGAGTGTCCCGCTCCATTCGGGAACCGGCCGCGCGTCGGAATCATCCCCGCGGGGGACACCTGGAGAGAGTGGTGGTGTGGCATGTGTGTCTTTCACTATATCCAGCGCTCGGCCCGGCTCCACCGGGGCCTGCGCGGCCTCGGCGAGTGCCGTTGTCTCACCTCGTGCCTCCGCTTCCGCGGTCGCACGCTCGGCCACAGCTCGGCGCTGCGGCAGGACGACCTGCTGCTGATAGGTCATCCAGCCGACAAAGATCAGTGTCGACAACACGAATGCGATGAGAAGGTTGCGATCCAACGCTCTGCCTCAGGGAACGGGGTCGTAGCCACCGGCGCTGTAGGGGTGACAACGCGCCAAACGGCGTATGGCAAGCCAGCTGCCGCGTATCGCGCCATAGCGGACAAGCGAATCCGCCGCGTAGCAGGAGCAGCTCGGCTCGAAGCGACACGCCGGTCCGAGCAGAGGAGAGATCCAACGGTGCCAGAAGCCGAGTAGTGCAACGAGTGCACGCGCCACGATGCCCACCCGTTCTTCAACGAGATCGGTCACCAGAGTCTGCCCTACGCCCGGTTCAATCATTGTTTCAGCGCATGCTCCTACGTGGTGAATGCCTTGCGAAGTGCCCTTGCAACGAGCTCGTCGAGTGCCTGCGCGATCTGCCTGGAGTCGAGATCAGCGGCCGGCCGACGCGCAATCACCACCACGTCCGACGACCTCGGCAGCCTCTCTCGCTCCCTGCGGAACCACTCTCGTACACAGCGTTTGACGTAGTTTCGGACCACTGCATTGCCCACGCGGCGACTGACGCTCACCCCCAGACGCCGCCTGCCATCGTCCTCGCGTGAAGCCGACAGAATCAGCACGAAGTCGTGTGCTGCAGTTCGCCGTCCCTCGCGCGAGATCCGTCGGAAATCACGCGATTCGAGAATTCGGTCGACCGGCTTGAAGCGACCGGTCCGCCGGGTCACACTTATTTGGATGCGACCGAGACCGCCAGGCGCTTGCGGCCCTTGGAACGTCGTCGCTTCAGGATGGCGCGGCCCGCTCGGGTCTTCATGCGCTCCCGAAATCCGTGCTTTCGCAGCCGCTTGATACGACTCGGCTGATAGGTTCTCTTCATGACAGGCGCCTTCTCTTATTCCGATCGCCGTTCCGGCTTGCTTCCTCGTCGAGATGATCAAAAAGGATGTCTGATTCGAGGATCCGACCGCCCCTCCGCGAAGAAGAGCCGATCGATATACGATTTCCGGGGACACTACGCGTCTCCCACCGGTCGCTCGAGCGCACTGGGCCGAGCGCCCCGCCGCGATCACGAAATCGATGCAAAGTCCAACGATCCCGCCTCTCTTCACGCGGCCCCTGGGAGCGCCGGAGATTAGCCATCCGATCTCCGGATGCCAACCATCGAGGACCTGGGTGGCCTGGTATTCCCGAGCGATCGACCCCATCGCTGATCGCGACAAATGTCCGGCACCGCAGCTCTCCAGGCCGTGGTAAGATCGCTCCAAGTGGTCTGTTCCTGTCTCCGGAGCCCATCGGACCTCCCCCCACCGACAGCTCCGACGAAGTATCGACAGTCCGGAAAACCATCATGATTCAGGCACATCCGACCGCTTTGTCCGGCGTCTTGACGCCTACTCCTACTACTTCTTTCCAAAGAAAGAAAAACACAGGAAGAGACAGGGGATGAAACTCACGATCGCCAAGGGTGAGCTGCTGAAGGGTCTGAGCCGAATTCAGGCCATCGTCGAGAAGCGTAACTCCATGCCGATCCTGGCCAATGTGCTCATGGAAGCAGAGGGAGATACTGATTCCGGCTCGTTGCGGCTATCTGCAACCGATTTGGAGGTCGGGATCCGCGGGAGTCATCCAGCAAGTATCGAGCAGGACGGTGGTCTCACTGTTATGGCCAAGAAGCTCTACGAGATCGTGCGTGAGCTGCCCGACGAAGATATTCGGCTCGAGTCCACCCATAACGCCTACTTGGACATTCGCTGCGAACGCTCGCATTTCACCTTGGCCGGGACCTCGGCCGAGGAGTATCCGACGCTACCGAGTTTCTCACCCGAGCGAACGGTTCGTTTCGAGGCCGCCATGTTGAGCGCCATGGTGGAGCGAACCATGTATGCCGCATCGTTGGATGAGACGCGATACAACCTGAACGGGGTTTACCTCGAGGTCCTCAAGGACACCGGCAAACTGCGCATGGTGGCCACGGATGGGCACCGACTCGCGATGGTCGACCGCGAGGTTGGGATGGATCTCGAAGGACTCGCGAGTGGGGTCATTATCCCCCGAAAGGGTCTCGCTGAGCTGAAGCGGCTGCTCGATGAAGATGACAGTGCCGAGATCGAGCTGGCTTTCGAAGGCAATAGCGGATTGGCGAAGAGGGGCGATCTGACTCTGGTGATGCGTCTGATCGAGGGTGAATTCCCCAACTACCAGCAGGTCGTTCCAAAGGAAATCGGTCATCAGCTGACGCTGCCTACGGATCGGCTCGTGCAAGCTCTTCGTCGCGTGGTTCTGCTCTCGTCCGAACGCAGCCGGGCGGTGAAATTCGAGCTGTCCAGCGGGCGGCTCGAGGTCTCGTCCAACAACCCGGATCTGGGCGATGCGAGCGACGAGCTCGATGTCGATTTTGATGGCGAGACGATCACAATTGGCTTCAATGCCCGTTACCTGCTGGACGCTCTCGGCTCATTGCACGCCAAGGAAGTCAAGATCGGCCTCCACAACGATCTCTCGCCTGTACAGCTCGTACCGGCGAATGACGACGAGACGCTCGCCGTAGTGATGCCGATGCGTCTCTAGGTCATGAGCTCGAGTACTCGACATCTGCTCGTCCAGTATTCGCTTCAGGATGGTCCCCAACAGCCCCGAAACACGGAGCTAGAGCGTATTTTGGCTCCTCTGGATTCTTTACGGTACCCCGCGTTTCGAGTACCTTCTCGCTGCGTCTGAGCCCCGCAGATGCGACGTTCATCCCGGGGGTCGCGGATCACTTCGAAGTGTGATTTCGGAGCCGCACCGCGGTCCAGATACGAATCCGGCTGGACACTGGGAGCCGCAATCGGCATGGGGACCGAGGCGGACCGCCGCGGCACGATGAGCAGGGATCGAGCAAGATGAACGATCCCGCGAAGCCCGATCGTCGACACCGACGAAGTCGAGGCATTCAGGGAAAGACCGCTTCGTGAGCTACGACGCGAGTTCCATCGAGGTTCTCGAGGGCCTCGAACCAGTCCGAAAACGACCTGCGATGTATATCGGGACCACAGGTCCCGCTGGCTTGCACCATCTCGTGTACGAGGTCGTCGACAATTCGATCGACGAGGCCCTCGCCGGCTATTGCAGCGAGATCAAGGTCACCATTCATATCGACAATCGCATTACCGTGAGTGACAACGGTCGCGGTATTCCGATAGATATTCATCCCAGCGAAGGCCGTCCGGCATGCGAGGTCGTGATGACGACTCTCCACGCCGGCGGGAAATTCGACGAG
>JAFDDH010000466.1 GCA_019310975.1 Deltaproteobacteria bacterium | reverse complement strand
CGCGGCTCCGGTGACGTGGGAGGAGACTCGCCGCGACGCGCCGGAAGGCCATCGGGCGTGTGTCCGATCGCCCCGGAGACGGGGCGGATCCGGCGGATGACCTATGCCTGGCTGGAGGGATCGTCACCCACGGGCAGCAGGAGGTCCTCGAGGAAGAATGCGCTGAGCTCTGCCCGCCCGCCCAGACCAGAGCGCTTGTAGACCGCGCTGCATTGCTGACGCACAGTCCGTTCGCTCTTGTCGAGGTGTGTGGCGATCTCCTTGGTGCTGAACCCCTTGAGGAGGAGCAATGCGACCTCGCGTTCAGCCGGGGAGAGCCCCCAGGTGCGCATCTGTCGGTCGATCTCCATTCCGAGCCCCTCCAGCAGGCGCTGTGCACGCTCGCGCCACTCTGCGAGCTCGCTCTCGTGGTCCTCCAGGACCTTGCGCGTCCGTTGCAGTGATTGCTCGGATTGCGATCCGGCCATCCACAGGAAGATCGCCGTGCCCAGGCAGAGCAGCACGAAGGCGACCTCGAAGATCACGTGGAAGCTCAGCAATGTGGTCGGTGCATCGAGGACGAGATCGATGATGCCGCCCACCATGATGGCGAGGATCATCGCGATCAGGACGAGCTGCAGGCGGGAATCGAGCAGGTCGATGTGTCGCACGGGCACTCCGTCATCCGTCGGATCAGCCATCGAGAAGGTGGATTCGATCTTGGCTTCTCGTGTTCCGACACACGTCCTAGAGACGATCGGCCGGGTCGCGTGCATGATCTCTTCGATCGCGCACACCAGCCCGAGGAGAGTAGCCATGTTGCCGAATCCCCTACACCCGGCCATCGTCCATCTGCCAATCGCGCTCGCGTTCCTGCTGCCGCTCTTCGCCGTGGCTGCGCTGGTCGCGATTCGCACGGCCTGGCTTCCGCGCCGCGCCTGGAGCGCTGTCGTGCTGCTGGCGGGACTGCTGATCATCGGCTCCTGGATCGCCCTCGAGACCGGAGAGGGAGAGGAGGATCGCGTCCAGGATGTGGTCGAACACGAGCTCATCGAGGCCCACGAGGAGGCGGCCGAGGCCTTCGCGGCGCTCGGGTTGATCCTCTTCCTCGTCGCCGGAGCAGGGCTCAGCGCGGGTCGGATGGGCGGGCTCGCGCGTGGGGGAACGGTCATCGTCGCGCTCGTTCTACTCGTGGCGGGTACGCGCGTCGGGCATCTCGGCGGCGAGCTCGTCTACGTGCACGGTGCGGCGGGCGTCCATCTCGACCCGGGCGCCATGACGAGCCGGGGCAGTGTACCTTCGCACCCATGACGGCGCCGGCGGAGCCGAGAAATCTGGAACGGGATCGCACGCGTCGCGCGCTGGCCCGCTTCGATCGCGGCGGAGAGGCGCGCGATATGGCGGCCGCCGTTCAGTCGGCGCTTGGCTACGTGCCCGAAGCGGCGATCGAGCGGGTGGCGGTGCACGCTGGAGTCTCGCCGGATGCCGTTCGCTCGATCGTCGAATCGGATGCTGTGCTCAGGCTGACGCCGAGCGCACGGCACCGTGTGACGATCTGCACGGGTAGGACCTGCGCGCGGCGTGGGGGCGCCCGTCTCGTCAAGCTCGCACGCAGGACATTGGGCATTCCGCTCTTCACCAGCACCGACGACGAGGCCATCCACATCGAGCCATTTCGTTGCTTCGGCGAGTGCGCGATGGCGCCCAATGTGCATATCGATGGCGGGACGCGGGGCGCCATGACAGAGAGCCGCTTCCGGCTCTTGTTGGGTGTGCTGGTGCGTCGCTGAGATGGGCCCAGGGGCCCCGCTTAGAAGTCCATCCGCACGCCCGCGATGAAGTCATGCGAGGAGATGTTGCCGAAGATGAAATTCCGTGAGCGACGAATGCGAGCCCCCAGTCGCTGGTCTCGCCATAGCCCAGGCTCGTGGAGTCGAACTGCGCCCAGACGGCACCCAGCCCGACACCCACATAGGGCCGTAGGAACTCGTCTAGAAAGCTGAAGTCGTAATAGAAATTCCAGATCGGCCGCACCATGTCGACCTGGCCGCCCGATTTTGGGATGGGGTTGGGCCAGATCTGGACCGAGCTCGTCTTGAAGCGGTTGTAGAGGACGCTGAGGCCGAAGCGCAGATGCTCGGTGGCTTGCGAGCCAATTTCGGCGCCCACGGTCCAGCCCGTGTCGTTCTCGAGCGTGCTCGGTAATCTGAAGAATCGAACGTCGCGATCTGGCACGATGCTCACGCCGGCGTCGATACTTGCGTACATCAGCGGAGTCCTGTCGGCGAGCGAGGTGTCGGGATCCGCGGCGATCGCCGGGGTCGCCGCCGCCACCAGCAGACCAATGAGCGTGATGAGCATCCTCTTCATCTCCAATCCTCTGCCCTTCTTCTCTTGTCTTTCGTTCATCGTTCTTCGTTCATCGTTCTTCGTCCTTCGTCGTGGACGAGTGCGGTGCTCCGATGAAGACCGGCCGGGTGCCTATCTGCAGAGCATCGCATGACGATCGGCGATGAGCCACCGGCCGGCAAGCGAGGCCTTGTGGCTCCGATCAGGCATCCTGGGCCGGCCGATTCTCCAGCTTGTCCCAGACGCTCTCGTCGCTCTCGTCGCTCTCGACAAACGCCGCCACGAATCGAGTCGACGCGGTCTTGTCCAGCAGATCGGTGACGATCGCATCGTCGTCGCACAGGGCGGCCCGAGCGACCGAGCTCGCCAGGTCCGGCTCACGAGCGGAAACCGGGTTGGTGAGTGCCTGCGTCATGGGCTAACGCTAGCGCCATGCGGGTCTCCGCGTCAGATGCCCTCCGGCTCGACAATCCGGTCTGGCACGCTTTGCGGGGCCGTCTGGCATCGTTCGCACAGCCCAGATCGAGTCGCAAGGCGGTGCGCTTCGATCCCGAGGTCGCGTTCTTCGCCGCCGTCGAACGGGTCGAGCCCGACGCGTGGGTCGCTCTGGCGGAGCTCGTCGGACCGGGA
>JAFDDH010000224.1 GCA_019310975.1 Deltaproteobacteria bacterium | reverse complement strand
GGTTCCAGCCGACCAATTGATGAAGGAGGCCGTCGCCTTGGCCGAGAGGGTCTGCCAAAACGGACCCCTCGCCGTTCGGACCGCCAAGGAGATCGCTGTACGCGCAATGGGACTCGAGCCGGGCTATCTGCTCGAAAAGACGATGTTCGAACGAATCAACCAATCGGAGGATGTGAGGGAGGGCGCGATTCCGAGGTCGCTGACTGTGCGGCTGCTCGTCAGGCGGAGAAGAGCAGCGCCCGCACCTTGCGCACGCGGCAACCCGCCAGGAGCTTCCCGAGTTCGAGCAGCTCCGGGCCGCGCTCGAAGTGACTGAGCAGGCCGGCAACGGCCTCACGCCCTGCTTCGCCGGCCGTGCATGCGGCCAGCACGGACTCGATCCGCTGCAGCATCCAGATCTGATAGGGCACCACCATCCGGCGCCCGCGCACTCCAGCGAGCTCGAACTCGTGAGTGAGCGCTCCTTCGCCGGTCTGCTCGTCGATGAAGCCCGGTGTTGCGGTGAACGTCTTGCCCGGAAGCTCGCCGCCCCGCACGTGCGCATCGCTCGCGATGTACTGCGTCAGGACCTCGGCGCTGTGAACGAGCACGGGCCACATTTCGTCGAAGAAGACCTGCAGCACGGGCAGCAGCGTGTCGGCGATCACGTCATCTTCGAGCCAGGCGCCGCCATCGCTGGTGGCCGGGCGCCCGATGAGCTCGCCGTTCTCGCCGAGTGAGTAGAGCTTCTGCCCGTACATCCGAGCGTTGAGCGCACCCTCGCCGTTGCTGCGTTCGACCCACTCGCTAGTCAGCGGGAAGTGCGTGCGCAGCACGAAGCCCGACACGGCATCTCGGTAGAGATGCGCGTAGAGCGGCCCGAGCAGCCCGAAATCGGCCAGGCTCGGCCAGCCGCCGAGCGCGTAGTCGTGCTGCGTGAAGTGCGCCTCGAGCAGCCCGAGCAGGTGGTGCTGACTCGCCTGCCAGGCGTGCTCCGTCTTCTCGGTCACGCCCAGCTGGACGAGTCCGGCGTACACACCCTTCGGATTCGTGCGCGCCTGCGAGATGCCAAACATCTCCTCGAAGAGCCAGGCCCCTGCCGCGCGGCGCGCGTCGCCGGACTGACCGGCAGCAAACATCGCGCCGAACTGCTGCTCGTTGAAGCCGCGGTGGCTGGGCACGCGACCGTCCTCGCTGAAGTACCAGCGTTGCCAGAAGGCCGGTACCACCATCCACTCGTCGGCCAGGAGCTCGACCAGATAGGCCGCAAGGCACTGACGCGGCGCGCTGATCGGATCCGGCACCACCGGCGAGTCCGGATGCGCCGCTTCGCAGAAATCGATGATCTGGCTGGTGTCCTGTATCCACGTGCCGTCGGGGGCCTCGAGCTGGGGGATCGCCCCGCTGCCGGAGCGCGAAGTCAGGAGCCCCATCATCAGCTCGGGCGTGGCCAGCACGTCCTCGTAGCCCGGCCCCAGGGCCCCCATCCGATGCTTGAAGCGCAGATAGGCCCGTGCCTTCCCGGCGAAGTAGCTGTGCTCGACGGAGTAGAGTCGATACATGTTCGGATCCTGCCCGCGAAGGGGCTCGCCCATTCGGACTGTTTCACAGAATCTTCGATGCCGCGGTGAAGATAACGACGGGCAACTACTATCGAGGCCTGAACTCCTCGATCGAGCGGACCGGTTGCCCGCCCTTTCTGGTGATTGGTTTGGTCGCTGACATCGCAATGTTGCCCACCGTCGGCATCCAGACCGAATGACGCCCGGGCCCACCGGCCACGATGACGATCAGATCCTCGGGCCTCTCGATGAAGGGAATCGCGCTGGCGCCGGGAAAGTCGTTGGCATTCATCTTTTCGTTGTAACAGCCGCCTCTCGTCCAGATTTCACGGGGCACTCGGGCGTGCTCGAAGATGTAGTCGCGAATGCTCTGCTTGTCGTGGCCGTCATGCGCCAGGATGGCGGCGTGCTCGGGACCCAGACATAACACCGGCTCGCCGTACATGTAGGCGTTGTTGGTGGCCATCGTGCCCATCCCGTTGGCGTAGGTGATGAGCAGGCCGTCGCTGTGGCGGCTGGAGTGGTCGTTCAGTTCGTGAGGACTCTCGCACGGAACCACGGTCACCGTACTCACCTCGGGGTCGAACCCGCGCTCGACGTGCAGAGGTTCCCACGGATTGTCCTGTTCGTTCTCGGCGATACAGTAAGTGTACTTGGACGGCTGGCCGTGGGTGGCATGGTCGAAGAGGCCCGGGAGGCCGCCGCCGATGTTGAGCAGGATGAGTCGGATGGCGCGGCCGATGGTGGCGTTCGCACGCCATCCTGGACCGAAGAGACCGTAGGCGCAGTTGACCCCCAGCTCCCGCGCGATCGGACCGTTCACGATCAAGAGCGGACTGACCGGATGGGTGGTGGTCTGGACCGCCACCAGATCCACCCGCTCCACCAGCATCGCCTCGACCGCGGCGATCAGAACCGGCAGGTACTCGGGCCGACAACCCGCCATCACCGCATTGATCGCGACCGCCTCCACTGTCGCCAGCGCCCGGCGCGGCGGCACCTCGCCGAGCTCGTCGGCGGCCGCGCGGTCGGTCCACGCAAGCATCGCCTCGACCCGCTGCGGACTGGGCGGGACGATCGGCAACCCGTCCGTCCAGCCCTGCTCATAGTAGTATTCGCCCACGGCCTCGAACGAGTCATCGAGGCTGATGCGGTCAGCGCTCAGCGCAGATTGCGCCTTCATGATCCAGGCTCCGGCTCGGGTGGCTCAATCGATGTCGCACTTGCCGCCACAGTCGATGACCTGGCTGCTGGGCGGCTGGAGATGGCGGTTGCGGTAGGCTTCCCCTAACGGCTCGGCCGGCGTGGTCAGGATCTCGACGATCTCGCCGGCCACGACCGCAGCCTTCTTCACGACTGTTTCAGGCTCATTGTCGGCCAGCGGATGGGGAACGGTCGCGATCGGCAGCTGCCCCATCCCCAGCATCTGCGCCTCGCGGCGCGCTTGAAAGGCGAATTCGTCGGTGGTGACATAGGCGGTGGGGACACCCTTCTTCTCCAGCGCCACCGTGTCGCGGAGACTCCGCGACGTGCACGACCCTCAATCGCCGAGCGCGATCACCACACCGTCGTAGCGCGATAGCTGCTCGATATATGCGGTGTCCTCAGCGTTTTCCGCATAATGATCGAGATTGTCGTATTCGCAAAGGGTGGTCTCGACGTCGCTGACGTGCTGTTCGCGCACGATTTGCGCGATATTGTCGAGCAGCAAACGGGCGTTCCATTTTCCGTTGTCGAAGAACCCCAGCGCCTTTTCATGCAGGTCGGATAGCCGCGGCGCCAGGGGAATCTCTCCGCCACGCGTGCGGCTGGTGGGGTCCAGAACCTCGATCGAAGCCATCGTCGCACCCTCCCTCGAGCGCCCGCGAAATACGTGTTTGCGGGCCTTTTTCGTGACAGTTCGACTGTCGCATAGTCCCCAAACGGCGTCAACAAAGCTGGCTGGCCGCGCCGGCGCCCTGCTCTGGATTGTCCAGCCCCACCCGCTCGGCCAGAGCCCAGCCGCACCTCGACAGCTTCAGGACTCAGGGCGGTGCCACGGCAACGCTCCGAAGGCAACGGCCGTTTCGTGCTCACCCATCGCGCTAAGTGCGGCTGCTCGTAAGGCGCAGACGCCGGCGGACCCCACTCGGGCGCTTTCGGCCGTCCGACGGGCGCGAGAACAGGGACCGCTGCCTTGCTCTCCTCAAGAGAGTGCGCGACCGACCGCCATGAACCGAGGCCCAGATCCGACGGGCGCGGGAATCGAATCCGCGTCCGAGAGGCGTTAGTCCTCGGAGCGAAAGAGATCTCGTTCACAGACGATCGTCCTGCGATTGTCCGACAATTGTCCCACGATTGTCCCACGAGGGCAGCGAACGAAAGCGAGCTCTGCCGAATCCGCCCAGCCAGATAGATCGACGAGACGTCCACGGCGATGCCACCGATCAACTCGCCCCGAGCGGCGGGGGTTGTGATGTCCATGATGTGGGTCCTTCGGCGCAGAACGCTGCAAGAGATTAAGTGGCGGGTCGCCGCGCTGGGTCTGACTGTTCGGCGTCGGCGATGAACACGGCGGTCTGCTAGGATGCGAGCGAATGAGCGCCTTCGAGTACGCGAGTGGCTTGATCTCGATCGTAGTCGGCCTGGCCGTCGCGCGGGCCCTGGGAGGCGTTGGCACATTCAGCGTCGCCAGCGATCGATCCGCCTCCGATTGGATCGTGGTGTCGTGGTGCCTGGCCATCCTCTTGGTGATGGTCGGCTGGTGGATGACCGGCTGGACGGCCTTGCGGGTGCAGGCCGAGATCGCATTCTCAACCCTGTTTGTCTGGATCGTCGCCTCAGCCCTTCTATACCTGGCGGCCTACGTACTTGTCCCCGGCACGTCTATTGAGCCGGGCAGTGGTTCGGAAGCGAGCCTTCGCCCGGTTCGATCGGCCTTCTACCTCTACCTCGCGGCGCACTTCGCCTTGGCGTTCCTCCTGGGGCTCACGCAGGGGACATTCGTCGTCACAGACGGAGCCTCGTCGACTGCACTGCTCCCGAGCTTGATCCCGGCCGCGATGATGACTGGTCTCTCGGCCGTCGGAGCCGCTCTCCACAGTGAGCGAAGCCGCGCCCTGCACCTGGTGATCTGGGTAACGGCACTGGCCGTAGTGATCGGGCAGTCCGCGCTTACGCTCGGATAGTGTGCAGGCCATGAACCGGGATGCCACCGGAGCCATTGCAGTGGACTTTGGCCTAGCTCGATCCCTCTGGCAGATTTTCGCCGGAATAATAGGAGACGGAAACCAGAACGGTGGCGACGAGTGAAGGAGCGAATTCTCCGTCGGCGACCATTGTATGTGCGAAAAACGACAACATGAAATCGTAGAAGTACCCGGCATACGCCAGATTCTTCAGTGTCTCCACCCTGCGAGTCCAGATCGCCACCAAGCCCAGGAGCTTCGCAACTGCAATCGGATAGATCAGGTATGTCGGGTATCCGAGTCTTGCGAATGTGGCACTCACCTCTTCGTGATTGAAGAAGTACATGGCCGGCCCACCCACCATCATCACGGTTAGAAGTCCGGTAGAGATTCTGTAAATGAGTACACTCCTCGTCGCGATCTTGTCCTCATCTCCTTGCTTGGCCTACCAGAGGTAGAGCCGTGCCTGCGATGATCGTCCGCTGGCCCCCCGTAGAGGATCAGGGCCAGTGGCAACTCCAACCGATCGGTCAGGGGCTGCAAACGCCGAGGCGGTCGGCAATTCGGGCGATGCAATCGAGGTGGGCCCCGACGGAAGTGCCGGAGCCCATGCCCATCGTCGAGATCGACACGTGGGTGCCGCCGGCGTCGCGCCATTTCTCAGCCGCGGCAACGGCCTCATCCTCGGACCGCGAGAACGAAGTCTGGAATGTGTATCCGAACTCCTCGTCGGCCCGGCCGTGCTCGGCTCGTGAAGCGTCCACGGCGGCCTTCGCCTCGAGGCCGTATTCGATCGGGCCACCGCCGATGAATCCGTCCGCCAGGCGACCGGCCCGCTCGGTTGCCTGCGGCGCGGATCCACCTATCCAGACGGGAATCTGGCGCCTCGGTGGCGGGTTCAGCTGCACGCGCTCCGCTCGCTCGAAGCGTCCGTCGTAGGAGATCAGCTCGCCACTCCACAGCCGCCGCAAGAGCTCGATCTGCTCGGCGCACCGCACCCCCCGTGTCGTGAAATCGACGCCGAGCGCCTCACACTCGACGTAGTTCCAGCCGAGACCAACTCCGAGGATCAGTCGGCCACCGCTGAGCAGGTCCACGTCAGCGGCCTGGCGTGCCACGAGTGGCGTCTGTCGCTGCGGAAGGATCAACACCCCGCTCATCAGCTGGATCCGCTCCGTGATCCCCGCCAGATAGGCGAAGATCGAGAGCGGATCGCTGAAGGGGTCCGCCTCGGTGTAGGGGCCAATCAAGGGTGCGTCGCGGCCGACCGGATCGACGGCCAGCACGTGGTCGAAGACGAGCAGATGGTCGAAGCCTCGCTCCTCGACCGCCCGGGCGATCGTGCTGATGGCGCCGACGTTGCCCTTGATCTCGGGCTGGGGATAGACGATGCCGACCTTCATGCCCCCTCCAGCATCATCTCGGCTCGGCGCACGAGCGCGCGCTCCGTACAAGATCGCTCGGGGCGGGCTGCGATCGGGACGGGCTACACCGAGGACGTACTCCTCGACTACCTATCATCAAGGACCTTTGCGCGGCGGGGCCGAATCAGGTCGCCCCACCCGGGAGCTCGCCCAACGGCACGCCTTTGAAAGCGTCGATGTAGCCGAGGCAATCCTGCGGCGTCAGGCGGCCGATTGCGCCGGTGCTGTAGAGCGCGAGCCTGACTTTCCCCTCGTCGTCGAGGATGAACCCCGTCGCGTGGAGGAATCCCGCTCGGCCCGCTTCGAAATTGCCCTTCGCTTCGTAGAAGGCGCCCGTCGCAGAGGCGATTTCCTCCTTGTCCAGGCCATATCCCAGCCGAAAGTCGAGGTCGAGCTTCGAGCTGAGCTGCTCGGCCAAGGCAAGGGGGTCGACCGATGCGGCGATCACCTTCACATCGCGAGACGCGAACTCCGCCATCTGCTCTCCGTAATTGGCCAACTGCCAACGACAGG
>JAFDDH010000223.1 GCA_019310975.1 Deltaproteobacteria bacterium | reverse complement strand
ACGACGGCTCGACGGGAACGTTCCGCTACCAGGCGCCCGAGAGCGTGCGCGTCACCAGCGGCTATTGGTTCGCTTGGAAGAATCTGCATCCCGATACCGAAGTCTGGCATCCCGGCTCCGGGGTGTCCGCAGCCGACTGATCGCAGCGCCGCTCATCACCATCTCACGATCTCTCGATCTCACCATCTCACTATTAAGTGCGATTCTCGCACCACTTGGTGAGTGCTCGGAGCGTCGAATCGATGTGCTCGGCCGCCATGCGGCGCACCTCAAAGCGGTCCACCACGTCACCAATCACCGCGATGGAGTTCTCGGCGGCCACGCGCATGCCCAGGCGTGTGCGGATCGGCGGTCCCGGCTCGGGCTGCAGGGTGAACGTCTGCTCGTAGCGCATCGAGCCCACGCTGATGGCGGAACTGAGCCGCTCGAGTTCGACGACTTCCAGTGGCCGGTCGTGCATCACGAGCTGCACGGTGCCGAGCATGTAGCGCCAGCGGACGTGTTGTCCGGAGAAGGGGTACGCGTCCGGGCTCTCGACGGGTGCGATGATGCGCTCGTGCCACGAGACGAGCTCGCCGGGATCGGTCAGGGCGCGCCAGACGCACCGCTGCTCGGCATTGATCACGGCGGTCATCGCGATGGTGATCACGCAAGGGACCCTGGATTCATGACGGACTGAAGATGCAGAGTGGAGTTCTCGTGTGCAACTCGTCGAAGCGCGCAGTGGTGCTCGGGGCTTCTCCCAGCGGCGAGGCGGGTCGACTTGGGCTTTACCCGGCTCGGGACTGAGGGAAAAGCCGGGGCAGCTCGCGAAGGGACGCGGAACGAGGCGCCCCCGAAACGCAAGAGGCGCCGAACCGTGTGACGATTCGGCGCCTCGAGGAATGCGTTGTGACCAGGGCTCAGCGTCGCTGCCGGCTCCGCATGCGGCTTCTTGCCGTTCCGAAGACGATCAGGCCCACGTAGAAGAGGGTCACGCCACCGGGCTCGGGCATGGGGGAAACACCACCGCCAACTGCCGAAACCCCATCACCGGTCTGGTACCCGACATTGAAGTACGAAGAGTCCAGAACCGTGTCGCCGAGCGCAAAGACGGTTACCGTGATCGTCTTGTCGTCCTTGAACATCTTGGCGGCTACGTTGTTCTCCAGTATCGACCAGGTGGACTGTCCCAGCGTCAAGAATTCATAGTCGGCCCAGATGAACGCGAACTCGAGCCCGTCCCCGTATTCGTCGTCATGAAATCCGATGCTGAGGCTCGCATAGGTGATCGAACTCACGCTCTGTGTCGGAGCAAAGACGTGGTCGTACTGACGCGCAGCGAAGCTCGACATGTAGCCGTCGCCGAGCCCCCCCGCGGTCACGATACCCAGGGACTCCGCGTCGAAGGCACTGAGTCCGGTCGCGGCGAGATCCACGCGAGCGGTGATGTCCTGCTGGTGGAACCACGTGTCATCGGAGGTGAGCAGCTCACCGTACTCGCGGGCGGTCGACAATCCGAACGCGGTGCCCGCGACCAGCATGACCGCCAGCAGAGCGCTGGTCGTGAGCAGCGCTCGCAGGCCCGTTCCGATCAACTTGTACATCTATTTGTACATCTCGCGCATTCAGCTCTTCATCCCACTGCCAGTATGGCTGGAGACAAGAATGATCCTACCCCGGATTCCGCATGAATAACAACCAATTATATCACTTTGCCCCTAGGGGGTAGGGAATTTTCCGATCTGATTCGAGGGGTTGTACTAGTGACTCTGGCGACAGGTCGGGGGGTACCCCCTATCCGGCGGATCAAACCCCGCTGAATCGGGCCCCTAGCGGCGGAGCTGCGGTTCTCCGGACCGCACCCCGGTGTCGGCATCGATCGCCGATAGGAACTCCCTCAGGACCGAGATCACCGCATCCGGCCGATCGAGCGGGATGTGGTGGCCGGCCCGCGCAATCTCGACCAGCTGGGCGTTGGGAATCTCGCTGGCGCATGCTTGCGCGCCTGCGGACGAGAGGAGCGTGCTCTCCGCGCCTCGCAGCAGCAGGGTCGGGCACCGAATGTCGCCGGGATCCGGCTTGGGTCGGGATGCGACGCCGAACCAGCGTGGGTCGAATTTGAATGCCCAACGGCCGTCGGAGAGCTGGCGGACGGATCTCTCTGCGATGCGCCGGCGCAGTGCCTCGTCGACGTGTTCTGCAGCAGGCATGAAGCGGTAGCGATCGACCGCCTCTTGCCGGCTCGCATAGGCGCCTCGCAGTGAGAGCGCGAGCCGTGCCACGCGGCGCGATCGGCGCTCGCCTCCACGCGAGAGATCGATCAACACGAGTCCACGCGTGGCCCCGTGATGGGCGGCGTGGTCGAGCGCGACGTGTGCGCCCATCGAATGGCCGACGACAACGACCTCCTCGCTACCCAGATGCTGCAGCAATGACTCGAGGTCGGCACCAAACGCGCCGACCTCGAGCTCGTCCGGGTGATCGGAATCACCGTGGCCACGGAAGTCGAGCGCCACCAGGTGATGGTGATCCGAGAGCGCCGTTGCGATGTGATCCCACCAGTACGCGTTGGCACCGCCCCCGTGTAGGAGTACGACGACCGGTCGAGCTGGATTCCCCCACTCGAGGGCATGCAGGGTCACGCCCTTGCAGCGGTCGTTCGTGAATCGAATCGTTCTGGGCTCCACGGCGCGACGAAGCTAGCCACAATCGAAGACCCCCGAAATCGTCCGCGAGAGGCCGGGATACGCCCTTTCGAGCTCGTTCCCACGCCGCCGAGTCGACTCGTTTTCCCTTTCTTCCGGAGCAGTTGCGGAAGATCCCTGTCGACCCGTCGAGCTTTTGGGTGTCTCCAGATCGAGCGGAATCCGGGCCCAAACAGGCGTTTTACGCTCGATTCCAAGCATCACGGGATTCGACTCGATCGCGACGCGCACGCCGATTGGCTGATGGCAGCGACGTCCGCGATGCATACCCAAAAACGGAAGTGCCGGAATCAGCCTCCAGACGGGCTCTCGATGCGCTTTTCGATTGACTCCAACTGCGAAACCCTTATGATCGGCGCCAATCACCGTGCTGAACGCACGATTGGGGGTACCGGCGCCGCAGCATTGCGAGTTTCGCGGTGGCTGACCGGGGCCGGAAGAGGGAGGAAATATGGCCGCCAGAAAGAAGAAGAAGGCTGCGCGTCGAGGCAAGTCCGGGGATCTGATCATCTCCAAGACCCGCACCAAGAACGCAGTGAAGAAGTGCAACGTGGGCGGTGAGTTCTACGGCGCGCTCGACAAGGTCGTCCGGGAGCTCATCAAGGGCGCCGAAGCCCGCGCGGTCGGCAACAAGCGCAAGACGCTCAAGGCCGTCGATCTCTAGGCGGATCGAGCTCAGCGGTGTCGGGTCGTAGCAGCCCGCACCGAGGCGTCACTCAGGCCCGCCAGAGGGGAGACCCTCCGGCGGGCCTTTGATTTTGCCTTGCCACGAGCTCTCATGTTGCGAGAACGGGCAGCACCAGACGCGACGCGGTCTCACCCCCGTGCAGCACAGTCTGCTCCGACGCGCGCAGTGCATCCGGCGGCGCTTCACCCGGCGCGATCCGCACGCCCGGATTGCGGTCGAGGCGTGGGAAGTTCGCCGAAGCGATCTCGAGGCGGATTCGATGGCCTTCGTGCAGCGTACGGCCGACCGCGCCGAGCCGAAGCGTCCAGTCCCGCACTTCACCGGGCGGCGTGAAATGCGGCTTCAGGGTCTCGGCGGGCAAGTCCGCCCAGCGACCGCGAAGCAGACTGTCGCAGACATTCTCGGAGCGTCCATTCGGATGCACGTCGATCAGCTTGGCGGCCAGGTCGACGTCTTGTGCATCACTGCGCATCGATAGGTGAAGCAGGACGTCGCCGGTGAGTACGAGCGGCCGCTCGAGAGGCGCCGACTCGTAGACGAGCAGATCCTTGCGCCGCACCCGATCACGCTGATCCTTGATGCCGCTCTTCAACCCGAAGAGCGCGCCGCCGCGTGTCGGTGTCGGCGACGCGGGATCGTATCGGTAGCTCCGCTCACCACATGCCAGCTTGGGTGGCGACCAATCGAGGCAGCCGTCCGCAGAGAGGTAGAGGCTGCGTGGCGTCGTCTCGGTGGGAGGCCAGTGCGCAGCCTCCATCCATCTATCCTTGCCGGCGAGGAAGTAGCGGACGGTCGGCTGCGCGCTCGCCTCGTCGTGCCCCTTCAGATGCCGGTCGAAATGAGCCAGGGTCTCGCGCAGCGCGATGCCAGCCATGCCGTGAAACCACCAACCGAGCCGAGCCGAAAGACCGTGCGACCACGGCCCGACGATCAGACGCGGGGTCACGCCCTCCGACTCGTGTGCGGCCTCCCGGAGTGTCGCGAAGTCCGCGAGCTGGAGGGGCAGGTAGAAATCGTACCAGCCCGCGATCATCAGCGTCGGTGGAGGCGACTCGGGAATAGCGGCCTCTATGGACTGCCAGTAGTCGTCGTTGCGGGGATGATCGACCCACTCGCGGTACCAGTCGATGGTGCGCAGCCCGACGCGATCCGCCTCGCGCACGGGCAGGTGGCGGAGCCCGCGCTCGAGATCGATGCGGCGTGCCGGAATGGTCTCGTGCTCGCCCACACCCAGGCTCCACTCGAGCGCCACCGAGAGCGCAAAGGCGCCGCCCGGGTAGAAGAGGCCATGCAGGTCGCCACTGCCGATCAGCGACGAGATCGCGCCAATTTCGGCCGGCGTCTCCGTCGCGATGCACCACGCCGTGTAGGCGAGATAGCTGGCGCCGAAGAGACCCACCGCGCCCTCGCACCATTCCTGATCGACGAGCCACGCCATCGTGTCCGCGCCGTCGCGACGCTCATTCACGAAGGGCACGAACTCGCCCTCGCTCGCGTAGCGACCGCGCACGTCCTGTACGACCACGTGGTAGCCACTCTCTGCGATCAAGCGCGCGACTGCACCCATCATGCTGCGGCCGCCGCGGGTCCCGTATGGGCTTCGGATCAGGACACTCGGCAGAGAACCGGTGCCATCAATCGGCCAGAAGTGGTGGGTGGCGAGGCGGACACCGTCGCGCATGGCGATCCACTCGGTCTCGAGCTCGGACCCGCAGCACCTGGGCGGCAGTCGCAGGAGTCGGCGCAAACCGGCCAGCATCAGGCCGGCGCGCCGTGACTTGCGCCGCCGGACTCCGGCTCGGATTCCTCGTCGTCCCCGTCTGGCTCGCTGAACGACGGTCGCACGCCCTCGGGTGAGAGGCCTACACCGACACGAAAGAGCCGCTCGAGGGGGACGCGGCGCAGTGTCTGGCTGAGATCCGTGTCGTTGGCACTGGCCACATGCTCGAGCCCGAGGCTCGCCACCCGGGCGGCCTTCTCGAGCGTATTCGGCAGCGTCTCGGCGTCGCCAAGATCGAGCCGGTCGGCCACCGCGACCCGATTGGCCAGCCCGATGAAGGCATAGAAGAAGGCGCTGCGCGCAGCGTCGTCCTGCTGCGCGACGGCGCGGAAGATCGAGTGTTCGGACTCCGCGACCATCGGCAGGTCGGTGATCCAGACGGGCAGCGCCCACTCCACGCTGGCGTCGACGGTGATCTCGGCGGGCATGTCGGCGAGCCGCTCGGGCCGCAGGTGACCGTAGATCCGCATCGAGTTGTCCCACGACGGGAAGCCCAGGTCCTCCAAGCGGCCGGTCCGCCAGCGCAGTGCCCATTCGACGGTCTCGCTCTGCAGCTCTTCGGAGACGGATTGCAGCATGCGGAAATAGAGCCAGTAGTCCTTCTGGAAGAGCACGTGGACGAGCCGGAGCAGCGGTGCCAGGTCGTCGTTCGCCCGCTTCGCGGCGAAGTAGAACTGCCCTTCCAGTGTCTGGGCACTCTCCGGTGGCTCCCAGTCCTCGTCGCTCGGCGGCTTGAGTGCGACGTGGATATGGTCGCGCAGGTAGAGGGCAATCAGCTCGGGATCCATCGCCCGTGCGGCGCGCAGCAGCGTCTCATCGCCGGCCTCGGCGAGGGAGGCGAGCCAGAGATCGAGCTTGGCGGGCGCCGGCGCGAGACCCTGCCAGGCGTCGAGGTCGAGGCAGGCGACAATCTGCTCATCCGTCGCCTGGGCGAGAAGCCAGCTGGCGTCGTGAACGCCCACGTGCTTGCAGCTGAAGCAGAGCTCTGCCGGCGGCAGCAGCGGGACCACCGCCTCGGGCTCGGGAACCAGATCGAGGATCGCGCTTCGCATCGACAGCGGTGCCTCGCACACCGTCGCCACCTGTTCGTCGACGGAGAGTCTCGCCAGTGCGGCACGGGCCTGCTTGCGGTCCTCGCTCGCGAGCTTGAGGAGGCGCCGCGCGGTGGGGACGAGATCGCGCCTCTCGGTCATGCCAGCACCCTAGCAGCCCGTTGAAAAACCCGCGTCGAGCCAGGTGGCGGAATTTTGGTCCAGATCAAGGCGCGGAACCGCAGGCGTAGTCGCTCTACGGCAAGGTTTCCAGATCAAGGCGCGGAACCGCAGGCGTAGTCGCTCTACGGCAAGGTTTCGCAACGCAGAGCTGGGCCAAAAGGCCGGTGCATGGCGACGGCGGGGGTTCTTCAACGGGCTGCCAGCCCCGGGCCGCCCAGTCCGCGAGCGACCGCGCGCTATGGTGGAGCCGTGACCACCCTCTGCCACATTCGCGACCGCCTGCAAGCTCATCGGCCCGAACGGGTCGGCCGCGAGCACCTCGCCCAGGCGTCGGTGGCCGTCGTACTGCGCGACGCGCCGTCGGGGCCGGAGATCGTATTCATCGAGCGGGCGCGGCGGGATGGCGATCCGTGGTCGGGTCAGATGGCCTTTCCGGGCGGTCGCATGGAGTCCGGTGATCCGACCTCCCGGGCGGCCGCCGAGCGCGAGACATTCGAGGAGGTGGGCGTCTCGCTGGCCGGAGCCGATCACCTCGGCCTGCTGGCGGAGCTCCAGGGCAATCCCCGCTTCGAGAGGAGCCGGCTGGTGGTGAGCGCACACATCTATCATGTCACCGACCCGGCTCCCTTCGTGCTGGAGCAGCGAGAGGTCCACGATGCGCTCTGGTTCCCGCTCGCCGAGCTTCTCGACCCCGAGCGCCACGTCGAGTACCGCTCGCCGCGCGCGGCAAACGGATCGTTCCCCGGCATCGTGGTCGGGGAGCCGGATCGGCAGGTGGTCTGGGGCCTGACGTATCACTTCGTGGATCTCTTCCTGCAGGCGATTGATCGTCCCCTGCCCGATCGCTGGCAGCCGGTGGGTGAGTTCCGGCTGCGCCTCTAGAGCGGAAGAGCGGATCGTTCATGGGCCGGACGGCTGGGCAGAGAGTGTGCTCGCGAGCACCAGCTGGGCGCAGTAGTAGAGCGGAAGTCCCCAGGCAGCGTTCGAGAAGCCGGGCGCGATGAAACGGTCGCGTGCCACGGCGAGGTCGGAGACGTAGAAGAGCAGCGCTCCGGCCAGGATGGTTGCTCGTGCCGGGGCCTGCGTGCTGGCCGCGCAGACCACCATGGCGCTGATCACCGCCACATAGGCGTACACCGGAACCACCAGGTCGGGCGGTACGTTCGGACGCAGTCGCCGCAGCACCCACGCCGCCACGCCGCCGAGGCCCAGTGCGGCCGCGCCCGCCGTCGCGTAGCCCAGGCCGGCACTCGCGAAGGCCCCCGCGTAGGCGATGTGGCCGAGCAGGAAGGCGAGGATGCCGGCCCGGAAGAGACTCGGTCGCTGCTTGGGGATGAGCAGCACGTCGCCCCACCACGAGAGCACGAGCCCCGACAACACGAAGATCGAATAGCTGTCGCCCGTCACCAGGCGATCCGCGCCAGCGGCCACCAGCCCCGTCGCCACGAAGCCGGTCGACGCCAGCGGCTTCGCGATCCAGACGCCGGATCGCGAACCCATCCGCTCCGCGACGAGCAGGCCCGCCAGGGCGAGTAGGGTGACGGAGACGGTGATCGCCACGTCTCGATGCTATCGGATCGTGGCGGCCCGCCGTAGAATGCGCCGATGTCCCGCATCTCCCGCATTCTCGACCGGTTGGAGGGCGTGCTGGCCCTGGGCGAGCGCGTGCTCGTCGAGCTCGCCCCCGGCGAGACGGATCCCTCGCTCTTCGAGCGGCATGCGGCGTTCCGGTGGGACTCCGGCCGGCCGCCCGGCCATCTGGCCGCCATCGAGGAGCCCGCGTGCTTCGATCTCGACGACTTGATCGGAGTCGGCGAGCCGCTGGCGGCGCTCGAGCGCAACACGCGGCAGCTGCTCGGCGGCCACCCCTACAACAACGTCCTGCTGCACGGCGAGCGCGGTACCGGGAAGTCGTCTGCGGTGCGCGGCTTGCTGACCCGCTACGCGGCCGAAGGGCTGCGGGTCGTCGAGGTGGATCGCGCCGATCTCGTGCACCTGCCCCGCATCCTGGCCGCGCTGCGTGGTGGCAAGCGGTGGTCCTTCCTGATCTTCTGCGACGATCTCTCCTTTGGGCCCGGTGAGGCCGGCTACCTCGAGCTCAAGGCTGCGCTCGACGGCAGCCTGGTGGCTCCGCCACTGGGCGTCTGCATCGTGGCCACCAGCAACCGTCGCAGCCTGGTCCCCCAGACGATGGCGGAGAACCGCGCAGCGCGAGTCGACGAGCACGGCGAGCTGCACCTCGGTGAGGCCCTGGAGGAGAAGCTGGCGCTGGCGGACCGCTTCGGGCTGGTGCTCGGCTTCTACAACTTCGACCAGAGCACCTACCTGGCCATCGTGAGCCACTACCTCTGCCAGGCCGGGATTGCCGAGCTCGACGACGAACTCCGACGCGAGTCGCTCCGCTGGGCGCTCAGCCACGCCAGTCGCTCCGGCCGAACGGCCCGCCAGTTCGTCGACGACGTGGTGGGTCGCCTGCGACTCGCCGGGGGCTGAGGGATCGGCCCTCTCTGGCCGACCGTCCAGCGTCGAGCGCACGCTGGCAATTGCCGGGTCCTCAGATGACGTCCAGCTGCCGACCGACCTTCTTCAGTGCCGTCAGCGCCTGGTCGAGGTGCTCGCGGTTGTGGGTCGCCATATAGGAGGTGCGGATCATCGCCTGGCCGGGCGGAACCGCGGGCGTGACGATGGGATTCACGAATACGCCCTCCTCCTGGAGCCGCTTGCAGAGGGTGAAGGTCGCGATGTCGTCGCCGACCGCGATCGGGATGACGGGCGACTCCGAGGTCCCGGTATCGAATCCGAGGCCCTCGAGCTCACGCTTCATGTATTGGGTGGTCTCCCAGAGCTGCTTGCGGCGTTGGGGCTCCGCCTCGATGATGTCGATGGCCTTGATGGCCGAGGCCGCCGCCGCCGGCGGCATGGCGGCCGAGAAGATCCCCGAGCGCGCGTGGTGGCGTATGTAGTCGATCACCGGGCTGCTGGCGGCGATGAAGCCGCCCACCGTGGCCAGGGACTTCGAGAACGTTCCCATCACGAGATCGACCTCGTCCTCCACACCAAAGTGCTCGGCGGTGCCGCGGCCGGATTCGCCGAAGACGCCCACGCCATGGGCATCGTCCACGAAGAGTCGGCTGTCATATTCGTTCTTCAGGCGCACGATCTCCGGCAGGTTGGCCAGGTCGCCCTCCATCGAGAAGACGCCGTCCACGACGATCAACTTGCCGCGGTTCTCAGCCACCCGGGAGAGTTTCGCCTCCAGGTCCTGCATGTCGTTGTGCTTGTACTTCAGCGACTTGCCGAATCCCAGGCGCACGCCGTCGATGATCGAGGCGTGATCCATGGCGTCGAGGAGCGCTACGTCGTGGCGGCCGAGCAGACACGAGAGGACGCCGAGATTCACCTGGAAGCCGGTCGAGAAGGTCAGGACCGACTCCGCCCGCATGAAGCTCTTCAGGCGTTCCTCGAGCTCGATGTGGATGTCGAGCGTGCCATTCAACAGCCGGGAGCCCGCGCAGCCAGTCCCGTACTTGCGGAGCGCCGCCACCGCGGCCTCCTTGACCTCGTCGTGATTGGTCAGTCCGAGGTAGTTGTTCGACCCCAGCATGATGACCTTCTGGCCGTTCATGGTGACGACGGGTTCCTGGGGCGACGAGATCCCGCGATAGTAGGGATAGAGATCCAAGTTGCGGATCTCGCGATGCAGCGTGTAGTCCTCACACTTCTGCAGGATGTCCACGGGCTTCCTCCTCAGCGGGGCGACCTTCGGCTTGGCTACGAGCCGGGTCTCAGCGCCTGGCGGCGCTGCTTCCATCGTCCATCACGTGCGTTCGTACACCCATGTGCAGCAACGCTCTACTCGTGATCGAAAGCGGGGGGACAGGGTCTGTCGGGGGAGGGAGACGTTCCGTTCTCCAGAGAGGGTCACCAGAGTACCCCACTCGATTTGCGGCCGTCACTCAAATCTCTGAAGCGATGGGCCCCATGGGGTCGTGCCGACATTCTTAAATTCGAGGGTTTTTCGCCGCGTTCTCGCGCGTCTGCTGATGTTCGCTGCCTCGCTCGTCGGGTACGCTCCACGGCGAATGAACCTGTGCTGGCGAAGCGGAGACGGGAGAGCTGGCCATCGGCTGGCCGAGATTGCGCTGCAGCTGGCGGTCGCGACGGCGCTGCTGCTCGCGATCGCAGGGCCCTCGTGGGCGGTCGACGAGGTGGGGCCGGGTACCCGTTATGACATCGTGGACGATCCGCTCTTCGACGACCCGCCCGGGGTCGACCGCGGCGAAGCCGGCGACGCGGACGCTTTTTTCGATGACGATTTCGACCTCGAATTCGACGACACCCCGATGGGATTCCCGGACCCCTGGGAGAAGCTCAACCGCGGCACGCTCGTCGTCAATCGGGTGATCGATCGCTTCGTCATGGATCCGCTGACCGTCGGCTACCGCTTCATTCTGCCCGAGCAGCTGCGCCGCGCCATCGAACGCGTCTTCGACAACATCAACTCCACCCAGACCTTCGCCAACGATGTCTTCCAGCTCGAGTGGAACGACGCCGGCATCACGCTCTCGCGCATGATTGTGAACAGCACGGCGGGGATCGGCGGACTCTTCGATCCGGCCTCGCGCTGGGGGATGCCCGGCCATATTTCGGACTTCGGACAGACGCTGGCGATCTCCGGGGCGCCGAGCGGGCCCTACTTCATGATCCCACTGCTCGGGCCCTCGAACGTGCGTGACGGCATCGGGCTCGGGGTCGACTCCTTTCTGCATCCGACCTTCTTCCTGCTCGCTGGACTGGATGTGCTCTTCTTCAGCGGCAGCGAGGGCCTGACCGAGCGGGCGCGCTACTTCGAGGAGATCAAGGCATTGGAGGAGAGTTCCATCGACTACTACGCGGCGCTGCGCAGTGGCTACTACCAGAACCGCCAATCGCAGATCTGGTCGCGCCGCGAGGACCGCCGTCCGCCGCCGGAGCACGCCTACCTCGATACTGCGGCCCGCTGAG
>JAFDDH010000222.1 GCA_019310975.1 Deltaproteobacteria bacterium | reverse complement strand
CGATGAAAGCGATCGTCTCATCCACGTAGGACTTCGAAAAGGACAGGCGCTCGAGGCTCTGTGTCGTGAGTGGGATACCCGACATCCCCACGTCAATCGCCCCCGAAGTCAGGGCTGAAACCAGCTCCTCTCGATCGACGCGGATGAACTCGACGTCCACACCGAGCTCGTTTGCGAGCACGTGGGCCATCTCGACGTCGAAGCCAACCAGCCGGCCGTCCTGATTCCGAAACGCCCAGGGCAGACGGTCGGGGAGATAGCCGACGCGAATCGTGCCCCGTGCGAGGATTCGGTCCAGATCCGTAAGTGCCAGATCCTCGTCAGAGGCTGGCTCGGGAATCGCCTCCAGCACCTTGGGCCAGCGATCGTTTTGAGTGGGCTGCATCCCAATGAACCGGTTGTAGCCCTCGTACTCGTGCCCCATCGACTCGAACGCAAATCGGATTCCGAGGATCACACTGAACACGAGAAGGAGCGTGATTGTGAGATAGCGCAGTAGCGCGATCGGCCGGAACCGGACCTGCCCCTCCATCGCGGCGCTGGTCAGGAGTGAGATCGCGATCAGGTGGACGGCACCCAACATCGTGCTGAAGCGCAGTCCGACGACGTTATCCGCCACCAAGAAGAGCTGAAACGTGTCCGAGGGGATCTGGAAGAGGTCGAGCAGAAAGGGAATCGCGACCACTGTCGCACCGAAGTAGCTCGCTACACCCGCCGCCAGCAGACTCGGATATTGGGCGACGGAGAGCGAATAGCCCGAGATCCAGCCGGCAAAGAGGATGAAGGAGAGCGAGAGCAGCTTGCCTACGCTCGGGAATGTGAAAGCCACCGGTACGACGACCTCGACGAAGTGGGAGGCCCGCTCCGGATCCCTTCCCCTTTCCCGGACCAACTCCTTGATGCGTTCGGTCAGCACCGAGAGGACCACGAAGAGATTCCCGGTCGCGAAGGCCGTGATCAGCACACCCCGCATCCGCCCGATGACCTCCCACCACGTATAGGGAGTGAGCGCCGCTACGAGCCCTGGCACGGCCCAGAGAGCCAGTACCAGCGCCACCGAGGCATATACGATCATGTAGACCTGCAGACTCGCCGCCTGACTCAGCGAAAGCGTTCCGGCCGCGTGGGTCGCGATGGCAAACACACCGTAGGGAGCCAGGCGAACGACGAAGGTCGTAATGCGCGAGAGCGCTTCCTTCAAAGTGTCGAGGACCTGGATCAGTCCTTCCTTCTCCGCGACTCCAATCAGCGCGACGCCGAGCGCAACGCTGAAGACGACCACGGAGGGAACGATGGATGCCGAGAGCGAGTGGAAGGGGTTCGAGGGAATGAAGAGACCGAGAAAATCGAAGCTCTGCGCGGTCTCCACCAGATTCGTGCTGAAGAAGGAAGCGCTCTCCCAGTCGGGAAACGCGAAGGGGATCGTCAGGATTGCCAGGAAGGCGAGGCTCCAGAGCACCAGCAGCGCAGTGCCGGCGCGGACTGCCAGTGCCGCCGCGCCCTCGGCACGCAGGCTGCCGAGGCCCGATACGAGCGAGACCGACACGTAGGGGAGCACCGTCATCTGGAGCAGCAGGATGAAGCCGTCCCCAACGATCTTGATGCTTTCGACGAGCTCGCCGAAGAAGAGTCCGGCCGCGAGCCCGAGCAGCATGGCGACGAGGATTTGAGCGGAGAGACTCAATGCTGTGACCGACTGTCCCGGATGGTGGACCGCGTGGGCGCACCCTTGGGTCGAAGCGGAGTCGACGATAGGTGGCGCTCCGACGCGCCGTCAAGACTTCCTGCGAGCAGGGCCGCTGCGCCGATCGAGGCGCCGTTGACACCGGCCCAGCCTGTGGTTCGATTCGGGACCCGGCGGAGACAGTGGTCGCGAGCACGCGGCGCCAGGGAAGCCTGCGAGAGGAAATCGTGCCCTTCCCGGAAATCACCACGGGCTGAGCAGACCACAATCAACGCCCCCCAAAACAGGCCTCGAGCCGAGTCAGGATGCATGCGCCTCCGACAGATTCTCGCACCACTCCCGCTTTTGTTTGCTGCGTGCACCGGCTCCTGGGTCGGTGCCGAGGAGCCGCGATCCATCCTGCTGGCTACGACGACCAGCGTGCAGGACTCGGGCCTCCTCGATGCGCTGCTGCCGCACTTCATGAAGCAGACCGGGATTCGCGTGCGAGTCGTGGCGGTCGGTACGGGCGCCGCACTCCGCATGGGGGCCGAGGGCAATGCGGACCTGCTCCTCACTCACGCGCCCTCGGCCGAGCGGGCTCTCGTCAATGACGGCATCTCGACGCGGCGTATCGAGTTCATGGAGAACCACTTCGTGCTGGCGGGGCCGGTCGCCGATCCGGCCGGCGTCGGCGATGCCATCCGCGAGGCGGGGGCTCCCTTCATCAGTCGTGCGGACGACTCCGGCACGAACAAGAAGGAGAAGGCGCTCTTGCGTGCCGCGGGACTCGACCCCAAGGAGCGCTGGCCGGCGCTCACGCGCACCGGGTCGGGGATGGGCCTCTCCCTCCAGGTGGCCGGGCAGCGCTCAGCCTATATTCTGTCCGACATCGGAACCTTCCTGGCCTTCCGAGAGAAGACCGGCCTGGTGATTCTCAGCAAGCCCGAGCCAGCGCTCCGCAACGTATACTCCGTGCTGCTACTGGATACCGAGCGCTTCCCGAAACTGCACGGCCCCGAGGCCAAAGCCCTGGCCGCTTTCTTCGGTCAGCCGGAGACCCAGGCTCTGATCGCCAACTATGGGCGCGAGCGCTTCGGTCGGGCGCTCTTTCGACCCATCGGCTTTACCGGAGACTGAATCGTGTCCGCCCTCGATGCCCAGGGCCTGCTCGAGATCACACTTCGCACTCTCGGCGTCTGCCTGAGTGCGCTTGTCATCTCGCTCTCGTTCGGCGTTCCGATCGGCATCTGGCTCGGCCGGCGCCAATTTCCAGGACGCCGCGTCCTGCTGGGCCTCGTCAACTCGGGAATGGGCGCGCCGCCCATCGTGGTTGGCCTCGTGGTCGCGCAGCTCTTCTTTCGCAGCGGCCCGCTCGGCCAGCTCGAGCTCTGGTACTCGGTCGAGGCGATGATCACCGCGCAGGTTCTGATCGCATTGCCTCTGGTCGTGGCACTCGTGGTGGCCGCGGTGGCAGCGCTCGACCTGGACTGGGAGCTGCAGGTGAAGGCCCTCGGTATCCCGGCGCGCTGGCGAATGTGGCTGCTCCTGCGCGAGATCCGGCTCGGGCTCCTCGCCGCCGTGATCGCTGCGCTCGGCGGCATCCTTTCCGAGGTCGGTGCCGTGATGCAGACCGGCGGCAACCTCGAGGGCGAGACGCGCGTGCTCACCACGGCGATCCTGATGTACACCCGGATGGGGCTCTTCGAGTCCGCCTACGCGCTGGCCGTCGTGCTGATCGGGCTGATGCTGGTTCTCGCCGGCCTGCTCACGTGGGTGCAGCACGGAGACCGAACGTGAACGCGGTACTGCAAGTGCGCGACCTCGTCGCCCGGCGCGGGTCGGGCAGCGGTCGATTCGAGCTGCGTGTAGACGCCCTGGACGTGCATGCGGGCGAGGTGCTCGCCGTGCTCGGCCCCAACGGGGCGGGCAAGAGCACCCTACTCCTCACCATGGCGGGCCTCGAGGCCGCCACCCGAGGCAGCGTGGAGCGAATCACGGATGGCGCCGTCACCATGGTCTTCCAGCGCCCGATCGCCTTCGCGGGCACGGTTCAGCACAACGTTCGAATTGCCCTGCGCAGCCAGGGCGTCGCGACGGACGAAATCGACCGGCGGAGCGCGGATGCCCTGGCCCACTTCGGGATTGCCGGCCTCTCGCTGCGCCGCGCCTCCGGACTCTCGGGCGGAGAGCTGCGCCGCCTCGCCCTCGCCCGTGCCTTCGCGCTCGAGCCCTCTGTGCTGCTACTCGACGAGCCCTTCGATGATCTGGATTCAGAGGCACAGGAGTCACTCTCATACGATCTGCGCAGCGCGCTCGAGCGAACCGGCGTAGGCGTCGTCGTCGTCACCCACGATCTACGCCGGGCTGTGATGGTCTCGGACCGAATGGCCGTGCTGCAGAAGGGCCGGCTCGAGCAGGTCGATGCCCGTCAGACCGTGCTCGAACATCCCGTCAGCCCCGAGATTGCTCGGGTCGTGGGCATGACGAATTTGATTCCGGCCACCATGGAAGCCGGCGGCCAGGCCGCGGCGGATGCCTCGCATCGTCTGCCGAGTCTCGATGCGCGGCCGGCCGGCCGGCACGTCTGGGCGGGCATCCGGCCCGAGCATCTCAAGGTCGACATCGGTCGCGGCGAGGGAGAGTCGATCGGCAAGGCCGAGGTGATCCGCATCACCACCGACGGTGTACTCACCACCCTGGATCTGCGCTGGGGCGAGCACCTGCTGAGGACGCATCTCGTCGCCGGCCGGGGGTTGGCGCGCGAGGTGCGCATCGCTGACACCGTGTTGCTCTCCGTCCGTCCCCAGGATGTTCACATCCTCGATCGACCCAGGGCCGGAATCCAGCCGCCCAGATAGAGAAGCACGACCGCTTCGCGGATATGTCCAGACTTCCGCTGCCCCAGGATTGGGCATCGGGGCGGGTGTTGTGATTTCTCCCTGTCGGCCGATAAAACCCGGGGTATGGGCAACGACGACACCAGGCACCTCCCCGACCCCGATCAGATCCACGGCCAGGACGAGCTTCGCCCCCCGCTGAGCCTGAGTGAGCTGCTCGAGCTTCTCGTGAAGGTCGAGCTTCTGGCTCCGGACCAGGCGAGCGATGTCGAGTCGCGCACGATGACGCTTCGCAGCCAGGTCCTGAAGCAGAAGGTCGGATCCGTCCGCTCCCAGGCCGCAGCGCGCTACGACGTCTCGCCCGCCGAGATCATCGCCGCAGCAAATCTCCCGCATGCCAAGGAGCCGCGTCGCAAGCTCGACGAGGACTCCGTCGCCCACTGCATGGCGGAAGCGGCCCTCTACCCTTACCAGAAGCTCGACCCGCTCAAGCTCGACAACGAGCTGATCACCAAAACGTTCTCCCGGGCGTTCTCCCATCGTCACGTAGTGGTTCCGGTCAGCCGCCAGGGCAGCACGCTCGAGCTCGCGATTACCGATCCCTTCGATAGCGCCCTGCGCGAATCGCTCGAGAGCCAGCTCGAGGGTGGTGTCTCCTACGTGATCGCCAGCAAGCGCGACATCCTCGCCATCATCGAGCGCGTGCACGGCTTTCGCTCCAAGGTCAGCAAGGCCAAGGAGGAGCTCAGCGCCAGCCACGCCAACACCGCACTGGTCGAGCTGGTCGAGCTGCGGAGCAACGATGAGCTGGCCGCTTCCAGCGAAGAGCACGTCGTCGCGGCGGTCGACTACCTGCTCAAATATGCCTTCGATCAGCGAGCCTCGGACATCCACCTCGAGCCGAAGGCCGACGGCGCCATGATCCGTTTCCGAATCGACGGCATCCTGCACGACATCGAGACCCTGCCCCTGAGTGTGCACGGGGCCGTTACGTCGCGCATCAAGGTGCTCGCTCGCATGGATATCGCCGAGCGCCGGCGCCCACAGGACGGTCGAATCAAGACCCAGCGTGGCGATCGCGAGGTCGAGCTTCGCGTCTCGAGCATGTTCACGGCCTTCGGCGAGAAAGTCGTGATCCGTGTATTCGATCCGAATGTCTTGATGGCGGAGCTGCATGAGCTCGGCTTCTCACCCGGCGAACGTGAGAAGTTCGAGGGTTGGCTCACCTCCCCCAGTGGACTCATCCTGGTCACGGGACCCACCGGATCCGGCAAGACCACCACCCTCTACTCGACGCTGCGCTATCTCTCGGGCCCAGAGATCAACATCACCACAGTCGAAGACCCCATCGAGCTGGTCGATCCGCGCTTCAGTCAGGTGCAGGTCCAGTCCCAGATCGATGTGACCTTCTCTCGCGCGCTGCGAACGATCCTGCGTCAGGATCCCGACATCATCATGGTCGGCGAAATTCGTGACGCCGAGACCGCCGCCATGGCGGTGCAGGCTGCACTCACCGGCCATCTGGTCTTCTCCACGGTCCACACGCGCGACGCCGCCGGTGCCGTGACCCGTCTCGTGGAGCTCGGTATCGAGCCCTTCCTGCTCTCGAGTGTTCTCCGCGGCATCCTCGCCCAACGCCTGGTGCGGAAGATCTGCCCCAATTGTGGGGTCGACGGTCGCCTGACACCGGATCAGGTCGCGGCGCTGGGCATCAAGGTGCCGGTCGAGCGCCGCGAGCAGCTGCCGGCGCGTTTCGGACAGGGCTGCGCGGACTGTCGTCACACCGGGCTGCTCGGACGCATCGGTATCTTCGAGATGCTCGACGTCGGCCGGCGCGTGCAGACGCTGATCCGCGAGGGCAAGGACGCCAACGAAGTCGGCGATGCCGCGCGAATCGAGGGAATGGAGAGCCTGCGTGAGTGCGCGATCCGCAGGCTCGCCGAAGGCGTCACCACCTTCGAGGAGGTAGTACGCATCACGGCGGATCGCACATGAGCCAGAATGTCACCCAGGAGCTCTTGCTCCTCGTGAGATCGGGCTGGCGCCTGATCGCTTTCGAGACCTTCGAGGAGGATCGCGCTCTGCGCATCCTCGAGCGCGTGGCCGAGCCGTGCGAGCGCAAGCTCGTCGTGTGGAGCGTGGCTTCGGGCATCGCCGGCAGCGGCGAGGGGGCCGGAAGCCTCGACGAAGGGCTGCGCGCCCTGGGCGCGGTCACCGAGCCCGCACTCTTCGTGCTGCTCGATGTCCATCCCGAGCAGGGCGACGGACGCGCAGTGCGTCGCCTGCGAGACTGGCTCCCCACGCTCAGTAAGCGCCGCCAGACAGTCGTGCTGGTGGGGCCGGTCCTGGACATTCCGATCGAGCTGACTCGAGAGAGTGGGCACGTGAGCCTGCCGCTACCGCGCGCCGACGAGCTCGAGGCGCTCTTTCGCCGCGTGGTGAAGATTGGCGAGGACGACGAGCAAGCCACGCAGCTCGAGGCCTGCGTTCGCGCCTCCCTTGGTTTGACTGCGGCCGAGGCCGTTCGCGTGCTTCGCAAGGCGACCGCCAAGACGGAGGGTCTGAACGCGGACACGCCGGGCCATATCGTGGCGGAGAAGCGGCAGGCGCTGCGTCGGACACCCGCCCTGACTTTTCACGAGACGCGGGAGGGGCTGGAGCAGGTCGGAGGACTCGACGAGCTCAAGCGCTGGCTGCGCGACCGACGCAAGGCCTACGGCGCCCGTGCACGCCAATTCGGACTGCCCCTGCCGCGCGGCCTCCTGCTCCTGGGTGTACAGGGCTGCGGAAAATCACTCTCCGCCAAGGCGGTCGCGCTGGAGTGGCAGTTCCCGCTGCTGCGCCTGGACCTGGCCACCGTCTTCTCCGGTGGCGAACGCAGTCCCGAGGCCGCCATCCGCGAGGCCACTGCGGTCGCCGAGTCGATCGCGCCCGCGGTGCTCTGGATCGACGAGATCGAGAAGGGCTTCGCGTCCACCAGCGACGACATCCACTCGAGCCGGGTCTTCGGCTCCTTCCTGACCTGGCTAGCCGAGAAGACCGCGCCGGTCTTCGTCGTCGCCACCGCCAACGATGTCCAGAGCCTGCCGCCGGAGCTGCTGCGCCGGGGCCGCTTCGACGAGCTCTTCTTCGTCGACCTTCCGAGCACCAGGGAACGGGTCGAGATCCTATCGATCCACCTCGCGAAGTACGGCCGGGACCCGAGTCAATTCCAGCTGGAGCAGCTCGCAGACGAGTCCGAGCGCCTCTCCGGCGCCGAGATCGAGCAGGTGATCGGCACGGCCCTGTATACGGCTTTCGCCGAGAGCCGTGAGCTCGAGGACAACGACATCGTGAATGCGATCCACGAGACGGTGCCCCTCTACGACACCTACGAGGATCGGATCAAGGAGCTCCGGGATTGGGCTCGCAGTCGCACTCGGCTTGCCAGCGTGGACGGGCGGATGGCCGATCTCTTCACGACCAGCTGAGGGTCGCTCCCGTCCGCCTGCGACCCCCAGCTGAAGCGATAGAGGATCGCATCCACGAGATCGAGAAGGCGCATGGCCGAGTCCCTCACACAGCACCCCGTCGAGCGCGGCACGGGCGCGGAAGCGCCCAATCCCGCAGCCGGCCCGCGCAGGGGCCAGGCCTGGCCCTCCGTCGAGCGGCGCGGCGGAAGTGATCGACGTCTCCGCCCAACCCGCTGGTACGACTCCCTGCTGGGGCACCGAAGGCGACATCGCGGTCGGCGCCAGCGCGAGAGCCGAAATATCTACGTCGATCTCTACCAGGTGGCCGATCTCATCCTGATCTCGCTGATCTTCCTCCTCAACCTGGTCGACGCCGGACTGACACTCGCCCACGTGGCCGGCGGTGGCGTCGAGCAGAATCCACTGATGCACCAGCTGATCCGCTGGGGGCCGGCCTACTTCCTGCTGGAGAAGTTCTTGGTCGTGGGCCTCTGTCTGCTGGCCGTCGCCGTCCACAACACTTTCAAGCTGGCGACAATAGGTGCGTGGACCCTGCTCGCCTTCTACGCACTGCTGATGGTCCGACACATCTCCTACCTGATCTGACTTCGAACCCGGGCGGAAATCATCCACGCTGCTCACCGGCATCGCGCTTGCAGCTGGCGCTCGAACTCGCCGGATCGTCACGCGATCGCAGGGCTGCGGGGTGAAATTCACACCTTCCGCCGGTGATGGAAGTCCTCAAGACGTGGGGGGAAGCCGACGATCTCTCTTCTGAACAGGTCCGATTGCAAGGAGATCCAGCATGCGAAATGCAAAGCGTGAGGCCGGATTCACGATGTCCGAGGTCGTGGTGACCGTCGCCATCATGGGCGTACTGGT
>JAFDDH010000008.1 GCA_019310975.1 Deltaproteobacteria bacterium | reverse complement strand
ACATCGGCCGGCTCTTCCGCGAGTTCGCCTTGACGATGGCGATCTGCGTCACGATCTCCACCTTCGTGGCGCTGACCGCCGTGCCGATGTTCTGCTCGCGCTTCCTGGACGTGACGCGTCAGCCAGGCATCGTGGGAGCGGCCGTGGACCGCCGGATGGATTCTGTGCGCCACGGCTACGGAAGAATCCTCGGCCTGGCGCTGCACCATCGCGGGATCGTGGGAGCGCTCTTCCTCATGCTCTTGGTCCTCACGGGTCTGCTCTACCGCGGGCTGGATCAGACCTTCCTTCCGGTCGAGGATCGCGGGCGCATCTTCGTATTGATTCGCGCGCCGCAGGGATCCACCACGGCCTACACACAGCGGGCCCTCACTCAGGTCGAGGAGAAGCTGCTGGCGACTCCCGAGATCGCCGGCTTCTTCGCAGCCATCGGCATGGGGTTCGGCACGCCGGCGAGCTCGTCGCTGGGAATGGTCTTCATCCGCATGCAGCACTGGGACGATCGCGAGCGCAAGCAGCAGGAGGTCGTGGCGGAGCTCTTCCCGGCCTTCATGGACATCCCGGAGGCCCACGTCTACGCCATCAATCCGCCCTCACTCTCGCGGCGCAGCAACCGCGACGTGGAGGTGGTCATCAAGAGCTCGAGCGCGGAGCTCGAGAAAATGCGTGAGATCACCGAGGCGATTGTTGGGCGGATGCAGGAGCTGCCGGGCCTCGTCAACGTGGAAAGCGATCTGCGACTGGAGAATCCCCAGCTCGATATCGTCTTCGACCGCGAGCATGGCGCCGACGTGGGGGTGCCGGTGAGAGCCGTGTCCGAGAGCCTGCGGCTGCTCCTCTCACAGGGGCCAGCCGATGATTTCATCCTGCGCAACAAGCAGTACAACGTGGTGATGGCGCTGGCCTCGCCCTTCCGCAGCGTGCCCGAGCAGCTGGGCGAAGTGCACGTGCGCGGCCGCGAGGGCGTGATGTTGCCACTCTCGTCTCTCATCGATGCCCGGCCGCGCATCGGCCCCGCCAAGCTCAACCACTACGACTTGCAGCGCTCGGCCACGATCAGCGCCAACCTTGCGCAGGACGCGGCGCTCGGTAGCGCTCTCTCGCAGGTCGAGGCGATCTTCGATGAGCTACTCCCGGCCGGCTTCACCCGGTCGCTGCGCGGCACCTCGCGCGAATTCGTCGAGTCGGCCAACGAGGTCTTCTTCACCTTCGGCCTTGCGCTCCTGGTGATCTACCTGGTGTTGGCCGCGCAATTCGAGAGCTTCGTCCACCCGCTCACGATCCTGGTCACGGTGCCCCTGGCCTCGCTCGGCGCGCTCAGTGCGCTGCACCTCAGCCACAATACGCTCAACCTCTACAGCCAGATCGGCATCATCCTACTGGTAGGACTGGTGACGAAGAACGGCATCCTGATCGTCGACTTCGCCAACAGAGCGCGCGCCCGGGGTGTGTCGCTCGAGCGTTCGCTGCTCGATGCGGGGCGGATCCGCTTCCGTCCCATCCTGATGACGAGTGTGACATCGATCATGGGCGCGCTTCCTCTCGCGCTGGCTGGTGGCGCCGGTGCCGAGAGCCGGCAGGCCCTCGGCGTCGCGGTCGTCGGGGGTCTGATCGTCGCGACGATCTTCACGCTGGTGGTGGTGCCCGTGGCGCACTACGTGCTCGTGCGCGGCACCGAGGCGCTTGGCTGGAGCGCTCCGCCGCGGACACTGGAAGGGGCTTGAGGGGTGTTGTGGAAGGTGTAGTGGAAGGTGCAGTGGAAGGTGCAGTGGAAGGTGCAGTGGAAGGTGTAGCGGAAGGCGCTGTGGAAAGTGTAGAGATGGCCGACTAGGGGAACCTGCTACTGCGTCAGCCAGGCGAACTTCTGCGGCTTTCCTCGTGCGTGCGGATCGATGAGGACGTTGACGATGCTCGGCATCTCGTCGTCGAGCGCTTGCTTGAGGGCGCTCGAGAGCTCGCCCGGCGTCCGCACCAGATAGCCCTTGCCTCCGAAGCCCTCGATCATCTTCTGATAGCCCGCATCGACCACGTAGCCGGAGGGCGGCGAGGCGAAGGGATCCTCTGGCATGGCATCGATGCCGCCGCCAATCCCGTTGTTGTTGATGATGACGAACACGATCGGCAGCCGATAGCGGCAGGCCGTCTCGACCTCCATGCCGCTGAAGCCGAACGCGGAGTCGCCCTCGACGCAGATGATCTTCTTGTCGGGGTGGACGATCGCGGCGGCAATCGCCTGGCCGAGGCCGACGCCCATCGTGCCGAAGCTCCCGGCGTCGAGTCGTAGCCGGGGCTGGTCGTGCATCAGCACACTGCGGCTGATGTCCATGGTCTGCGCGCCCTCGGCCTGGATGAGGGTGCCGACGGGCGCCTGATCCTGGATCTCGCGCAGGACTCGGTAGTACCCCATCGGGACACTCTCGTCGTCCATCATGGCACGAACCGCACGCTTGTTCTCTTCCACCTTGGTGGCGAGAGTGCTTCGCCAGGGTGCGTTCGGCGCCAGCGTGTACGGCTTCTTGGCGAGTGCATCGTTGAGCTGCCCGACCACGGCCTTCAGATCTCCGACCAGCCCGACTTCCGCTGCGACGTTGCGCCCGATCTCCTCGGGGGCAATGTCGACCTGGATCGTCTTCACCTCTCTGTCGAAGCGAGGCGGCAGGCCGAAGTGCATGATCCAGTTCAACCGCGCGCCGAGCAGCACGACGACGTCGGCCTCCTGCAGTGCGAGCGCCCGACCGGGTGCGACCGAGAGCGGGTGCTCGTCGGGTACGACGCCCTTGCCCATCGGTGAGGGCAGGAAGGGCAGCTGCGTCGACTCGATGAACTGGCGCACTTCGTCCTCGGCGTGCGCGTAGGCGGCACCCTTGCCCACGATGACGAGCGGCCGCTCGGCATTCCGGATCACTTCGATCGCCTGCTCGACAGCATCCGGCGCTGCCTGCGGGCGCGGCGGATCGGGGCAGCGTGCTGGAAATGAGACCTCGCTCTCATCGACTCGTGCGGAGATGAGATCGTCCGGGCAGTCGAGATAGCTCGCACCCGGACGACCGTAGATGCTCGTGCGGACCGCTTGCTCGATGTATTGCGGGATGCGTCGTGCAGCGTCGGGACGCGCTGTCCACTTCGTATAGAGTCGCGCCGTCTCGACCTGGGGTGCTTCCTGGAAAGCGCCCATTCCCTCCTGGTACGAGTCGGAGGCGCCGCCGATCAGGATCATCGGCCAGCAATTCGCCCACGCATTCGAGAGTCCGGCCATCGCGTGTATCATGCCGGGGCCGGAGACCGCGAGGCACGCTCCCGGACGGCCGGTCAGGTAGCCGACTGCCGCCGCCGCGTAGCTCGCCGCCTGCTCGTTGCGCATTCCGATGTATTGGATGCCCTCACTCTGCGCCGCGAACGCGATGCCGAAGACCGGAAAGCCGACGACTCCGAACATGGTCTCCACACCCTGCTGCTTGAGGCTGCGGGCGATGAGGGTGGCGCCGCTGAGCTCGGCCATCCGATTCTCCTTCGATTGCGTGGGCGTGGCGTATGATGGTAGGCGAGTCGAATGCGCTATTGAACCAGGGCTGAAAATGTGAGAAGGATCAATCCCCGCCGGGGTCTTGGTTTCATCGACTGCTGGTGGAGCTCGTGGGCAAGAGCAGCGATGCACCAGCCCGAGTAGACCGACGAGTAGACCGACGAGTAGCTCGGTCGAGGTCCAATTCGATGCGAGTCGAGGCAACACTGACGGCGCCGGGTTCACTGGCTGAGCTGATTCGTCACGGCAAGCGACTGGATGAGGCCGGCTACGACACGATCCTGGTCCCCGAGGCGGGCCACGACCCCTTCCTGCCTGCCATGATCCTGGCCGAACACACCCGTCGGGCGCGTCTGGGCACAGGCGTGGCGATCGCGTTTCCTCGCAGCCCCTTCGTGACGGCCCAGCTGGCTTGGGACCTGCAACGCTTCAGCGAAGGCCGCTTCGTCCTGAGCCTCGGTACTCAGGTGAAGGGGCACAACGAGCGCCGCTATTCGACCCCGTGGCCCTCACCGCCGGGGCCGCGCCTACGCGAGTACGTGCTGTGCCTGCGCGCGATCATCGAGCACTTCCGAACCGGCGCGAAGCCGGATTTCGTTGGAGAGCACTATCAGTTCACGCTCTGCAATCCCTTCTTCAATCCGGGTCCGATTCCAGGGGTGGAAGGCCTGCCCATCTACGTGGCCGCCGTCAACCGGATCAACTGTCGCGTGGCCGGAGAGCTGTGCGATGGACTTCGCATGCATCCGCTCAATTCCCCGGCCTATGTGCGCGAGGTGATTCGGCCGGCCGTGGAGGAAGGTCTGTCGAAGAGCGGAAGATCGTTCGACGACATCGATCTCTGCCTGAATCCATTCATGGCGACCGGCGAGACGCAGGCGGACGTCGAGGAAGCCAAGGGCATCATTCGCAGGCACATCTCGTTCTATACGGCGACACGCACCTACTTCACTGTGCTCGAGCATCATGGCTGGCTCGATGTCGGCGAGGAGATGGTTGCGCTCTCCAAGCAGGGACGTTGGGACGAGATGCCTGGGCGTGTGCCGGACGAGATGCTGGAGGAGCTGGCCCTGATCGGGACCTATGACGAGATCGCCGGGCAGCTCGAGAAGCGCTATGCGGGCCTGGTGACGACCATCAATCCCGTCTTCGGTCCGCCCTATCCGGAGTATCAGGAGCGCCAGCGCAGAATGTTCGAGAGCCTGGGTCCGATCATGGCCGATCTGCGAGCCGTTCGCTGATACTGAATCTTCTTGGACGCCGCGGGGACGAGCCCGGATTCGAGCGAGAGCCGACTGGCTACACGGCGGCGATGATCTCGTTCAGCGTGGCGCTCGGCCGCATGGCGGCGTCCACGAGCGAGGGATCGGGCTTGTAGTACCCGTCCATATCCTGGGCCTCACCCTGGGCGCCGTTCAGCTCTTCGACGATCTTCGCCTCGTTGGCAGCGAGTGCCTCCGCAACTGGCACGAAGCGCTCAGCCAGCTCGGCATTGGTGTCCTGCCCAGCCAGCGCTTGCGCCCAATAGAGTGCGAGGTAGAAGTGACTACCCCGATTATCGAGCTCGTGCACCTTGCGCGAGGGCGCCTTGCGATTGAGGAGCAGCTGAGCTGTTCCCGCATCCAGCGCCGCACCAAGGAGTCGCGCGCCGGGATTGTCGTAGTGTTCGCCGAGGTGCTCGAGTGAGGCTGCCAGCGCGAGGAACTCGCCGAGCGAGTCCCAACGCAGATGGCCCTCGGCCGTGAATTGCTGTACGTGCTTCGGCGCGGAGCCGCCTGCGCCGGTCTCGAACAGACCTCCTCCGTTCATGAGCGGCACGATCGAGAGCATCTTCGCACTCGTGCCGATCTCGAGGATCGGGAAGAGATCTGTGAGGTAGTCACGCAGCACATTGCCGGTGACCGAGATGGTGTCCTCTCCCTTGCGGATTCGCTCGAGCGTGAAACGGGTCGCCCGATCGGGGGAGAGGATGTGGATTTCGAGACCGTCGGTGTCATGCTCGGCGAGATAGGTTTCGACCTTTCGAATCAGTTCGGCGTCGTGGGCCCGACTGGCGTCGAGCCAGAATACGGCGGGTACTCCCGTTGCGCGTGCACGCGTGACCGCCAGCTTGACCCAGTCTCGGACTGCAGCGTCCTTGACCTGGCACGCCCGCCAGATGTCGCCTGCTTCGACGACGTGCTCCAAGAGGACGCGGCCGTCGGCGCCGACCACCCGGACATGGCCATCGCTCGGGATCTCGAACGTCTTGTCGTGCGATCCGTACTCTTCGGCCTTCTGCGCCATCAGCCCGACGTTGGCGACGCTGCCCATGGTGGCCGGGTCGAACGCGCCATGCTTCTGGCAATCTTCGATCGTCGCCTGGTAGACGCCCGCGTAGCTGCTGTCGGGAATGACGGCCTTGCAGTCCTGAAGCTCGCCGGCCGCATTCCACATGCCACCGGAGTCGCGAATCATCGGCGGCATCGAGGCGTCGATGATGATGTCACTCGGAACATGGAGGTTGGTGATACCGCGGTCGGAGTTGACCATCGCGAGCGCGGGACCCTTCGCATAAGCGGCCTCGATGTCGGCCTCGATCACGGCGCACTCATCTTCGGGCAGGTCGGCGATCCTTTCGAGGAGGTCGCCGAAGCCATTGTTCACGTCGACCCCGATCTGCTCAAAGGTCGCAGCGTGCTTGGCGAATAGATCGTCGAAGAATACGCGTACGGCGTGACCGAAGATGATCGGGTCGGAGACCTTCATCATGGTGGCCTTCATGTGCAGCGAGAAGAGGACGCCTCGCTTCTTGGCGTCTTCGATCTGCGCGGCCAGGAATGCAGTCAGCGCCCGCTTGCTCATGAACGTGCCGTCAATCGTTTCGTCTGCCTGCAGCTCGATGTCGTCTTTGAGCACAGTCACGTTGCCGTCGGCGGCGACGTGCTCGATTCGGGCGATCGTCGCATTCGTGACGGTGATCGACTTCTCGTTGTGGTAGAAATCGCCGCTCTTCATGGTCGAGACGTGGGTCTTGGAGCCCTTGGCCCAGGCACCCATTGGGTGTGGGTTCTTGCGCGCGTACTCCTTGACCGCCTTCGGGGCGCGACGGTCCGAATTGCCCTCACGCAGAACGGGGTTGACCGCGCTCCCCTTCAGCTTGTCGTAGCGCGCCTGGACACCCCGCTCCTCGTCCGTCTTCGGCTCCTCGGGGTACTCCGGCAGCGCGTAGCCCTTGGCCTGGAGCTCGGCGATGGCCGCCTTCAGCTGCGGGACGGAGGCGCTGATGTTGGGGAGCTTGATGATGTTCGCCTCGGGGGTCTTCACCAGGCGCGCCAGCTCGGCGAGACCGTCGTTGATCCGCTGCTCCGGGGTGAGCCGCTCGGAAAAGGCGGCCAGGATGCGGCCGGCGAGCGAGATGTCGCGGGTCTCGATCGGCACCCCGGCTGCGGCCGTAAACGCCCGGATGATGGGCAGAAAGGAGTGCGTCGCCAGGGCTGGAGCTTCGTCGGTCCAGGTGTAGATGATGGGAGGAGATTGGCTCATGGATCCTCGCGGGGTGGTGGGCTGGCTGGATTGGAGCCGGCCTGGAGCTGGATTGGAGAGGGAGGTCTACCAGAATGGAGGGCGATCCTCCATTGCCCACGGGGATCTTGGCCAGAGCGCCGCATGGGCTAGTCGCCGGTCTGTTCTTTCGCAAGCCGGAAGCGAAAATCACCTTCGCTCTCGAAGAACGCGGGCAGGTTCGTCCAGTCGCTGCGTGCCATACCGCGCTCGCAGGCCTCGTGCAGAATCGCTGCGGCGAGACCGGCCATGCGTCCCTCGCTACCGACTTCGTGTCCAAGGGCTACGAAGAGGTCCGCATCCTTCGCGGCAAGCTCGAGCGCGAACTGTGGCTCGCTGCTTCTTCGCTCGATGCCTTCGACGGGGAGCTCCACGCCGTCCTGTGCGAGATTGGTGGCGATGGCTCCACCGATGTGACCCAATCCGATGAATCCGATTCGCATTGCCCGCCTCCTTGCCTTGCGTGTTGCGACCACGGCCGCTGAGGGCGCCAACCGAAGCCGCAACCGAAGATCCCGTGCTCGTGTATCGCATCGAGCAGAGTCTTGTCGAAGACCCACGTGGCCGAGATCGTGTAATACCACCGTCCGGTCGGCAAGATCCGTCCGGACGACATATGGGGTCGCCGCGTCTATTCTCTCCTTCCGGCACTCATCCGAATCGAGGAGCACCCGCTCTCGGAGATGGATTGGAGCCTCGAGGGGAGTAGTGGACCGACGCTGCACGCCCGGCGGTGCGTGGACCGCACTCGTCTTGATTGCTGCGATCGCAAGCATCGTTTCGACGCGGACGCTCTTCGCCGAAACGCAGGCGACCGCCTTGCCAATCCCGCTTGCGGCGTGGCAGGACCCGTCGCGTGAGATGCGCCCCGTCGCGCGCTGGTGGTGGCCCGGAGGCAGTGTTGAGCCGGTGGTGCTGACGCGCCAGCTGCAGCAGATCAAGGATGCCGGCTTCGGCGCCGTGGAGCTCCAGGCGCTGCTGCTCGGGCTGGGCGCGGACGATCTCGCCGCGGACCCGAAGCTGCGAAGCGTCGGGGAGCCCGCGTTTCGGCACTCCGTGGCCGCGGCGGCATCGGCTGCCGCCGAGATCGGCCTCGACTTCGATCTCACCCTGGGCAGCGGATGGCCGGGCGGTCTTCCGACGTCGAAGCGCAATGCCGAACGCCAGCTACTCATGAGTACGCTGGACGTCAGCGGCCCCGCGCGCTTCGAGGCGAAGCTCCCCGAGCCGCCCGATCAGAGCTACCGGAGGGCGGTCGAGTGGCTGCTCGACGTGCTCGGGCCGCCCGATCCAGATGTGGATGTCGTAGCCGTCGTCGCTGGGCGGATTGGCGCATTACACGAGGGGATTCGGATTCTAAAGGATGTACGGGTCATCGCCGGGCCAAGCCCAGCGGGTCGCCTCGCTTGGGACGTGCCAAAGGGCGATTGGCGGATCTTCGTCCTCTATGAGAACGCCACCGAGCACTTCGTCATGGGTGGCGCCTACCCCGGCAGCGAGGCGGATGCGCGCGTGGTGGACCACTTGTCGCAACGCGGCGCGGAGGCTCTGCTCGGCGGCTACGCGACGCCGATCCTCGATGCGCTGCCGCCCGACCGCGTGCGAGAGGTCTTCATCGACAGCTTCGAGCTGATGGGAGAGCTGCCCTTCACGACCGGATTCGTCGATGCGTTCAGAGCGCATGCCGGCTACGACCCGACGCCCTTTCTTCCGCTGCTCTTTCGCCGCGGCGGCGAATCGAAGTACGGCGAGATGATCGACTTCCTTGGCCGGGGCGGCCGGCCGCTCTACCTGAGTGCCGAGCCGGAGCAGGCCGAGCGGATTCGTGAGGACTACGAGGCCACTCGTCGCAAGCTATTCGAAGAAGACTTCGTCGAGCACTTCGTGCGCTGGGCCCATCGCCGTGGTGTGGCGCTGCGGCTACAGGCGCACGGGGGCTATGGCGACTACCTCGACACCTACGCTCGGGCCGATGTGCCCGAATCGGAGGCACTCTTTGCCAAGGGCAGCTTCGATTTCTTGAAGCTTGCGGCCTCTGCCGCCCACGTGGCCGATCGCCGCTTCGCTTCGTCGGAGTCCTTCATTACGTTGCGACTTTTCGGTACGCGTCTCTCGATGGACGAGATGTGGCTGCTCGCAGGGCGCGCCTACTCGGCCGGCATCAACCGGCTGGCCTTCCATGGCGTCCCCTATCCCCATACGCGTTTCGACGGCGAGGTCTGGTACCCCTTCAGCGGCGGCTTCGGTCGGATCCTGGCCGGACCGCTGCCAATGTCGTCGCATATCGACGCTGACTTCCTGGCCGGGCTCTCGGACTTCAATCGTTCGATGGGGCGCCTGACCGTGGCGATGAGCCAGGGGGATCCGGTCGCAGAAGTGGCGTGGCTGCGGTCGGAAAGGGTCTATCCCGACTCCGCCAGCGTTCAGATCGGTCGCATCACGCCGCATGTCGGGGAGTCGGCCGTCACAGGCGCGCTTCGGGCCCGCGGTCTGGTTCACGATCGGGTCAGCCGTCGTATGCTCGCGGGCGCGCAGGGGTCACGGGGGGAATGCAGGATCGGTGCGCGCCACTACCGCGCCATCCTGCTGGATCCACTCGAGATCGCGGAGCCGGCGCTCGTCGAGCGCATCGCGGCCATCGCCGAGACCGGCGTCCCGGTCCTGGCACTGGGGTCGCTGCCGCGACGCGCGCCCGGTCTTCGGGACGCGCAGGCCCGCGACCGCAGGGTCCGCGCTGCGACGAAGCGCTTGTCGGAGTGGGTCGTGCGCGTGTCCGAAGCGGAAGGGCTCGAGACGCTGCTCGCAGAGCACGTTCCGAGCACCCTGGTCGAACCCCTGCCCGATACTCGCCTCGCCGTGTCGCTGGCGCGCCGGCGCAGTCAAGCAGGCGACATCCTGCTGGTTTTCAACGAATCATGGTCGCCGCATCGAACCCGGCTCCGCTTCACGCGGGCGGGCGGGGTCCTGATCAGCTGGGATCCACGCAGCGGCGCAAAGACGAGGCTGCAGGGGAGCGTGGCAGTTGGCGATGTCGTCTCGATCGACCTCGATGCGGCGGAGGTGCTGATTCTGACGCTCACTCCAGCTGGGCAATCGCCAATGTTCTCGTCCGAGCGTGTTCGACCCGTAGACTCAGCGCACACCGGTCGGCTGTGATACGCCCTCTGCAATGATCCGGGCCGAGGAAACATAGAGACTCTGGGATACGAAACTGCTCGCTCCGAGCGCGAGCGTGTCGCATAGCTCGGCTTTGAGGGCCCGTGCTTCGATCACCTCGTCATCGTCCCCGGGTGCGAGAGCCAGGAGATCGACGACATGGAGTGCGAGCTGGGTCTGGCCCCCTGCGGCCAGCTCGCGGGCGCGGCCGAGTACGGCGCCCCGATTCGCAATCGCGGAGAGCACCGCCTCGCCGGCGGCATCGGGATGCGCGGGGTGGAGATTCGTTGGATTGCGATCCCACCAGCCGGTTTCGGCCCGGAAGATGTCGCGCACGATGTACTCCGAACAGCCGTAGAGAGGGCTCATCCAGGGCTGGTCGAAGAGTTCATCGGGATAGTCGAGATCATGGATGGTCTCGACGACACCCATGCCTCTATTCAGTCGCTCCACCACCTCTCGCCGTAGCCAACGCAGCGCAGACGAGGTGGAGAGCAGGATTCGTTGGATCTTCTCCCGGCCCTCGATGGGCGGCCCGAACTCCATCACGACGATCTCGGGATCGAGCGCCGCCAGACGATCCAATGTGTTCGCCCAGCGCACTGGATCGCGCAGGCTTCGCAAGGGTGTGCCGACGTTCGGAATGCTCGGCGTGATGGCTGCACCGCCATAGAGGAGCCGCTGCTTGGGCATCCACAACACGATGGCATCGTCCGTCTCGGATGGGGCCCAGAAGAGCTGGATCGGACGAGCACCAGCGCTGAGGGTCAGCGCATCGCTGAAGGTCTCACTGGGCATATGCATCTTCAGCGGCGGCTCGACCCTTCCGCGTGGCACGCGGAACTGCAGCTCGATGAAGTAGCGCTGCAAGGCCTCGGTTTCGCCGTAGCGTCGCCAGCGTCGGACGAGGTTATCGTGCGCGATCACGCGCGGGGCCGGTTCGCCTCGCTCGCTGGCTGAGCGAAGCCAGGTCTTCACGGCGTTGTTGTATCCCAGGTGACCGTGGCTGTATGCGATCGCATGGACGGGCGTATCCGTGATCTCGCGCAGCCTGCTGAGCATGCCTCGGGCCTGCTGGTCGGTATTTCCCGTATCGACCTGGATGATCCCGACATCCGTCTCTACCGAGAGCGCGTTGCCCATCCCGCCGACCACGTGAACGCCTTCGGCGAGCGTGCCAGTGAAGGAGGGCAGCGTGACCGGGTTTGCGGCTGCGGCCGCCGTCTTCTGCAACGAGGTGTGATCGGCCATCCGGATGCCTCCCTTCGAGTCGGCGCGTGATCGGGGGAATCAATCACGACAAAAAGGCATGTTCTTGATTCCGCTGAAGAAACGATCTCAGGTGTATGGACCGTCGAGGGGATGCAGCTCGAATTCGTCCAGCGCCGCCACCAGCTCGTCGGGGGTCCACGCCTGATCGCGCGATCGGGTTTGAGTGACTCTTAGCGGCTGGAAGAGACCCACCTCAGTACCAGACACGTAGAAGATCTGGCCGTTCACATGCGCCATCTCCTCGGTGCAGAGCGATGCGATCAACACCGCCACGTCCTCGGGGCGTTGCATCGTCTTCAGGAGCCCGTCTGCGACCTTGGCTCCCTCGCCGCCCTGGCCGCGTATGCGATCGATGGCTTCGGTCACCATGCGCGTCTCGGTGGAGGCGGGATTGACGGCGTTGACCGTGATGCCGTCTGCCGCCAAGTCGCGACTGACCACGTTCGTGAGCCCGAAGACGCCGCCTTTGCCGGCCCCGTAGGCGACGTTGCCGGCCATTCCCACGATACCGGCGCGGGACACGATGTTGACGATCCTCCCCCACCCGCCCTTGCGCATATGGGGCACGGCGCAGCGCGTGCAGTTGAAGGTGCCAAGCAGGTGTGAGAAGCAGACACGTCGGAAGAGCTCCGGGTCGATCTCCCAGATCGGCATTCCTGCGGAGAGCCCGGCGTTGTTGACGAGAATGTCGATTCCGCCAAAGGCGTCGATGGCCGTCCCAATGATCGCCTCGGCGCCCGCATATTCGGTGACGGAGTCGGTACTGGCCGCTGCGATGCCGCCCGCGTCCTCGATCTCGAGCACGACCTGCTTCGCGGGTGCGACATCCGATCCGCTGCCGTCGGTGGCGGTTCCGATGTCGTTGACCACTACATTGGCGCCGAGCTGCGCGAGCTCGATGGCTGTCGCACGTCCGATGCCACGCCCGGCGCCCGTCACCACGGCCGTGCGTCCGCTCAAGTCGATTCCCATCTCGTCCTCCTTGCTCCCGCCGGATCGGCTCCGGATCCGCTGCGGCGCGAAACGATTCGTGAGCAGCCGACTACTCGCCGACGGCGCCGCGAGCCGGATTGCCTGCCATCAGGCCCCCGTCCGCGATGAATTCGGAACCGGTCGAAAACGAGCTCTCGTCCGAAGCCAGGAAGAGCACCATCCGTGCGATCTCCTCGGACTCACCCACGCGTGGGATCGGCTGCGCGCCGAAGATGGCTTTCATCTGCCCGGAGTCGAACTCGTCTTGCGCGAGCATCGGCGTCTGGATCGCGCCGGGATGCACGCAGTTCACGCGAATGCCGTCGTGACCCAGCTCGAGTGCGGCTGTCTTCGTCATGCCGCGGATTGCAAATTTGCTCGCCACGTAGGCGACGACTCCGACTACGCCTTCCAGACCGGCGGTCGAGGAGATATTCACGATGGAGCCGCCGCCGGCACTTCGCAGCGCCGGAATCACCGATCGCATCCCGAGAAAGCAGCCCACCTGATTGACCTCGATCACCGCGCGATAGTCCTCGAGGCTCGTGTGCTCGAGTCTGCCGCCGCGCACGATCCCCGCATTATTGACCAGAACGTCGAGTCGGCCGAAACGCGTAGTCGCCGCGTCGACGGCGCGCTGCCAGTCCTGCTCGCTCGTCACGTCCAGCGATTGGTAGTGGGCGGCGTCCCCCAGCTCCGACGCCACCTCGGCGCCGAGCTCGCCCAGCACGTCCCCGAGCACGACGCGCGCCCCCTCTTCGACGAAGAGCCGCGCCTCTGCGGCACCCTGTCCACGTGCGGCGCCGGATATCAGCGCCACCTTGCCTTCGAGTCGCCCCATGATTCGTCCTTGTCTTGATCAGCGTGGAGAGCTCTGAGAGCTCGTAGCGAGTGGAGAGCGCGCGGCCAGATCGGCCGCACGTCGCGCCATGTCGAGCACGACCTCGCCGAAGGCCTGCATCTTGGGATTGTCCGCCGCTCCCTTCACGTAGCGCGCGTAGCCGCCCTCGAGCACGCAGGCCATCTTGAACCGGGCCAGGACCACGTAGTAGTCCAGCGCGTCTACCGGCAGCCCGGAGAGCTCCGCATAGTGGGCAGCCAGCTCGGCGCGGCTGGGCATTCCCGCATAGTCGACATAGGTCATGACCGCGTCCTCGCCGCGCTCCTCGGGATCGGGCCAGCTCATCAGCACCCAGGCCAGATCGAGCAGGGGGTCGCCGATGGTGGCCATCTCCCAGTCGACGATCGCAGCCAGACGCGCGGGCGCAGCGTGGCGGAACATCACATTGGCGAATTGATAGTCGCCGTGGAGGATTCCCGGCCGGAATGCCTTGGGGGTGTGCCCGCGCAGCCACTCGGCCGCCTCCTCGAGGCCCGGGAGCGCGCGGAATTTGAACCCGCCCAGATGGTGGAGCCAGCGATCGACCTGGCGCTCGAGGAAGCCCTCGGGCTTGCCGAAGCCCTCGAGCCCGGCCTTGCGCCAGTCCACCTGCCCGAGACGGGCAATTCCGTCCACGAGCTCGAAGGCGAGTCCTCGGCGTGCCCCGAGATCGGCGTCGAAAGGCGCGGGCCAGTGTCCCTCGGTCTGCATCGGCGACCAGCCATCGACGTGCTCCATCAGGTAGAAGCAGGAGCCGAGCACAGCGGTGTCATCGCAGACGGCAAGGGCGCGCGGATGCGGGACGTCGGAGTCCGCGAGCGCCGCCAGCACCCGGTGCTCGCGCAGCATCGTCTCATTGCGGCCCTTCGGTACACGCCGCGGCGGCTTGCGCAGCACCATGGCCGAGTCGCCGCGCGAGAGCGCATAGATCTCATTCGACGCACCGCCGCTGATGAAGTGCGCTTCGATCGGCTCGCCCCGGCCCGGCAGGTCGTGAGCGTCTATCCAGACGGCGAGCGCCGCGAGATCGAGGCGCTCGCCGGCTTCGGCCTTTTCTTGATCGTCCAGTGCTTGGTTCCTCCCGGCCGGCTTCGCCGTCCGCTCGCTCGAGCGTGAGCCGGCTAGAGATTGCCCACGTGGGCCTCGAGAACCTCAGCGAACTTCTCGCGGGCCGCATCGACACGGTGGGGCAGGTATTCGTCGGGCCAGAGTCCTTCGCTCGGCTTGTAGTCGCGCAGCACGTCGCGGGCCACCTGGACGCGATGCACCTCCGTGGGGCCGTCCACGATACCCATGACGGGCGCCGTCATCCACATATGGGCCAGCGGCATCTCGTTCGAGCAGCCGAGCGCGCCGTGCACGTGCAGCGCGCGCCCCACCACGTCCTGCATGATTGCCGGCGTCCTCACCTTGATGGCCGAGACGTAGGTGCGCGCGCGGCGCTTGTCGCCCTGGTCGATCAGCCAGGCCGTGTAGAGGACCAGCAGTCGGAATTGCTCGATCTCGATGAACGAGTCGGCGATGACGTTCTGCACGCTCTGCTTCCTGGAGAGCGGCTCGCCCTGGGTGCGGCGACTGAGCGAGCGCTCGCACATCATGTCGAAGGCCCGCTTGACTTGTCCGAGCGTGCGCATCGCGTGGTGGATACGGCCGCCGCTGAGTCGCGTCTGGGCGATGTGGAAGGCCTGGCCGGGCTCGCCGAGCAGGTTCTCCTCCGGGACGCGGACGTCCTCGTAACGGATATAGCCGTGTACGCCTTCGCCGAGGGGTTCGATGCCCAGCCCGCTCCGGCGCACGAAGTGGACGCCCGGTGCGTCCTTGGGCACCAGAAACATCGAAGCACCCTGATGAACGGGCACGTCGGGGTCGGTGATCACCATGACGATCAGGAACTCCGCGAGCACCGAGTTGGAGGAGAAATATTTCTCACCCCGGATCACCCACTCGCTGCCCTGCTTGATGGCCCGACAGCGAAACTCCCCTGGATCGGAGCCGGCCTGCGGCTCGGTCATGGAGAACGACGACACGATCTCACCGGCCAATAGCGGATCGAGGTAGCGCCGCTTCTGCTCCTCGCTCCCGTAGTGGGCGAGGATTTCGGCGTTGCCCGAGTCGGGCGCCTGCGTGCCGAAGATGCTGGGCGCCCAGGTCGAGCGACCGAGGATCTCGTTCATCAGGGCGAGCTTGAGCTGGCCGTAGCCGAGCCCCCCGAGCTCGGGTCCGAGGTGGCAGGCCCAGAGGCCCTGCTTCTTCACCTCGGCCTGAAGCGGTGCCACGAGCTTGCGTGTTTCCGGATTCTTGACGTCGTAGGGTGCAGCGCCGCCCGGAAAGAGGACGTCGATGGGCTCGATCTCCTCGCGCACGAAGTGCTGCATCCAATCCAGCTTCTGCTGGAACTCGGGTTCCGTCTGGAAGTCCCACGCCACCTGATTCCCTCCGTGCGGATTTCCTAGAGGATCCGCGTTTCATGTCCCTGCCAATAGCGCTCGCGAATCTGGCGCTTGTAGAGCTTTCCCGTGTCGAGGCGCGGCAGCGCGGGGTCGAAGTCGATCGACCGCGGGCATTTGATGGCCGAGAGCGACTGCCGGCAGTACTCGATCAGCTCCTTCTCGAGGTCCGGGCCCGCCAGGCTCGGCTCCATCGGCTGCACGACGGCCTTCACCTCCTCACCGAAATCCTCGTTCGGGACACCGAAGACGGCGACGTCGGCCACCTTGGGATGCATGACCAGGACGTCTTCCGTCTCCTGTGGATAGATGTTGACGCCCCCTGAGATGATCATATTCGCCTTGCGATCGGTGAGGTAGAGGTAGCCGTCCTCGTCGACGTAGCCCATGTCGCCGACGCTCGCCCAGCCGTCGCGCATTCGAGTGCCCTTGGTCTTCTCCAGATCCTTGTGGTACTCGAAGGGCGCGCCTCCAGAGAAGTAGATATTTCCGATCTCATTCGTGGGCAGCTCGTTCCCATCGTCGTCGACGATGTGGATCTCGCAGCCCAGCGGGCGACCGACCGAGCCCGGGTGGGCGAGCCACTCCTCGGACGAGATCTGGGTCGAGCCATGTCCTTCGGTGGCCCCGTAGTACTCCTCGAGAATCGGTCCCCACCACTCGATCATCTCCTGCTTGACGGGAACGGGGCAGGGTGCGGCGGCGTGCAGCGCACAGACGTGACTCGAGAGATCGAAGCGCGACCGCTCTTCTTCGGGCAGCTTCAGCATGCGGACGAACATCGTCGGCACCCACTGGCTGAATGTCACGCCATGGCGCTCGATCAGCTCGAGTGCCTCGCGCGGATCGAAGCGCTCCATCACGATGCAGGTGGCGCCGATACGCAGCAGCGTCATCGTGAAGCGGAGCGGAGCCGAGTGGTAGAGAGGGGCCGGCGAGAGGTATACGGACTCTCCGGACACTCCGTACATCCCATTGGCGAGTGCGGCGATGAGCGGGGACGGGGTTCCGATCGGTCGATCGGGCAACGGATTCCGAATGCCCTTGGGCCGACCCGTCGTTCCGGAGGAGTAGAGCATGTCGCAGCCCTCCGACTGGTCGGGGATGGGGTGGGCGGGTTGTTCGGCGATCGCCTCCTCGTAGGATTCGTAGCCGTCGATCTTTCCGCCCAGCATCAGGCGCGTGTGCACCCTTGGCATGCGATCCGCGAGCTCCCGCGCCACATCCGAGAGTGCGCTCGAGGTGATCAGCACCTCGGCATCGCAGTCATCGATGATATACGCCGCCTCACTGGCCGTGAGGTGCGTGTTGAGCGTCGTGTAGTAGAGGCCCGAGCGCTGCGCCCCCCAGCAGACGTCGAAGAAGCCCGGCTGATTGTCGATGAATACCGCGACCGAGCCGCCACGCGTCACGCCGCGTTGGCGGAGCAGCTGTGCACATTGGTTGGAGCGGTCGTCGAGCTGACGGTAGGTAACGATCTCGCCGCTGCCGCCCATGATGATGGCCGGCTTGCCGGGTGTGCGCGCCGCATGGGTTGCCGGGTAGTAGGTTCCTGCTTCGTCGGCCATGCTGCACCCTCGCCTAGGCGTCGCCGTGTGTCAATTCCGGCTGGCCGCGAAAGGCCGCGGGGGCTACGCCGTACCAGCGCTTGAATGCACGGTGGAATGCGCTGCGCTCCGAGTATCCGAGCAGGTAGGCGATCTCGTTGATGCCGATGTTGTCGTCCCGCAGCAGGTCGCGGGCCATCTCGCGCCGCATCAAGTTGAGCAGCTCCTGGTGGGTCGTCTCCGCCTCCGCGAGGCGACGCTGGAGCGTCCGCGCCCCCATGCCGAGGCGCTCGGCGATCATCTCGATGCTCGGGTCGCCTCCGCATAGGCTCTCCGCGATGCACACGCGCACGCGGGTGGCGATGTCGTCCATCCGCGGGAGAGAAGCCAGTAGCTCCTCGGCGCGGCGCGCTAGCACGTGGTGGAGTCCTGCGTCGGCGGTGCTGACCGGCCGCTCCAGGATGTCGGCCGTGAAGGCGATTTCGTTCGTCAGGCCGCCGAAGTGGGGCGTGTTCCCGAGCAGACTCACGTAGGGCCCGACGTCCTGTGGGCGCTCGCGGGCGATTCGGATCTCGACGGGAGTGAAGTCCGAGCCGCAGAGCTCGCGCATTACGATTACGATTCCGCCGACGGAGTAGTCGGTCGCCTGTGCGCTCAGGTCGACGGGATGCAGGCGATGGCGGTGGACGATGCGCGCCTCGTCGCCCTCGACGCGCAGCTCGATGTCGACCAGGTCGTGCGCGAGCCGGGTGTAGCGAACCATGTTCTGGATCGCGTGCCGGATATCCGGGCTCGATCGCACCGCGTAGTCGAAGACATCGATGGCACCGGGCTCGATATGGGTCTGCGCCTGGAGGCCGAAGCACGGATCGTTCGCACACCGCGCCAGTTCCTCCCAGAGCGCCTGCTCGCGATGCACGGGGATGCGCGCGTCGGCATCGTCCAGGCAGGCAGGCTCGATGCCCACGGCCAGAAGCGCGGCCTGCACGTCGACTCCGCACGCCGTCCCAGCCGTGGCCATGCCTGCGATGAGACGGCTGGAGACACTGCCGCGGCTCCGAGCCGCCTTCCTGGGTGCCGATTCTCGGTTCATATTGATCTTCGCGGCCAGCTCTACACGGCCCAGGGCAGCTGCCCGGGCGAGGCAAGAAGTCTACCATCTGCCAGCAGGCGTGGGGCTTCCCACGACACCATCAGCCCCCGACCCGCTCGGCTCGAAGCGCCCAGCGGCGCACCTTCCCCGCTTCGTCTCGCAGTGCTGTATCGACGAGCTCGAAGGTTCGGGGGATCGCGTAGTGGACGAGGCGCTCCTTCAGATGCGTGCGAAGCTCTTCTTCCGAGACCGGCGCGCTCGTCTGGACGATTGCGTGAACAATCTGGCCCATGTCCTCGTCCGGCAGGCCGATCACCGCACTCGATGCAATCGCCGGGTGTTCCTCGATCGCGGCTTCGACCTGGGCGGGATAGATGTTGCGGCCACCGCAGAGGATCATGTCGGTGCGCCGGTCGGCGAGGTAGAGATAGCCGTCCGCATCGAGGCGACCCATATCGCCCACCGACTCCCAGCCATCATCCGTGGCCTGTGAGCTGGCACCCACGTATTCGTAGGTGGAGCCCGGCCCTCCCGCCGGCATGATGTAGATCTCGCCGATCTCGCCGGTCGGAAGATCTACTCGGGTCTCGGGATCGAGGATCCGGATCCGTGTTGCGCGCGTCGGCTTGCCCACCGAGCCGGGATGCTCGAGCCACTCGCGTCCGGTGATGAAGGTTCCACCGATCCGTTCGCTGCCACCGTAGACCTCGTGCATGACATCGGGCCCGAGCCAGTCGATGAAGCCCCGCATCAGCCACTGTGGACAGGGCGCGCTGCCGGTGAGGACCATTCTCAGGCTCGAGACATCCCGGCTTCTCCGCTCCTCCTCGGGCAGGCGCCAGATGCGATGCATCATGGTCGGCACGAATAGGATCTGATCCACGGCATGACGTTCGATCAGCTCGAGGCATTGGCTCGCGTCGAAGCGACGCATCAGCACGATCTTCTCACCGGTCAGCAGCCCCTGGGTGAGCGAGCCGAAGGGTGCGGCGTGATAGAGCGGACCTGGAACGAGAACGCTGCCCTTCGGTGTGAGGATCGTGGCGGGCCGCTCGGGGTCGTACTCCGCCGGTACGCGTAGAAGGATGAGCTTCGGCCGCCCGGTGCTACCGCCGGTGGCCATCGCCCGTTCGTGGGGCGAGACGACGTCGGGCAGCGGTGCATCGTCGGACTCAGAGGGGGGCTCGAAGTCGGCCGGTAGGGCGGGATACTCGTGCACGAGATCATCGAAGCCAACGACGAGCGCGGGCGAGGCGAGCTCCAGAATTCCGGAACGCTCCCTGGCAGGGAGCCGCGGCGAGATCGGGTTCGGGATGGCGCCACACTTCCAGGTGGCCACGCAGGCGATGACGAACTCGAGGCAGTTTGGAAGACCGATCGTCACCAGGCGCCCAGGCTCGACTCCGCGCAGGGTGAATGCCCGCGCCATTCGATTGGAGCGGCTCTCGAGCAGAGCGCGCGATAGCACCTTGTCACCACAGACGACCGCAACGCGGTCGGGATCCTCTTGTGCTCGCTGCGTGATCGCCCGCCCGTACGAGACTATTCCCATCTCTTCCCCTGCACGTTGCCTGTGAACATCGACCTCAGGTGTCGAAGAGTAGCTCTGCCAGGCAATCGTGATGATGGCTGGAGGGACCCATGAATGCGTCGCCCGCATAGGCGCGTCGCAGCCAATAGTGGAGCCCGTGCTCGAACGTGTAGCCGATTCCTCCGTGCACCTGCATGCCTGTGCGTGCACACGCGCGTGCGGCCAGACCCGCCTCGGCCTTCGCCCCGTGGACAGCCCGATGCCGATCCGAATCATCCGCATCGATGCACATGGCCGCGTACGATACGGCCGCAGCTGCTCGCTCGAGCTCGAGCGCAGCATCGACGAGCATCCACTGCAGGCCCTGGAACGATCCGATCGGCCGATCGAACTGCACGCGCTCCTTCGCATAGTCGACCGAAGCATCGAGTAGCCAACGTCCGACGCCGATCAGTTCCGCCGAGCAGGCCACGAGGGAGCGCTCCAGGGCGTGTCGCCAGGCGGCTGGGTCGATGCTTTCCCCGGCTGCCACGCCCGACGTATCGACCCGGTATTGGCATCGCAGGCGATCCATCTGCTCTACTTCCGTGAGTGCGACCTCAGCCTGCGCCACGAGGGCGAGGCGCGGCGCATCGGGCGATCCGCTCACCACGAGGATCTCATCGACGTCTGCCGCCGAGGGAACGAAGTGCTTGGTCGCGTCCTCGTTGGGTGTCCAGGTGCCGTCGGATCCCGAGACCGCGACGCTCGCGGATCCGGAGAGATCGCGTCCGGTGGCCGACGCAACTTGTGCCGCCAGCAGGGATGCGAAGAAGGGTCCCGGTGCGATTGCGCGCCCGTGCTCCAGGGCGAAGAGCATCAAGTCCACGGCGTCTGCGGATGCGAGCTCCAGCCAATCAGAGAGGTGACGATCGAAGAGTCCCACGGCCAGGGTCGGTTGCTTCCATGCGCTGCGCACGAAGTCGATCGTGCACTCCTTGGTGAAGAGCTCGCGCGCCGTATCGCGCACCATCTCCTGTTCGTCGCTCAGCGTAAAGTCCATGTCATCTCCCCCGCGGCAGACCGAGTACACGCTGGGCAATCACGTTGCGCTGAACCTCCGACGTGCCGCCCCCGATCGTCGCCGCGAGCCCCGTAAAGAACGATTGCTGCCAGCGGCCCTTGCTCTCCGCCACGGCTCGATCGGTCACCGCGAGTCCCGCCCCCTGCAGGTCCATCGCGAGCTCGATCAGCGTCTGGTGAAGCTCGGACGTTGCGACCTTCATGAAGGAGTGTTCGGGTGCGCTGGTACCCTGTGCGAAGGATGCGAAGCCTTTGTAGCCAAGTGCCCGCAGACCCCGTACCTGCGAGTAGAGCTCCGCGACGCGGCGTCGGACCACTTTGTCCTGGTCGCGTCCACGGCTCTTGATCATGGTGAGAATGTCGTCGATCGATCGCTGACAGCCCGCGACACCTTCCACCCAAAGCCCGCCGCGCTCGTGTGCCAAGGCCCCCATCGTGATGCGCCAGCCATCGCCTTGCTCGCCTACCAGGTTGCGCTTGGGGACCAGAACGTCCGTGAAGAAGACCTCGGCGAACTCGGCCTGCCCGGTGATGTGTCGCAGCGGCCGTACTTCGATGCCCGGCGTATCCATGTCGATGATGAGCGCGGAGATGCCCCTGTGCTTTGGCACGTCGGGATCCGTGCGGACGTAGCAGAGACACTTCGACGCCAGCATCGCGTAGCTGGTCCAGACCTTCTGCCCATTGACCTTGAAGTGGTCACCCTCGTCGACAGCCCGTGTCGAGATATTGGCGAGGTCGGAGCCCGCGCCGGGCTCCGACATGCCGGCGCACCAAACGGTATCCCCGCGAATTGCAGCCGGCGCGAGTGCCCTTTGATCAGGATTGCCGAACTCGAGCAGAGAAGGGCCCGCAATCGCATAGCCGACGAAGTGCACCGAGCGCGGGATGCCGCGCGAGGCCAGCTCCTCGAGATAGATCAGCGTCTGGGTCGGCGTCGCGTTGCGGCCTCCGAGCTCGGGGCCGTAGGCCGGAATCATCCAGCCATTATCGAAGAGTGCCGCCTGCCACTCCCGAGCCCAGTCGGGGATCACCATGATGCCATCCCCGTCGGACACCTCGGTCCCGATGAAGTCTCCGCTCGAATAGCCTGCGGCCGGGCAATTCGCTTCGATGAATGCGATCAGCTCCTCCCTGAACGCCTCATCTTCGGCTGAGAACGAGAGCTTCATGCGTCTCCCTGCTTCTCGCGCAGGCGCCCCAGCTCCGCGCTCAGGCGTTGCTCTTCCCGAATCGCATCGGCGAGCGGCGCCTCCGCGCCGTGGCGCAGAGCCTTCTTGGCGGCCGCGAGAACCTCGGGACGCACCTCGGCCATGGCGGCGGCCAGCGCGCGCGCCTCTCCGATGAGTGCGTCGTCATCGACGACACGCTCTACGAGACCGACTTCGTGCGCCTGCTGGGCGCTGAGCTTCGCCGCCGAAAGGACGAGCTCGCTCGCTTTGCCGAGGCCGACGAGCCTCGGAAGATGGTGGGTACTGCCCAGGCCCGGCAGCACGCCCAGCTTCGCGAAGTTGAGTCCCAGCACGGCGCTCCGCGCCGCAATGCGTACGTCACATCCCAGAGTCATCGTGACTCCGACCCCATAGGCGTTGCCGTTGATGGCCGCGATCACGGGCTTCGGATATTCGACGAGTTCGAGTGGCCAGCTCCGGACGAAGGCTTCTTCGCCGAGCTTGGGCCCCTTGCCCGGATTCTTGCCCGCCATGTGGGCCTTGAAATAGTCGAGATCGATCCCGGCACAGAACGCACGGCCCTCGCCCGTGAGGATCACGACCCGGGCTTGCTCGTCGTCGCGCGCGCGCTCGAAGGCCGCGACGACCTCTTCGCCCATCTCGGGCGTATAGGCGTTCAGCTTGTCGGGCCGGTTGAACGCGATCGTGGCGATGCCTTCGCGGACCTCGTAGCGGATCAATTCGTACATGCTGTCGCTGACCTCAGAGGCCAATGTAGGGCGCCCACTTGGGCTCGCGCTTCTCGACCATGGCGCGCGGTCCCTCGGAGTGATCGGGGTGCTGGGTGTGGGTGCGAATCAGCTCCCAGGCATTCTTGAGTGCGTCATCGAGCCCCATTTCGAGACTCTGCCAGATGGCCTGCTTCGAACGCGCGAGCGCGGTCGGTGAGTGGGCCGCGATCTTGCGCGCGAGCGCACGAGCTCGGGGCATCAGATCCCGCTGCGGAACGACCTCGCCTACCAACCCCAGGTTCAGGGCCTCCTGGGCCGTCATGCGCTCGGAACCGCCGAGCAGAGCCAGCCGCATCACGGCCTCGAGCGGAATGCGCCGCGCGAGTCCCACGGGCTCGAGGCCCGAGATCACGCCCAGACGCACGTGTGTGTCGAAGAAGGTTGCGTTCTCGGCGCAGACGATGATGTCGCTGTCCGCGATGAAGTGCAGTCCGCCCCCGCACACCATGCCGTTGACAGCCGTAATGACGGGCTTCCAGCACTGATTCTGCACCGCCGTCATGTTGAGAAAGGGAGGCTCTTCGGCGGGCATGTCATCGCGATCGAATCCACCGGCCTCGACGACGGACGTGACGTCGACCCCCGTACAGAGAGCCTTGTCGCCGGCGCCCGTCAGGATCACACACACGACTTCGGGGTCGGCCTTGATCGCCTCCCATGCCTGTCCGAGCTCCTCGGCCATCGTGTGATTGAAGGCGTTGCGGCGCTCGGGACGGTTCAGGGTGAGGGTCGCGATCCGATCCTGCTTCTCGTAGAGCAGAGTTTCAAAGCTCATTCTGGCTACTCCTTGTGCCGCGGTGGCGGGCGAGCGCACGCGGCTCGCCCCGCCCGGCATGGGATCATCCGAAGGTTTGGATCACACCGGCCTCGGCGAGCGAGTCGATCTCTGCCGACGCCAGCGCCAGCTCGCCGAGAATCTCGCGGGTGTGTTCTCCGAGGGCCGGGGCGGGGCGCAGCGGCGGCGAGGAGGCGCCCTCGAAGCGAGCAGCCGGCCGTGGTGTGCGCAGGCGCCCAGCGATCGGATGCTCGAGCTCCTGGATGAGCCCGCTGGCGAGAATGTGGCGATCGCCGAGCAGCGCTTCGGGCGAGAGGATCGGGGCGGCCGGCACCGCCTGCTCTCGCAGGCGCGTGCAAATCGGCTCACTCTCGAAGCCGGCCACGGCCCCCGCCACCTCGAGGCCGAGCTCGCGGGCGTGCTCGAGGCGGCCGGCGAGGGTCGCGAAGCGCGGGTCATCGACGAGGTCGGGACGAGCCAGGGCCCGGCAGAGGCCGCGGAATTGATCGTCACTCACGACCATCAGCGTGATGTGTCCGTCGCGGGTCGCATGGATCTGCGCCACGTCGCGCATCCCCGTCGTCGGTATCGCGATGCCCTCGCCGATGAGGGTCTGTGCCTCCATTCCGTCCGGCCACAGGAAGACCAGTGTGGCGTCGAGCAGCGAGAGCTCGATGTGCGCACCTCTTCCACTCCGCTCACGCGAGTAGAGGGCGGCCGAGATCGCCTGGGCGGCCTGCAGCGCGGCCACCTTGTCGCAGACGACGGTCTGGACGAGCTCGGGCGTGTCAGTCTCGGGATCGGCCTGCAACACGGCCAGACCCGAGAGCGCCTGGATGACGATGTCGTAGGCGGGATGGCTCGCATAGGGCCCCGTGCTGCCGAAGCCGCTGATGGACACGTAGATCAGTCTCGGATCCCGGCCGCGCAGCTGCGCCGAACCGACGCCCAATGACTCCGCGACACCGGACCGATAGTTCTGGATGAAGACGTCGGCGTCGCCAACCAGGCACCTGGCGATCTCCTGTCCACGCGGCTTTCGCAGGTCGATGGCCAGGGAACGCTTGTTGCGATTCAGCGTGTTGAAGATCGCCGAGAGGCCGCCTCGGCTATAGCCCATATGCCGAATCAGATCGCCTTGGCCCGGGGCCTCCAGCTTGATCACGTCGGCCCCCTGGTCGGCGAGCAGCGAGGTCGCAAAGGGGCCCGACGCCATACTCGCGAATTCGACGATGCGTACACCGGCGAGGGGTCCGGTCTCGGATGCTCGTTCTGGGTCGTGCATTCGATCCCCGCTCCCCCGCGCTTGGGTCTAGCTGCTCGGCATCAGGGCGGAGGGGTCGATGGCGCCGGTCATCAGACCGCCCGAGCAGCCGCCATCCGTAAAGACGTTCTCGCCGCTTATGTAGCTGGCGGCCGCGCTATTCAGGAAGGCCAGGGGCCAGGCTTGCTCATCGGGCGTGGAGTTGCGGCCGATCGGCTTGGGGAAGTTGTCCATGAAGTCCTTGCCCACCTGCTCGCTCTGCCGAATGCACCGCGGCCCTCGGGCGGCCCGCTCAGCCGGCTCTCAACAGGCTCTCAACAGGCTCTCAACAGGCCACGATCGTGGCCGAGCCGGCCAGCTTCGACTCGCCGTCCTGGTTCGCGAGGCCGACCTCGACCCGGATGCGCTTTCCGTCCTCGGTCTGCTCTTTTCCGGTGACGACGATCCGGGTGGTGAGCACTTCCCCCGGCCAGGTCTGCTTGGTGAAGCGCACGCGGTATTCGGTGAGGTTGCCGACGCCCGCCCAATCGGTGAGCGCGCGAGCCAAGAGGCCCATCGAGAACATGCCGTGGCCGAATACGCTCGGAAGCCCGGCCGCCTTGGCCGAGACCTCGTCGGTGTGCATCGGGTTCATATCACCCGAGACGCCCGCGTAGGCGACCAGGTCGCTGCGGGTCAATTCATGGCTCACGGTGGGGCCCTCGTCCCCTTCGGAGATCTCGTCATAGCGGAGCTTGGCGATCGGCTTGGCCATCTCGTCTTCCTCTTCCGTCTGCCTATTTGCGGTGGATCAGGTTGAAGCGCTCGGTCACCACCGGGTCGCCTGCATCGTCCCTATACACGGTCTCCATCACCAGGAAGGTCATGGTCTTGCCCTTCGCCTCCTTGGAGTAGAGATCCACGATCTTGCCCTCCTGATGCAGGGTGTCGCCGATCTGCACGGGCTTGTGGTAGAGGAATTCCTGCTCGCCATGAAGAACCAGCCCGCCCTCGGCCATCAGCTCGCTCATCAGCTTGCGTATCGGATTGCCCCGACCGCCGGTCGGATCCTCCGGCTGATCCTCCGGATAGGTTCCCCAATGGGCTGCCGCAAAGGTGAAGGTCGGTGGTGCGGGGATGCTGTCGAAGCCCGCCTCCCGGGCGGCTTCGGTGCTCTGGTAGACGGGGCTCGAGTCGGTCACGCCCTTCGCGAACCTGCTCACCGGGCCGCGCTCGATGTGAATCGTCGCCGCGCCGGTGGGCATCCCAACGACTTCGTCACGCTCGAGTCCCATCGCAATGCTCCTCCCACTCGTGATGCTGCGCCTGCCTCTGCGCCGCGTTCTCGGCGCGTGGCCGCTGCCTTGGGTCGAACCGTCCCGGAGGGCCTGCGAATCCACTTGACGCCCATTTGACGATCCGTCAAATTAGTGAAATTAGACCATAGGACGCGGCAATCCACAAGCGATTCCCGCGGCTATTTCGGCGCGCGTCGACGCCCACGAGCGGGCTCGAGAGCATGGGGAGGGCGACACATGGCGACGGGCACGAGTGGCGCAGAGCGGGTCTTCGTGATCGGCGTCGGAATGACGAATTTCGTCCGCTGCGAGACCGACGTGAAGGTGCTCGCTCAGGCCGCTGCCCGCGATGCGTTGAAGGATGCCGACCTCGACTACGACACGATCGAGCAGGCGTTCTGCGGCTACGTGAACGGGATGAGCACCCTCGGTCAACAGACCCTCTACGGCCTGGGCATGACGGGCATCCCGGTCTACAACGTGAACAACAACTGCTCGACCGGCTCGACGGCGCTCTATATGGCGTACACCGCGATTCGTACCGGCCAGAACGACGCCGTGCTCGCCCTCGGCTTCGAGAAGATGCAGAAGGGTCCGCTCGAGAAGCAGCTACCGGGTCTCGAGGAGATTGCGGCGGACACCGAGAAGGAGAAGAAGGCGCCGATCGCCGCCCGCATGTTCGGCGATGCCGGTCGCGATCACATCGAGAAGTACGGCACGAAGCCCGAGACCTTTGCCCGGATCGCCGTCAAGAACCATCTTCACTCGGTCCACAATCCACGCTCCCAATATCGCGAGGCCTGCTCGATCGAAGAGGTGCTGGCCTCGCGCATGATCCATGATCCGCTCACTCTCTTGCAGGCCTGCCCGACGAGCGATGGTGCGGCCGCCGCCGTGGTGGTCTCCGAGGCCTATCTCAGCGCGCACCCGCACCCGGGTGCGATCGAGATTGCCGGCATGGCGCTCACCACCGATCGCGCGGACGATTTTTCGCGCGGGCGCATCGGGATGGTGGGGATGGGGATGACCGAGCGCGCGGCACGGCAGGTCTACGAGCAGACCGGCATCGGTCCGAACGACGTACAGGTGATCGAGCTGCACGACTGCTTCAGCACCAACGAGCTCATCACCTACGAGGGCCTGGGCCTGTGTGCCGAGGGGGAGGGCGAGAAGCTGGTGGTCGACGACGCCTGCACGTACGGCGGACGTTGGGTGGTGAACCCCTCCGGCGGGCTGCTCTCGAAGGGGCATCCGATCGGCGCCACCGGTCTGGCTCAGTGCGCCGAGCTGGTGTGGCAGCTGCGCGGACAGGCGGAGAAACGCCAGGTCGAGGCCGTAGAGGCCGCTCTCCAGCACAATCTCGGCCTGGGCGGCGCATGCGTGGTCGCCCTCTACAAGCGCGCATAGAAGCTCGTCTCTACGTGGAGTGAGACGTGGAGTGAGACGTGGAGTGAGCCGAGTGAAGAGAGGGCCCGTAGCCGGATTCCCATCGATCCATACCGGGTCCTTCGCGACCGTCGGGGAGAGCAGGGGAGAGCAGGGGAGAGAAGCATGGGATTGTTGGATGGCAAGGTCGCGATCGTCACCGCCGCGGGACGTGGCATCGGTCGTGGTGAGGCGCTCGAGGGCAAACGCTACGGGGTACGCGCAAACGCGGTGGTTCCGGGCAGTTCAGCGCCGATCGTTGCATGGCTTGCGAGCGACGAGTCCCTGCACGTGACGGGCCAGGTGTTCCGGGCCGTCGGGGAGGAGATCGCCCACTACCAGCCCTGGAAGGTCGGGACAGCCGTCAAGGCGGGCAAGCAGCCGCAGCGCTGGGAAGCCGCGAAGATTGGTGATGCGGTCAACACGCACATCTTTGGGACAACCATCGGCGGTCTGCAGATCGGCGGCTGAGGCCTCGCCCGACTCGAACGCTAGACTGTGTGTCCATCTCGACAGGAAGAAGCATTCATGATCGGAATCACATCATACGGTGCCTATATTCCGCGCTATCGCCTGCCGCTTGGCGCGCTGGGCGGGCGAAGGGCAGGGGAGGGAGGGCCCGAGAAGGCCGTCGCGTGGAACGACGAGGACAGCGTTACGATGGCGGTGGCCGCGGCCGGGAATTGCCTGCGTGACTTCGATCGGCAGCGCGTCGATGCGCTCTATTTCGCATCGACCAGCTACGCGTTCCGAGAGAAGCAGGCAGCCGCACTCGTCGCTCGCGCTCTCGACCTGCCCCGCGATCTGCACTGCGCAGACTTCGCGAGCTCACTGCGCGCGGGCACGAGCGCGCTCCGGGCTGCCGCCGATGCGGTGAAGGCGGGGTCGGCACGCTGCGTGCTCGTCGTGGCCAGTGATTGCCGGCTGGGCGCGCCCGGCTCGGGGCTCGAGCGCAATAGCGGAGACGGTGCGGCGGCATTTCTCGTCTGCGATGCGGATGTGATTGCCGTGATCGAGGCCGCCCACTCCGTCTCGGACGAGATCGTCGACGTCTGGCGCGGCAGCGGCGATACCTTCGTGCACAGCTGGGAGGATCGCTTCGTCGTACAGGAGGGATACGTGCCGCGCACTCTGGAAGCCGTTCAGGGCCTGCTCGAGAAGAGTGGTTGCGCTGTCAGCGACTTTGCGAAGCTCGCCCTCTACGCGCCGGATCAGCGCAGCCACGCCACGGTGGCGCGGCAGCTCGGGATCGAGGCCGACTCGCTCTGCGACCCCCTCTTTGGGCGGCTCGGCAATGCGGGGGCGGCATTCGCGCCTCTCCAGCTCGCGGCCGCGCTCGAAGCGGCGAGGCCCGGGGATCGGATCCTGGTCGCAAACTACGGTGATGGCGCGGACGCACTGGCGTTCTCGGTGAGCGACCCCGTGGAGAAGCTGGAGCCTCGGCGCGGCGTCTCATGGCATCTCGAGCGAAGACGGCCCGTGGCGAGCTACGACGAGTATTTGAGTGCGCGTGGCATGGGGACGTCGGAGTGGGAGGCGCCTGCCGGTCCCGGTCTCTCCGCCACGATTCATTTTCGGGACCGCGACAACGACATCAGCTTTCGAGGTCAGAAGTGCAACGGCTGTGGTGCCGTACAGTTTCCGGTGCAGCGCGTCTGCGAGACCTGCTTCAAGAAGGACGACTTCGAGGCGTATCGTCTCTCCGACCGGATCGGCAAGCTCGTCACCTACACATTCGACTACTTCTTCCCGACCCCCGATCCGCCCACGGTCGTGAGTATCGTGGATATCGATGGCGCACGGGTCCACATACAGGTCGTGAACTGCCGGCCCGAAGACGTGAAGGCTGGCCTGCCGGTCGAGTTCGAGTTTCGACGCATCCACGAAGTGGGTGGGCGCCCAAATTACTATTGGAAGGCCACACCACGGCCCGCATCGGATTAGAACGTAGAGAGCTCGAGAATCAAGGCAGAAGGGAGAATGCATGGCAAGGGATGGAATTCGCGACAAAGTTTCCATCGTCGGTGTGGGTTGCTGCCAGTTTGGTGAGAATTGGGACCAATCGCCCTCGGATATGATCGTCGACGCCGCCTACGAGGCCTACGCGGACGCGGGCATCGAGAATCCACAACGACAGATCGAAGCCGTGTTCACGGGCAGCCTCTACACCAATGCCGGCCCCCACGAGTGTGCGGATGCGCTCAAGCTCTTCGACAAGCCGGTGAGCATGGTGTCGAACTATTGCGCGACCGGCACAGACGCATTCCGCTACGGGGTCATGACGATCGCCGCTGGTATGTACGACACGGTGCTCGTCGTGGGCTACGACAAGCCCAAGGACCGGGGTGTCTCCGGGCCCACGGTGATGATGGATGGCGTGCGCGACCTGCCGAAGACACCAGCCGGTTGGTTCTCGCTCTGCGCCGCAACCTATTTCGAGAAGTACGGCGCCGGCCGCGAGGACCTGGCGCGCATCGCCGTCAAGAATCACCACAATGGGACGCTCGCTCCCAAGAGCTTCCTCAAGCGTGAGATCACCATCGAAGACGTCCTCAATGCCCGCATGATCTCGTGGCCCTTTGGGCTCTATGATTGTGCGGCGCAGACCGATGGGGCGGCGGCGGTCATCATCACGCGACGTGATCTGGCCAGCCAGTTCCGCGACGATCCCGTGCATGTGAAGGCAGTGACGATTCGTTCGGGACCGAATCCGCAGAAGGACCCGGGCAACGACTTCCTCTGCTGGAAGCCCAACGGCTGGGCGGCGCGTGACGCCTATGCGCAGGCCGGCATCAGCGACCCTCGCCAGGAAATCGGCGTCGCACAGGTGCACGATTGCTTCTCGCTCACCGAGCTCTTGGCCTACGAGGACCTGGGATTCTGCGAGAAGGGCAGCGCGAAGGAGCATATTGCCGATGGTGCCTTCGAGCTTGGAGGAGATCTTCCGGTGAACACGGACGGGGGGCTCAAGACCTTCGGCCATCCGACCGGTGCGACCGGTGTGAGGATGCTCTACGAGAATACCCTGCAGCTCCAGGGGCGGGCCGGGGATCGTCAGGTCGAGAACCCGAAGCTCGCACTCTCCCACAATCTCGGTGGGCACCCGACGGCGTGCGGCATCGCGATCCTGGGGCGCGACTGAGGCGGTCCGTCCAATCACCGAAGAACACCGAAGAACGCCGAAGAACGCCGATCAGCCGCCGAGTGCGAGCGCGGTGCCGGCCGCGAGTGCGGCGGCCATCGGCAGGGTCGCGAGCCACGCAAGCAGGATGCCGCCGACCATCCGCCACTCGGTCGCGTCATTCCACACCCCGATGCCGATCAGCGAGCCGGTGGCAATGTGGGTGGTCGAGACGGGCGTGCCGAGCAGCGAGGCGCCGATCACCAGCGAGCTCACGATGCCATTGGCGAGCAGCCCCTGACCGTGACTGAGCGAAGTGATCCGGTGGGCGAGGGTCTCGGCGACCCGGCGCGCGTGCAGCCAGCCACCGAGCGCCATGCTGCCCGCCACGACACAGAGCGAGACGCGGGCATCGATGCCCGACCAGCCGGCCGCGACCAGCAGCGCGAGCACCTTGGGGGTGTCGTTCAGGCCTCGTGCAAAGCCGAGCGCGAAGGCCGAGCCCTGATGCAGGCGGTCCGTGATGGTCTGGACCGACGCACCCCATAGGCGCCCCCCGTAGGCCTCGCGACAGGTTTCGAGCTCGGCCACGCTCAGTGGGAGGCCCGTTTGGCGCAGGACGACTGCGCCGTCTGCAGTGAAGTCCACCGGCAGGTGCCGATCGCCCACGCAGATGCAGGTATCGGAGTCGATGCCGAGCCTGCGACGCGCCCGGTGCGCCAGTGGATAGAAGACGCCGGTCGCAGCGGTGGCCAGGAGTGGGCTCACGAGCAGAGGCAGGAAGTAGCTGCCGCCGAGTGCACCCCAGGAAAGCTGCGTCGGCGCCAATCCGAGACCCGCCCCGGCCAGGCCGCCGACCAACGCGTGGGTGGTCGAGATCGGCAGTCCCACGCGCGTGGCCACGAACACCGTCGCCGCGGCCCCCACGCTCACGGCCACCAGGAAGCGCGTATCTCCGACCACATCGGGCGGTACGAGGCCCTTGCCCCCGAAGGCCTGGACGAGCGAGCCGGCCAGCAGGACGGAGGCGAACGAGCCCGCCAGCTGCGCCAGAGTGGCGAGGCGCCGGGCGGCCGCGTAGTCGAGGGCTCCCGATCCGTAGATGGTCGCCGTGGCCTTGAAGTTGTCGTTGGCGCCATTCGCATAGGCGAGGCCCAGCGCAGCCGCGAGCAGCAGCAATAGAGTCATCGGACTCTCCCGTCGACATAGGGCTACGTGAACGTGCGGGAGATTGTTACGCCGATCTGCGGACTACGTGCTCCAACCGAGTGAGCGGCCGACTACCACGGGTAGAGGGTAAAGACGGCGGAATCGGCGATTCCGGGCTCCAGCGGACGGTTGGCTACTTCGACGAGCTGGGCCGCCCACTCGTCGAAGATCTCGAAGGCGTGGCCATACCAATGCAGGCTCTGTATGTCGAGAATACGCGTCTTCGCCGTTTCGCGGTCGGCGAACATGACGACGATTTCGCCCGTTTCGCCATCCCGCACCCGACCCTCGATCGCCACATAGCCGTGCTCGGCACGGTTCGCGAAGGTGCTGAGCGGAAAGGAAATGGCGGGAGGGGCCGCGATCGCGGCGAGTGCACCCAGGGCCACGACGGATTTGTTGGGCACCACCTCGACGAGCGCGATCTCGAGGATCAGTGTCTCGGCGTCGGGCTCGCTTACGACCTGGAAGCGGTGCTGCGGATCGTTGCGAAACGCGTCCTCGATCTTCTCGGCCAGGCGAATCGCCAGCCGGTCCACATCGTCATCGAGCCCAAAGAAGCTCGCCGTGCTCATCTTGCTCCAGCGGCTGTTCTGCAGCCGGTGGTCGAGGTCGATGGCGACGACTTCGATCTTCGAGTAGCGCTCACGCACGTGGTTGGGAGCGACCCAGACGCGCTGAAAGGGATGCTGGCTCCGATCGAGTGTCACGAGCCTCTCGGGCTCCGGCAGGAAGCCGGCGTCGGGTGCCTGGCCGGCGTCCATCACTCGGACCGCCAGCGAGGTGGTTCGTCTGCCTGCGCCCTCGATGCCACTCGCAGCAGCCGAGCGTGTGCGTTCGGCCTGGTCCGAACTCTTCTGCACTGTCTGGCAGCCATTCGTGACCAGGAGGGCCAGGAGGCCGAGCCCCAGTATGCAGCCCGATTGATGTCGACTCAGGATTGCAGCCATCGGCCGATTCCAATTCCCCTCTTGATAGGGAGTATAGCCTGCCGCCCTCCTGATCTGTTGTATCGGTTGATTCAGGCGGGCAATTGAGTGCGTGCGAGCCAGGCAACTTGGCCGCGAAGCTGCACACGAAACGTGGCATTGGGCCACATCTGCCACGCGCAGCGTCGCCCGTTGATCTGGCCGGAGCGTGGCATGTCGGATGCGGCATGTGAGGGGCAAGTGGAGAGAGAGAAGAGGGAGGGTACTATTCCGGCCCTCTTTGCCCTCCGCTGCACACTCGGTGCACGGAGAAGAGTCGGCATATGAACGCACCTACCCACCAGGAATCGCCCTACCAGCGGCTCGGGCGCGAGGCTGGGATTTGCCAGCTCGTCGAGCGATTCTACGAGCGCATGGACACCCTGCCCGAGGCGAAGAGGATTCGCGATCTGCACGCTGCTGATCTTACTCCGATGGTGGAGAAGCTGTCGGTGTTCCTGGCCGGATGGATGGGCGGCCCCCAGCGATACCGCGAGCGTTTTGGTCGCGTCATCATCCCCGCCGCGCACGAGCCCTTCTCGATTGGTACCGAAGAGCGGGACCAGTGGTTATTGTGTATGCGCCACGCACTCGAATCCTTACCGGCCGAAGAAGAGCTGATCGAACAATTGATGGAATCATTTGGCCAGATGGCCGATATGTGTCGCACCCGCGAGGATTGAGAGTACGTGGACACCCACGATTCGGGTCTCGACCCCCAGCGACTAGAGTGCGTGACGAGCCGGATCGCCGAGGACGTCACGGCCGAGCGCTACGACGGCGCCGTGGTGCTCGTGGCCCGACACGGCCATGTGGCGCTTCACGAAGCCGTGGGCTTTGCAGAGCGCTCCAGCGCGCGCCCTGCGGGGCTCGATGATGTCTTTCACCTCTTCTCGATCACCAAGACCTTTACTGCCCTGGCGGTCCTGCAGTGCATCGACCGCGGCCGGCTGATGCTCACGACCCCGGTTGCCGAAGTGATTCCCGAATTCGCCGCCAAGGGGAAGCACCGTGTCACCGTCGCCCAGCTCCTCACGCACCAGAGTGGCCTGCCCCCCGACCTGCCCTTCGTCACGCCCGACAAGCTCGGCGATACCACGGCCATCGCCCTGGCGGTCTGCGACCAGGCCTTGATCGCACGGCCCGGCGAGAGCATCACCTACAGCCCGATCGGCGGATTCGCCCTATTGGGTGAGATCGCACGGCGACTCGACGCGGGCTCACGACCCCTGCGGCAAATCCTCGAAGAGGAGCTCTTCCGGCCGCTGGGAATGGTGAATACCTCCCTCAGCCTGCGCTCGGATCTGGCGCCTCGGCTCTCGCCGGTGGTCGTGCGGGATCCGAGCCCGGGCATCATTCCGCCCGCGGCGCTGGAATCGATCAACGCGCTGCTGACCGAGAAGTTCGAGATGCCCGGCGCGAGCGCGATCGGAACGGCTCACGACCTCTTCCGCTGGGCCGAAGCCCTGCGCCGCGGTGGAGAGCTGGACGGTGTGCGCATCTTGTCGCGTGCTCTGCTTGGATTCGCCACCAGCGATCACACCGGCCGTCGAACCAATCACATCTACGACTCGATGTGCGAGACACGTGGCTGGAGCGCCTATCCCTCTCACCTGGGGCTCGGGCTCTTCCTGCGCGGCGAGGGCATCTTCACCACCCCCTTCGGGCTCACGGCCTCGGCGTCGACCTTCGGTGGCCTGGGGGCCGGCTCGGCGATCTTCTGGGTGGACCCAGTGCGCGAGCTGGTGTTCGTGTGCCTGACGACGGGCGTCCTCGAGGACTCGCGCAACTTCGAGAGGCTGCAGCAGCTCTCGGATCTGGCCCTGGCCGCGGTGGAATAGCGGGGACCGTCGTCACGGACCACCATGAGTGCAATCCGGGGCCGATTGTCTCGCAGCTGGATGATACCGTGGCGATAGACCGCAGATCGCCCCTCCACCTCGCTGTCAAATGTGAGAGTGAGTTCACCTCTTGATCGATCCAGGGCCGCGAGAGCGCTGAGCTTCAGAGTTGCCTTCAGTGGCACTGATGTTGCAATTCGAAAAAAATCGCAGATCAAAACCACCAATTTCAAACTGCAACTTCCGCTGACTGCGACCTTTTCTGACCCACGCTCTTCGCTGTGGGATCGCGGGTGGGACGAGCCGACGGACGCAAAGGAATCAACGACGATGGGCGATTTTCTGAACGCATACTCGATCCAGCACTGGCTTGAATCCTGCCCGCAGGGCTACCTCGAGGGCACCGAGGACGGTCACCTGGCCGGCGAGAAGGAGCCCGAGCTGGTGCTCGGCGATCCCTTGCTTCGAGAGCAGGCCATCTCACTCACGGTTCAGCTCGTGGCCGGCGAGCGCTGCGCTCTCTCGGCCTCTTCCGGCCTGATCAACGCAGCCCCCGATGAGCCGAGCAAGCTATTCCTGGCCACCCAGACATTGGACGAGGCGCGCCACGTCGAGATCTTCACCCAGCGCCTCTATGACCTCGGCGTAAAGAAGAACGAGCTCGAGGACACCATCGCGCGCTACGCCAATCCGAACCTCGTGAAGTTTGCCGAGATCCTGCTCGAAAAGGTCGACAAGGGCGACTTCGTGGCGGGTGTGGTCGGACAGAATATCGTGCTCGAGGGCATGGCGTTCAGCGTCTTCGAGATGCTCTATGCCGCAATGGAGAATGCCAACCCGAAGTTCGCCCATACCCTCACCGGCACCATCGCGGATGAGCGACGCCACGTCGGCTTCGGCGAGAACCGCATCGGCTCATTGATCGAGGAGTTCCCGGAGAAGAAGCCCGAGGTCGAGAAGATGCAGAAGGAGATGAGCTACTACATGCTCGCGACCTTCGCCGACCGCTTCCGCGACAACGCCCTGCTCGAGGAGCGCCGTAGGACCACCGAGCTGGCGGTCGCCGCGGGTCAGACCGAGGAGCCCCAGGCCCAATGGCAGGGCAAGAACCTCGCCGCTCTGGAACCCGACGAGATGGAGGCGCTGCTCTCCGACACCGTGCTGAAGGAGTTCAAGATCCGGCTCGAGCGCATCGGGCTCGAGTACCAGACGCCCCAGACGCCGTGACCCGGCACCGGTCACGCTGGAGCTCACCTTTGGCGTTTCCGAGGCATGATGCTTCGGAAGGTCTCTCCGTTCCTACTACGGATTGGTGACAACCGTCTCGTCCCGGTCTCCGACAAGGAAACGCACCAGATCGATGGTGTCGATTACGAGAGACACAGCGTTCAGCGCGATAACGGCCCTGATCCAGAAGCCGAATGAGTCGACCGTGGGAATGTCGGAGAGCCGTGCTGACAGGAACCAGAGCAGCGGCATCCATACGACGATGTGACCGAGACCGAGAACGCGGCTGAATCCCCAGCGCGCCGTCAGGCCTGTCATCAGCGCCAAGCTAAGGAGCAGCGCCGCGATTGCGATGCGAGCTTCGACATGTCCAAGAAAGAAGAGCGGGGCCACGAGGTTTGCGCCCACGAGCAGGAGCAACCAGCTCCGCCAGGGGAGAGGCAGACCGAGTATCCCGCGGTTGAATCGGATAAACGCATTCATGAAATTCATGCTGTCGTCTCCTTGAATGAGGAGATTGGGTCGGCAGACCCAGTCGCGGTTCAGACGAGAAATTTGAGATCGGCGTGGAACGTGGGATACGCATACACGCGCGACGCGATCTCGGAGGCGGGGATCCCCTTCTCGATCGCGAGGGCGAAAGTGTGAATGGTCTCCTCCGCGCCGTGGCCCACGAGGTGCGCACCGAGAATCCGGCCGGTCTCCCTTTCGAGAATGACCTTGGCCCAGGCGGCGGTCTCACCGTAGGTGCGTGCAGAACGCCACTCGCGCATGTCGTTCGTGCGTACCTCGAAGTCGAGACCGGCCTCGGTGGCCGCCTCCTCGCTCAGGCCGACCATCGCCAACGCGGGGACGGTGTACACCGCCGCTGGTTGGAAGCCGTACTCCACCGCCCGGAGCTCCGCGTGGGATAGGTTGTGACCGACAATATTCCCCTCGTAGGTGGCCAGGGGTGAGAGCTGCGGTCGCCCGGGAATCGCATCCCCTGCGAAGAAGACGTCCGGGTTGTCGACGCTGCGCAGATATTCGTCGAGCTCGATTCGGCCGCGATCCAGCGCGATCCCAGCCGCCGAGAGGTCGAGCCCGGCCAGGTCCGCAACCCGGCCCGCGCCATTCACAACCAGCTGGCTGCTTGTGACCGTCTTTCGCCCATCGATCCGGTAGTGGATCCCATGGCCCTCCCTGCATTTCTCGATTCGGTCGATCGAGACGGAGGTCTCGATCTTTACGCCGAGATCGCGCGTCACTTTTGTGATCCAATCGATGGCGTCCGTGTCGAGCGTGGGCAGCACGCGTGGCGCGACCTCGAGGAGCGTGACCCGCGCGCCCGCGCGAGTGAGAACGTGGGCGAATTCGAAAGCAATCACACCCGCCCCCACGAAAGTGATGGACTCGGGCAGCGACGAGAGCTCGAGGAGATCGTCACTCGTGATCAGGTGCTCTGCCCCGGGAATAGGCAACGAGCGCGGTGTCGAGCCTGTAGCCACGACGATCTTGCTTCCGGAGTAGCGGCGACCACCGACAGCAATCTGATTCGGACCCGTGAACTGCGCGCGCCCGCGCACCAGCTCGATGCCGCGGTTGGCGAGGCTCTTCTCGAACTCCTCGGGCACGCCGTCGACGAACGTTCGCTCGCGTTCGATGAGGCCCGGCCAATCCAGCTTCGCCGGGCCGACCGAGATCTGATGGATCTCGGCCCGAGCAATCACATCGAGCGCCTGCGCTGCGGCCACGAGGACCTTCTTCGGGACGCATCCGCGAAGCGGACAGACTCCCCCCACGTCGCGTCCCTCCACCACCATGACCCTCTGACCCGCGGCGTGAGCCGCCCCGGCCGCGGCGAGGCCCGCGTTTCCGGCTCCCAGAACCAGCGCGTCATAGTCGTTCGACATCGAGATCTCCTTATTGCGGGTACCTAGCCCGGGCTAGAGCACTTGCCGTGCCAACCGTGACGTAGCGAGGAGTCTGTGCCTTTCCAGCTACTTGAAGGCGTGGCGCCAAATTCGAGCCCCCACGAGAATGCGTGAATACACGAGAACGCGTTGCGCTGCGGGACGGATTCACCAACCCTTCAGCGAATGGAGTCGCCCCATTTCGAGCTGTCCGTCGAGTGCGTTCACGGCCTCTTGCTCGACCTGGCGCGCGAGCGGGCACTCGATCCCCTGCTCGATCTCGTGGTCCACCGCCTGGCAGAGCAGACCGATGCGGCGCTGGCTCGGATCTGGCTCGTGCGCGAGGGGGATATCTGCACCTCGTGTCCGATGCGAGACGAGTGCCCCCAGGAGGTCCCCTGTCTCCACCTGGTCGTGAGCGCCGGTGAATCGAGGGCCGAGCCCGATGTCGATTGGTCGCGCATCGACGGCGACTTCCGCCGCTTCCCAATCGGCAAACGCAAAGTGGGGAGTGTCGCGGCGACGACGGAAGCCGTGTGCGTCGAGGATGTGCGCCAGGACTCGAAGTGGATCGCACGACCCGATTGGGCGGAGCGCGAGGGCGTTCTCGGGTTCGGCGGCCAGCCACTCGTCTATCACGGAGAGATACTGGGCGTGCTCGGTTTATTCACCCGCAGCCGCTTCTGCGCAGAGGCGCTGGGGTCGCTGCGGATGCTTGCCGACCACGCGGCCGCCGCAATCGCGAATGCGCGCGCATTCGAAGAGAATGCCCGCCTGCGCGAGCAGCTCGAACTCGAGAACGAGTACCTGCGCGACGAGATCAGCGAAGCGCAGGCGTTCGGCGAGATCGTCGGTGTGAGTGCGTCGATTCGGCAGATCGAGGAACAGATCGAGCAGGTCGCGCCGACTGACGCCACGGTGCTGATCCTCGGCGAGTCTGGAACTGGGAAGGAGCTGGTGGCGCGCGAGATCCACATGCGCAGCGATCGCGCGGAGCGACCGATGATCCGCGTGAACTGTGCCTCGGTGCCAAAGGAGCTTTACGAGAGCGAGTTCTTCGGCCACGTGAAGGGCGCCTTCACGGGAGCCGTCAAGGATCGGGTGGGACGCTTCGCCACCGCCGATGGCGGTACGCTATTTCTGGATGAGGTGGGGGAGATCCCGCTCGAGCTTCAGAGCAAGCTCCTGCGCGTGCTCCAGGAAGGACAGTACGAGCGTGTAGGTGATGATCGGACGCGCACCGTCGATGTGCGCGTCGTCGCGGCCACCAATCGCAACATCACTCGTGAGGTCAAGGCCGGTCGCTTTCGCGAGGACTTGTTCTATCGCCTGAACGTCTTTCCCATCGAAGTCCCGCCTCTCAGCAAGCGGATCGAAGACATCCCGCTCCTTGCCGAGCAGTTCCTGGCGCGAGCGATCCAGAAGCTCAAGCGCCGCGCCCGCCTGACTGAGGCGAACATGGCCGAGCTCCAGCGCTACGACTGGCCGGGCAATGTCCGAGAGCTCCAGAACGCCATCGAGCGGGCAGTCATCACCGCGAAGAGTGGAAGGCTCCGCTTCGATCTGCCGAGAAGTGAGCGCGCGAGCACTCCGGGCGGCGAGCCCTTGGGTGACGCCGAGGCATCCGACATCCTCACCGACGAGGCGATTCGCGAGCTCGAACGCAACAACCTGCTCGCTGCACTCGAAAGTGCCGATGGGAAGATCTACGGCGCCGGTGGAGCGGCGGAGCTGCTCGGCCTGAAGCCGACGACCGTCGCTTCCCGGATTCAGCGCCTCGGGCTGAAGCGCCCCGCTTCGCCCTGATACACGCCGGCCTGCACACTGGGATCACGAGATTCCGTCACGCAATTTCGCACCTTTCGGCGGCCTCCGTGCCCGCCTCTTTCGTCGTGCCGGCGATTCGCCTGCAAGGTCGGGCGGTTTCACTCCTGAGCAGCGTTGGCACGGCGACTGCATTGGCCTCCGAGTGTCCCGTCCAGCCGATTGGCTGTGAAGTGCTGGGACGGAGAGGAGTCCGTCATGAAGTATGGCTTCGCGATCTCCACTGCGATCGTTCTTCTATTCGCGGGGACGACGCAAGCGACAGCCGGTGAGGCCATGGATCTCGCGCGCTTGGAGTCTCGCTGGGTCGCGCTTCAGGTCGTTACCACGATTCCCGGCGACCCCGAGCCGCACCTCAGCGGGCCGGCGCTCGGATGGTATGAAGCCGGTCCTGGGAAGACACAACGAAGCGTGACTGTGCCAGGCCCGGAGGTCGAGCGCATCTTCTTCGCGGATCGAAGCCCCGTCGACCACAGCTTCTCGGATTTTGTGTGGGTGTTTGATGTAGTGACCGGGCATGTGGAGTCGGCCACCTTCTCGGGCTTGGTCAACGAGCCGATTCGGATCGGACCGATCCGCTCGTCGGTACGCGTCTCCATCCTCGTCGAGCTGAGCACCCGCGCGGCGGGTGGTTATCGCGCGCCGCGCGAGCTCGCAGGTCGGACCGTCATCGACTACTGCCCGGACCCGACGCGGCTGGGATGCACCGAAGTGCCGGGCGCCGTCTACGATTCCGAGTCCGGCTGGGTCAGCGCCAACGGCGGGGTTTGCGCGGTCTGGCGATCGCTAAGCACGCATGCCTACACCTCGATCGGGCAAGCCAGGTTCCAAGAGCTGGATCCCAGCCGGGTAGCCAGGTCGACGCCAAGCGAGCCGACGATTGAGAGGCGGCCGGCCGGCAGCCTGGGTGACGCTCGCCGATGCTGAATCGCCGAGTCCCGCATTCTCGTGACCTTGTCCGCCGCTCGGCTTCCGAGCCCCCGCCCACGATCACGCTTCTCGATCTTGTGATCGAGCTCAGTGCAACCGGCGCGAGCGATCGGGATGTGGTGGCGGCCGTAATCGACCTCCTCGAGACGGGTCGCGTGAGGTTGATTGGGCAGATCTGCCAAGAGCACCTGCTCACACAATGAACCCAAGGGCTGCACGAGGTTTTCAGCACCTGGGACTCACAGTGCCGGACGTCGCGGCAGCTCGGCGTTTCTTCCTGGAGGCGCTCCATCACCGACAGGTCGGCGAGGTACCGGACTACCCGGCCGTCTAGGGACCCCGCACGACTCCCCGAGAACACCGAGGTGAGGTCATGACCGAGACCAAGCGCAGCTTGCACGCACCGGAGCCCGAAGCCGACGGGAGCCCGGCAGCCTCTCCCTTCCACGAGGGAGAGCAGCGCATTCAAACAGGGCTCGGGGTGCGCGATGAGATCGAGCCGTGGGCGCGTCGGGTGGTTCGGTCCTACCTCCCCGAGGAGCATCGGGCGTTCTATTCGCAGCTTCCCTTCCTCGTCCTGGCAGCCCGCGATTCCGCGGGACGCCCGTGGGCCACGCTGCTTGCCGAGGAGCCTGGCTTTGTCTCTTCACCCGACCCACGCACCCTGCGCATCGCCGCGCTCCCCTCCCCCGGCGACGCATTGAGCGATGGGCTGCAGAGCGGAGACGACATCGGGCTCCTCGGCATCGAGCTCCACACCCGACGCCGCAACCGGGTCAACGGCCAGCTGTCCGGCCGGGAAGCGGGAGGATTCGTTCTTTCGGTCGAGCAGGGCTTCGGAAACTGTCCGCAGTACATCACGCAGAGGCGCTGGCGTCGCGCCCCGTCCGGAACCCTGCCCGGACGCGCCACCCGCGCCTCGAGCTTGTCCGCAGGCCAGCGGGAGCTCATCCAGCGAGCCGACACCTTCTTCATTGCGACCGGCTTCCGTGCCAGCGGCGAGAGCGAGGTGTTCGGCATGGACGCCTCGCATCGCGGCGGCTCCCCCGGCTTCGTTCGGATCGCAGGCACGAGCGAGATCGTCTTCCCCGACTACGCCGGCAACAATCACTTCAACACGCTTGGGAACCTGGTCATGGACCCGCGGGCCGGCCTGCTCTTCGTAGACTTCGAGCGCGGCGACTTGCTTCAGCTCACCGGGCGAGCCCGGATCGACTGGGACTCCCAAGAGATCGAGCGCTTCCCCGGCGCCCGCCGGTTGGTGCACTTCAAGATTGACGAGGTGGTCTCGCTCGAGCGCGCATTGCCGCTCCGCTTCGAGGCAGAGCACGGGGCTGTCCGAGAGCTTCGCGTGATCGGGAAAGAGCGCGAG